>NZ_CP136628.1:2493043-2796151 GCF_032918005.1 Bradyrhizobium sp. NDS-1
CCCGTGTGACACCGGCGCGCGCGGCGCCCCTGAAAGAGGCGAATGACTGGAGTGCAATTTCTCTGCCAGGGGCGTGAGATCGCAGGTTGCTCAGGGAAGCTCGCAAAGCGTGCGATTTGCGAGCAAGGCATTTATCTTTCCTGTGCTCCAGGCCGTAACCCGGGCGCGTGCGGTGGCTCACGTCGAAAAACCGACATGGAGGGTGGTTCTGTTTGCCACAAACCGCCAGCGGCATCGGAGTTGGACTTCTCCTGCCAGGCGTCCAATGCGTTTCCGCTTGTTCACTGAGATCGCTCTGTTAACCAGGCGGAATTGACTGAGTGATCCCCGGTCACGCAACGGTGGTCATCAGATACCCGGTGCTCTGGGCGCCCACGCGTTTTGTGATTGCATGGGTACATCGAGATTGAGCCTCCCGATCTGGCGACGGCGTGTTGGCGTGCGCTACGTTGACCTCGATCGATCTCTTGAGTCTCCATCGCCGTCTGGTCGAGCTCAGAAGAGATGCTAACTTAAACGCACATATCATTTCTCGTGCCGGAGTCCGTATCTCGGATTGATTCACTTCGTCTGTCTTACTGTCCTCGTCCCTGCACGGCTATGCTGTGCAAACCGTGCATGTTACCCACCACCGGCCACCGCGTTTCTCCGCGCGTAACTTGCCGCGGCGGATCCGAGAGAGCACGGCTTCGGCGCTTATGTGGTTCATCACTGCGAACCGCTGAACAGTGAGGTAGTCCGCATCGAGAGGTCGCGGGGTGCTAATGCCGTGCGCGGCCAGCAGAATGCGCAGCGAAGCCAATTCCGCTAGCACGATCTCGAGCTTACGCGCGATCTCTTCGGTCTGAGCGGAGCGCGGCCGGGACCGCGTCACGACAGGCCCGCTCGGGCGATAAGCCACACCTCGGATTCGTGTAGAATGGGATCGACGAACCAGCGCGCCAAAGCGGAACGAGCGTGAGCCGACTTACCTGCCCAAGCAAACCACTGCTCGGGCAGTATCAAGGCACGCAAAGTGAAGGACAGGCCGTTCGTTTGCAGTTACGCCTCCTGTTCGGTGATGTAGTCGAAAGGGTCGAATCCGCATAAAGTCCCTTTGGACCGCAAGAGCGGCCTTATAGATGCATTCGGCTCCGGTACTCATCGACTCTCGGCGTTGTCATTTGTTGCTGGATCAATGGCAAATTTATTGCAATTCGCTGTTGGCTCACCGTCAGCGGTCTGCCGCTATGAGCTCGGAGTGAATCGCAGTTGCCGTATTGAGGCAGGCATCCAGTGTCAGAGATCCGAAGGCGAGCTGGCAAAGAAGATAGTTGGCCCCTGCCTCTTCCAGATGATCGAGAAGAGTTTGGCGCACCGAAGCGCCCGTTCCGACAACGCACAGTTCACTGTCGATTGCGGCATCTAAGGTCAGGGGCAGGTTGGATGGAGGCGGGATGTCATTGAGCTCGTACAGGAACTTAAAGCTTCTGAGCCATGTTTCGTAGGCTGGCGCGGCGAGGGAACGGGCGGCTGCTTCAGAGCTGGCAATTACGACCATGCGGAGCAATGCGAGAAATGGTGCTGAACCGCTGGCGTCACGCTCCGCGTTTCGATGAGCGTGATAGCGATCGGTGACCTTGCGAACGGCAGAAGAAGGCCCCATGCACGCCAGATTTGCGCCATTTGCCGCCGCCCAATGAGCGGACTCTGGCCGATTTGTAGCAATCCATGTCGGGGGACAGGGACGCTGGTGAGGTGAAAGCGTCAAGGGAACGTCGCTCAGCGCAAAATGCTGCCCCTGGTATGAAAGCGGGCCGCCATTCATCGCGCTAACGAAGATTTGGGAAGCTTCCTCGTAACGGCTCGAGGCAACGTCGGCTCCAACCCCAAAATAGCTCAGCTCGATCGGTAGGGAGCCGCGACCAAGTCCGACCTCAACCCTGCCGCTGCTCAGGTGATCCAACATGCAGATCTCCTCGAATGCACGCAGCGGGTGATAGAGGTTGAGCAGCATAACCAATGGACCAACGCGAAGTCGCCGTGTGCGTTGTATGACACTCGACAGAAACAAGTTCGGCGAGGGGCCCCTTCCATGGGGAGTGCAATGATGCTCCGCCAGATGATAGGCATAGAAACCGAGCCGGTCGTAGGCCTCCGCCAGCGCGAGGCGGTCCGCGTATTGCCGGGCGATATCGCGGCCGTCCTCGTCAAGATGATCAAATATGCCGCAGGTCAGGTTTGGAAGAACGTTTCTCACTCAGTTATCTCCTAGGTAGAGAGGACCGGAATCGCCGGGTTTCGGGGGTGCAGGAGGTGCTCGCTGGCATGCGCTGCATAGGCTGCGAAGCCGTTCTCAACAGCTCGTAATGCGCTGACTGGATGAAAACTGACTCCGGCTGCGTCGCGAAGCTTCATCAGGTGTTCGTCCGGATCGATCACGAACGGGGATCCGTGACTTGAGTGGAAGGGGCCACTAGCCGCGGCATCCCACTTTCTTAAGAATGCTGCCGACAGCCGCAAGAAAAGCATCCATCTGGCGCTTTGTACCGATGCTAACCCGAATGCACTCTTCCAGGCCGGCGTCCGGAAAGAAGGCAACAAGGACTTTGTGGTCTTCCAACGCCGCCTGCCACCATCTGCCACCCTGGCCTACGGGCACACGAGCGAGGAGGAAATTCGCGTGGGAAGGCGTGACAGAGAACCCAAATTCTAAAAGGGCGGCCGCTACGCGCTGCCGCTCAAGCCTGACGTGGCGATGGTTCTCCTCGTAGGCGTCGCGATGCGCAAGACGCTCATGCCCACCGCATGAGCGACGACATTCATGTTGAAAACATTCTGGATGTTGCGAAGCCGCCCAATTAGCTCGGGATGGCCGAAACCGAAGCCGATGCGAATGCCAGCGGCGGAATAACTCTTGGAAAACGTGCGCAGGACCAGAAGATTCGAATGGCGCTCAACAAGGCGCAGGCCGTCCTCAGGTGCGAAATCGACATAAGCTTCGTCCAATACGATCAATCGGTCAGATCGTATAACGAGGCGTTCGATCTCAGCGAGCGGAACAAAGGTTCCGGTCGGATTGTTCGGATTGGCTAGCAGAATGAATTTGGCATGTTTCGCCGCACCGAAAACCAGCTCGTCCATCGGCAAGCAGTCAGGTTCAGACCAGGGAATTTCAATGAAGCGGGCCCCTTGCAACATGGCAAGCTTGCGATTGAATGAAAAGCCTGGCGACATCATTGCTACGGCGTCCCCCGGGGCAAGAAAGGCTCTGTAAATGAGACTGAGAAGTTCAGACGATCCATTGCCAGCCATCACGCAATCAGTTGCAATGCCATAGGCAGCTGCGGCCGCTTGTCTCAAGCTGACATTGTCGTCTTCTGGATAGAGGTATTGCAGCTCAAGAGCTGCAATTGCGCTTCGCATCACGATGCCCGGCAAAGGAAATGGGTTCTCATTCGTGTTCAGTTTCAGGAAACCATTGTCCGGGGTGGGCCGCCCGGACGGCAGAGCATCCAATTCGCGAGCGACCGACGAGAGCGCGGAAAGCATAGCTTGCAGTTTTGCATCCAATTTGGTGTTCTCCCTTTTGTCGACGCGAGCAGTTGATGGCGTTCATCGAGCCTACGTGGCGCGTGCTATATTCGGAGCCGGGAAGCGCAGGGCATGCATGAATGTGAGTGTTGGGGGTTCAATAGGCGGACTTAGATCTAAACGCGGCACCGGATCAAAGCCGGCCTCAAAACTCCGGTAGCGATCAGCACGGATCAGGCGCCGCACAGGCCATCCAAGCGAGTACCGGTTTTCACGGAGAGAAGGGACGCCACGTCCACTCGGCCGAACAGCGCTGCTAACGATTGGCTCGAACTCGCGCAAATCGCAGAGCGACTGTGCGCGTCTGACATCTTGCCCATAAGGTACGTTCCTTCTGAAGAGGCCGTGACAGTTCACTCCCGAGAGCGTGCGCATCAGTTTGCCTAGCCGGAAGAAGGTGCCGATGTTCGTCGGCCTTACGAATCTGGAAGTGGTGCTCACTGCAGTGGCACCAGGCGAATGGGAACGTACTCTTCGGGCGGCCGTTCGGGCGCGCACGACGGCTGTGATAGCACTGCCGCGAGGGCGAGAAATGCTGCGACTGCGGCGACTGCGAGGCACGTGAGCAGCGCGTAATCGCTATATCGAGGATGGTTCATCATTCGAACGCTCCGTGCGGTGTTGGGACGGGCGATCAGTTCTGCTCGATCGCATCGACGGTATTGTCGCGCCAGCGGTAGACGATGAAGCCAGGAGCGGGATTGTCTCCCTTAGAGTCGAATCGAACCGTGCCAATGGCCGTTTCGATTGAGCCCGAGCGTAGGGCCGCAGCGACCCGAGTGGCATCGAAGCTGCCGGCCCGTTTGACGGAGTCTGCCCATGCTTGAACCGCGGCATAAGCGTAGAGCGTGTAACCCGCGGCAGATAGGTTCGAACCCTTAAGCCTGGCGACAGCTGCTGCCCTGCAGCATTCTTCGTCGGGTCCGGCATAAAGGTGAAGAGCGTGTCGTTTGCGGCCTCGCCGGCAACGGCCAAAAAGTCGCTTGTCATCAGCGGATCGTTGGCGACCACAGTCAGGCGTGCGCCCGCCTCCGCAGCTTGACGCACGATGAGGCCGATCTCGTTGTAATAGCCGCCGATATAGACGATCTGAATTCCCTCTCTCTTCAGTCTCGAAACCAGAGCGGTGTAATCCTTCTCGCCGGCAACATAGCGTTGTCGAACAGTGTACGCGCCAGCTGCACGAAGCCGCGATTCAACGATATCGGCGATGCCTTTGCCTGCTGTACTCTTATCGTCGAGGACCGCGAGCTTTGCGCCTTGGTGGTGCCGCACGATGTAGTCGGCCGCAACCCTGCCTTGTTGGTCATCGCGGCCGCAAATCCGAAACAGCGTGATTAGGCCATGCTCTGTCAGACGGGGATTCGTCGAGCCAGGTGAAATCTGAAGCACCTCCGCTTCGGCGGATATATCTGAAGCTGGAATCGACGAAGATGAACAAATGTGCCCAACGACAAGCTTGATCCCGTCAGTTATCAAGCGATTGGCAACAGCGACGGCCTGCTTGGGATCGCATGCGTCGTCGACAATCCTCAATATGAGCTTTGTGTCAGGCAGCAGACCCGATTCATTTATCGAATCCACGGCCGCGGCCGCTCCGTCGCGTATCTGCGCGCCGAGCGACGCGGTGCTTCCCGTCATTGGGCCCGCTACCGCAATGTAAACATCTTTTGCCCGGGCGCTCGAACTCAGGATCAAGGAAAGGAGCGCAGCAGTTGCAAGCCTATGAACGCGAAGAATCGACATGTGGGGCTCCCGATATCGCGCCGCGTCTTGGTGTGCTTCGCCGTTGGTATGACGCGCCGACCAGCAGTCCAGCGCAATGATGTTTGAATCGAACTCAGATTGGTACGAACAGGCTCAAGTTGTTGCCAGGTTCATCCATAAGTATCGGGCGGGCATGGACGGATGGACGTTACGGGACTGGTCAGGAGAGCGTCCTCTAGGCGTTGACAGGACCCATATCGAACATCCTGGCCGGTACACTCGCGAATCTCCTGTGCTCGGCAGATGTGTGCCGACGAGGCGCTTGAAAGGCCCGGACGATCATCCACCGACTTGTTCTCGCCGAGGCCTCTCACCGGGAAGTTCCGAAAGTGATGCCGATCATTAGAGTCTCCCTCGGTTTAGCCGACGGTCTGTCCGCCCCCGTCGCTGCGACGATGCGTGAGACGGTACAATATGACGCTACGTGCGAATCAAGTACTTCGAAGCTTGCTCGTCGAGGTTGTTTGCCAAAAGATACAGAGAGAAGACCCGATGAGTGCCGACAATGGAGAGGCGGAGAGGAACTGCTACAGGCCAACGATCTTGTCAGTCAGAATTGAACGGTCACCATCAACTCATTGGGTTTAGAGTCATTCCGACAACCGAGAGCGCGCGCAACCGCGTCAATTCTGTCCCAGCTGATCCTCCAGCGCGGCGAGGGCGAGATCGAGGTATCGCATGAGGCTCGCATCCCAGCCGGCGAGATTGTGTGGTTCGGTCAATCGCGTCAGCACCTTGAGTATCATTGAGACAGTCGAATCAACTCCTGCGATCTCAGTCAGGAGCGAACGGGCCTGACGCGCGACTGCATTTGCCCGCTCACTGCATGGAGGCTCACGCTGATCCATGCAGCTTCGTAGCTCGTCGCGAATCTTGCGCCACCGATCTTCGCGGCTAGCGTTAGAGGCGCATGTGCAGATCGCCGAGGGGGTGCGCTTCTCAATCCGTGACATTGCGTCTAACGTGGCCGGCAGTTCGTCGACACTGACTTGTGTCTCACCTTGCGTCGTCATATTGCGCAATCGGTCCCTTAATAATGTCGTCCGCGCGACTTGAAGTTCAATCCGTTCCAGATGGTTGCGCAACAGGTCCGTGAGAGACGTCCGCCCCTCTATTGCTTTGCGGATCTCAGGAAGTGAGAAGCCGAGCTCACGCAGCGCGCGAATCTGAGAGACGCGTTGTAGGCTTTCACGATCGTACATGCGATGACCGCCATCGGTACGTTCCGAGACCGTCAACAATCCGGTATGTTCGTAGTGATGCAGAGTGCGTACCGTTACGCCGGTCGCCTCTGCAAGCTCTCCAATGCGCCATCGGCGCCGTCGTGGTGTGGCGTTTGTCATGGTCCTCAATTTTCAAGCCTACAACCTGACGTCACGTGAGAATCAAGTTATTTCAATGATCTAGATGGTGCGTCTCTTGCTGCGAACCGCAGAAGCACTGAGAGCATGCTGTTGATCAAGCGGCCGAGACAAGTGCAAGCATCAAGTTCGCCAGTGACCCCAATTCATCCCTCGCTGCGCGTTGCAGAACGAGTCTCGCGATCGCCTCGCGGTTCTCGCTGGTTCGCATGCATGTCGGTAAACATGTGATTGCTTGATCAAAAAGGTGTCCCAACATCGCGAGATCCTCCGGATCGTAGACTCCACTCGACTCATCCAAGAGTAGGCTCCTTTCATTGTCGCACTCGCGCCGCACGTGACGAAGCCGTTTGGCCGTGGTGGGGCAAAAACGAGACGGACCGGCGACGTGCGCAAAGAATGCGACAGGGAGGGGTCGCGTGATGCCGTTGTGCAACACGGCGTGTGCTTACTTTTGTCCAAGACTGCGCTAACCGGAAACTGTGCAAGTTCTCCTGGATGCTGCCGCAGCGGTAGCCTTCCTTTGTCTGATCGGCACGAGAAGCGAGCGCAGGTGCATGCAGCTCCGCTTGATCTTAAGATACTGCGTCACGAAACGGCGGACCCAGACACAGTACTGATCTGATCTGATGGGCCTCTTTCGATCGCAATCCTTGCTGTGATGTCTATCGTTGAGCCGGGCGTTGATTGGTCAATCATCGCAGATCAGTTCTACCACCACGTCGTGGCGCGGCCGCCGGCGCGGCGCCTAACAGCGTTTTCAGCACTCTGCTAGTCCAGTTGAGATGGCATTGTGGTCGCGAAGGCGTTGCTCGCGCATGGCTACATCTGTTTTTGGAATGCCACAATATGATGGCTGCTCCTTAATGGCGCAAGTCCGCGGCCGCAAAGCGTCGGCAGAATGAGCGAAGGCGGGCCTCAAAACCATTCCCGGCATGCATCTCAACGCAAGCGCATCTCGCGCGGCTGGCGAAACGTTGCTCGCAATTGAGAACCGAGTCTCGAAGGAGCACTCCGGCATCCGCTGGACGTGGAGGCGCTCAAAACGGTCTACGGGTGCCCCCGGCACAGCGTGGCCACGCCCGGCGAAACGTCGATGTACCGTGGCTCCCACAGCAATAACTCGGATATCCAGACCTGTGCCGGATCAGTGTCGCGGAGCGCAGTACATCGGACGGCCTCGCCAGATGCAATGCACTAGAAGTGCAAGGATCCGTAGCGGCATTGTCTTTGCACAAAGCTTGGCGAGCCTTGCTGGCAGCCGCGCTATACGGGTCCGCAATAGCAAAGGATGATGATGCTATAGCTTGGACGAGGATCTTAATGCGCATCTTAAGACCATGCTCAAGCCAAAGCTACCCCTCGAATCTGGGGGGCAGTGCCTGGCGAAGTCGCCGCAAGTATCCTATCGAACATAAGGCTCGAAGTTCTCCTGTCGCGGTATTGGCTTGCTCGTCCGGCAGCAATCAATTCCATCCTCGAGCAGTATCGCTTTGGCGTGTGCGCGCTGGACATAGATGCTTCGGGTAAGATAGGCAAATCATGTTACCGCGCCGAAGGAGCCCTTCAGCGGTGAGGGGCAGCAACTCGAGACCGACGGCGGTGGCGTCGCGCCACGGCACTTTCGAAAGAACACGACTGTCGCGAGGTCCGAAAGAAGGAACCCCGCACGCATGATCCGATTTGGCTTGGGTGAACATGTCGGCCGAAATGATCAAAAGCTGTAGGTGGAGCAGGGCTTGGCGAATGGGAGCGGCGAGCCTTTCCGTTCCGTGCGCGGACATTGGCACAGTTGCCGTCCTCTCATCATAAACGCTCATCACCGAAACACGCGCGCAGCGGGACAAATGCCGCGAGCTCATGGCCGGTAGATCAAGGTTGAGCCTGCGGCCAGCGACTTTGCGGTTGCGCTCGATCATGCCGAATCGAGTACAATAAGGGTAAGATAAGCGCGGTCGAGATGACGTGTCCCAACCGCCGTTCCAGCCTTGCGCAAGACCTTTCGCTTGCAGGTTCCGCTCTCCCGAGTTTGCGTCATCTCGCGTTCGGCCTTGCGGGCGCGACCGTGGACGGCGTTGGCGTTCGGCAGAACAAGTTGGTTCGACGCAAACGAGCGGGCATCGCCCCGTGTAGGTCACCCGCCACATAGACCTCTAGCTACTGGGGTGCTTCGGCATTACATCGATCGCCGGGGCAGTTGACGGTAAGGAGAATGCCCACCGTCAGGCGAAGAGCGCTGCGGGTGGGCTACCAGCGTCCACCTTGCAGGCTCGATCGCAGGTGCTGGTCTACAACCTGACGCGGCGTGCGATTCAAGGGAATTGTTGCTGAGGCGGGATATTGTTCACCTGACTCGCCGGATCATCTCGCGAGCTCTGAGCTCGGCTCACGTGGACCGGTGCGATGCAGCCGGTCCGCATCAGCGGAAAATCATTGACGCACAAGATCGTCACGCCAGCGCGAGATCAATAGCGCCTGCGACTCGATCAAACTGCGCTCAAGAACGGCAATTTCGACCATGCCCAACGTCAGTCAGAGGACCGGAGCTTCGAGCCTGGCGTAATCTGATTAACGGTGATTAGGTCGCAACCGGCGCGAACAATCCTACAACGAGCTGTGACATTGGCTGGTCTCGGACGGAGAGACCATCATGGATGCTTCTTGCAAGAATATGTTGCGCATCCAAATGCTTGCAGGATCAGTATTATGAATGGCGGGCCATTGGACAGCCTCGGTGAATGTGAGAAGTCGCAGCGGAGGTTCGACGACCCGCAGGGGCATCGTGTTTGCGAAATGGCTAACGAGCCTTGAGGGCATGCTCGCGATACGGTTGGTGCCCAATAACATAGGCGGAATCATACCAAAACCCTGCACAGCGACCTCGGTGCGTATCTTGAAACCATGCTCGAGCAAGAGCCATTCGTGGAACGAGGGCCTTAAGAAACGCCCAAACCGAGCTTCCACGTGCCCGATTGACATGTACGTCTCGAACGTAAGTCGCGGTGCTAGCTGCTTGTTCATGGGGCAGCCCACACAAACGAAGTTGTCCTCGAACAGTGCCGCCTTGGGATGCGCACTCGACATGAACATCTCCGGATACATCAGAAAATCGACTTCGCCGCGCCGGAGAAGTTCATCCGGGTCCTCTGCGGGTGGCAGCAACTCGAAATTGATTGTTGGAGCTTCCTGCGCGACGCGGTCCACGATTCGTCGAAAAAACACGACAGTCATGAAGTCGGACAGGATGATCTTGAATCGCCGAGTCGATCGAGACGGATTGAAGTCGTCCGGAGAAATGATGGAGAGCTGAATGTGAGCGAGAGCCTCGCGAATCGGGGCTGCGAGCGCTTCAGCCCGCGGCGTTGGAACCAGTTTTCGGCCCCTCATCGTGAATAGCTCATCTCGAAAGGAGGTGCGAAGCCGCGCGACGGCGGCACTCATGGCAGGTTGACTGAGGTTGATGCTTCTTGCCGCCGCGGTGAGGTTGCCTTGCGTCACCAGGGCGTCGAACGCGACGAGGAGATTCAGATCGAGGCCTTTGAAACGCATGATCCTGAGTGATCCACGGTGTGAATGTGTTCTATCGATACAATCGATTTTACCATTTGTACCGAATGAGGATAGCAAACGATGGTTTAGCGAGAAGTCCGATCAATCAGAATGGTTACAAATCGTTGCGCGTCTCAGCCCAGCGCAAGGGATCGATCAAGACGTCTGGACCGTGCGGTCGCAGGTTCGCGCATGTTGCGCAAGCCATATCTCGCCGAGTTCGGGCGGTGCGGATCCGCAAACTTGCGTTGGCGTATACGACGAGCAAACCATCGTTTGGCGTTGCCAACCCATTCTATATCCGCCGTGTACCGCCGTAGAATTGGGCGAACGCTCAACTTGGCCGTAGATTTCCGTCCAGTCGGACCCTCCCGGTTGCGGGTGCCGAATGTGTTGTGGTCGCAGTCGATTGGATTGCGTCCTTGCTGGGGTGAAATCGTGCGGAACATGCAAGCGAAGGCGTCCTTGGCGAATCTGATGCGAGTTGCGCACACGCTCGATGTGGTCTCGATTGTGACTGCAGATCGATCAGCGCGTGAAGCTCTCACGGATGTTGTGTTTTCCGCGGGTTACGTGCCCGAACCGTTCGAGAGCGCAGACGAGTTCTTGAAATCGGGCCGCCGTTCGATCACGTCGTGCTTGATCGCGGACATGCAGTCGAGCGTGATGAGTGGCCTTGAGCTTTTCCATCATCTGGTCGCATCCGGAAGCGCGATTCCCACCGTTCTGCTCACAGACCACTCCGAAGACGATGTGAGGCGAGTCCTGCAAGCTGGACTCCAGTTTTTGAGCAAGCCTTTCGAACGCAGCGAACTGCTGACCTGCGTCAGGAGCCAGATAATGAATAGGAATTACTCTCTATGAACATGATCGCGCCCGGATCCACACGAGGTGTTTCGGCGCGCCCTCCAGTTCGTTGGAGGCTGTGCTGGGAGAATGAGCTTCAAATTGCTGACCATATTGAATTGTCCGACTTCTTCCGCAAGACCTATGGTCCGACCGGGGAATTCAATGCAAAGCCCTTTGAAGGTCATCGAAGCTGGGCCGGCGCAAGGCCTGAGATTCGGGCAATTGGCTACGATGATCGTGGCGTCGCGATTCACATCGGCGCACTGCGCCGCTTCATAAAAGTTGGCGAGGTCGATCTGCTCGTGGCTGAGCTCGGATTGTACGGGGTACGCCCGGATCTCGAGGGGCTCGGAATCAGCCACTCCATCCGCGTGATGTATCCCGTATTGCGAGATCTTGGCGTGCCATTCGGCTTTGGCACGGTCCGATCTGCCCTGCAGAAACATATTACCAGACTGCTCGGGCGACAGGGCTTGGCGACTGTTCTACCGGGGCTCCGCGTTCGGTCCGCTCGTCCGGATATCTATCTCACTGTGCCTCCGACGCGCGTGGAGGACGTGGTCGGCCTCGTTCTGCCGATTGCCAGGCCAATGAGCGAATGGCCGGCCGGTGAGATCATTGAACGGAACGGGCCAGAACTGTGACGTCAGCGAACGACGTGACTGAAGCGCGGAGCGACTACGCCGAGGCCGGCGGAGAGCAGTGCGTGTATCTGACCTTTGATGATGGTCCAAACCCGCATTGCACGCCGGCTATCCTGGACGTGCTGGCGCAGCATCGGGCCCCAGCCACCTTCTGCGTGATCGGTGCATATGCAGCGGGCCAGCCGGAGCTGATCCAGCGCATCATTGCTGAAGGACATGAAATCGCAAACCACACAATGACGCACCCAGAATTGTCCAAATGCATGCCGGATGAGGTGGAATACGAGATCCTCACGACGAACAAGGTCATCGGAATGGCCTGCCCCCGAGCCTCTGTGCGGCACATGCGAGCGCCGTACGGGATATGGACTAAGGAGGCCCTCGCCGCGTCGGCGAAGGCCGATCTGGCAGCCCTGCACTGGTCAGTCGATCCGCAAGACTGGTCTCGTCCCGGCGGCGAGGCGATTGTTGCCGCAGTGCTGGCCTCGGTCCAGCCGGGAGCAATCGTGCTCCTGCACGACGGATGCCCTCCCGACGAGTTGGGACGCTGCCCTCATGCTGGTCGGCGCGACCAGACCGTAATGGCGCTCGCCCAGCTCATTCCAGCACTGCATGACCGTGGATTTGCAATCCGGTCGCTTCCTCAACCTCACTGAATAGATCAATTCCCATGACCCTGCTTGCCACCATCAGCACCGTTGCTGTTGCCTCCTACGCGTTGCTCTCCAGCGTCCATAAGAGCGCGCAGGCGCTTTATGCGCTGCGAACCGACGCCTCACTGCCGCCATACGACCCGATCGACAGCGGTGTTCTGCCCAGCGTGGATGTCATCGTGCCCTGCTTCAACGAGGACCCGCGCACGCTGGCGGCCTGCCTGAAGTCTATTGCAGGCCAGGACTATTCAGGGCGTTTGCAGGTCTATGTGGTCGATGACGGCTCTGCAAATGTCGGTGCAGTGGCACCCGTGCACGCAAGCTACGCCCATGACCCGAGGGTCAGCGTCATTCTGCTGCCAAGCAACGTTGGAAAGCGCAAGGCGCAGATCGCCGCGATACGCCGGTCATTCGGCGATCTCGTGCTCAATGTCGATTCCGATACGGAAATCGCCAGCGATGTGGTCAGCAAGCTCGTACGCAAGATGCAGGATCCAGCCGTCGGCGCGGCCATGGGTCAATTGACGGCCAGCAACCGCAACGACAGCTGGCTGACCGGATTGATCGACATGGAGTACTGGTTGGCTTGCAACGAGGAGCGCGCTGCGCAGACGCGCTTTGGTGCGGTCATGTGCTGCTGTGGGCCGTGTGCCATGTACCGCCGTTCCGCGCTCATGTTGCTGCTCGACCAGTACGAGACGCAGTTTTTCCGGGGAAAGCCGAGCGACTTCGGTGAGGACCGCCATCTGACGATCCTCATGCTCAAGGCAGGATTTCGAACCGAGTACGTTCCGGACGCCATCGCCGCCACGGTAGTCCCGGACAAGCTCTTGCCGTATCTGCGGCAACAGCTCCGCTGGGCGCGGAGCACTTACCGCGACACGCTGCTCGGTTTGCACCTGCTGCCCGGCCTCGATCGGTACCTCACGCTCGATGTGCTCGGACAGAACCTCGGGCCGCTGCTGCTCGCCATCTCGTCGATTGCCGCGATCGCTCAGCTCGCGCTCACGGACAGCGTGCCCTGGTGGACCGGTCTGACCATCGTAGCGATGACCATGGTTCGATGCAGCGTGGCGGCCCTTCGCGCCGGCGAGCTTCGATTTCTCGGATTCGCGCTGCACACCCCGATCAACATCTTCCTCCTGCTCCCAATGAAGGCCTACGCGCTCTGTACCTTGAGCAACAGCGACTGGCTCTCGCGCAAAGTAGCGAAATCAGACGTTGATGAATCGAAGGCCTCGATCGAAGACGCGAGAACTGGACCCAGCCTTAACCCGGCATCGGAAACGCCTGGCTCAATTCGCAGGGCAAGCCTTTCGCGCGCTTCCTCGCAGCTGATCGCGCCGGATGGCATTGCGGCCGAGACTGACTGAGCAGTTTTGTAGGGGGATTAACTCGTGAGCGTTGACAACACATATCAGTCGTTGGAACGGGAGCTGGCTAACGATGACCCGTGGCGGCTTGACGACAATCCGTTCGAACGTGAGCGTCACACCCAATTGCTGCGGCTATCGCTGTCGAACGGCGCCGTCTCAAACGGCCTCGAGATCGGATGCGCGGCCGGTGCATTCACAGAGAAGCTTGCTCCTCACTGCAAACGGCTCACGGTCATCGATGTTATGCCGCGAGCGATCGGTCGAGCGGTCCAGCGGACCAAGAGGTGGTCGCATATCAGCTGGGCGGCGACCGATATTCTGCAGTTCTCGACCGAAGAGCTGTTCGATCTGATCGTGGTCGCCGAAGTTCTCTACTATCTCGAAGACGTGACACGGATGCGTACCGCAATCGACAAGATGGTGAAGATGCTTGCTCCAGGTGGGCATCTGGTCTTCGGATCTGCACGTGATGCCACCTGTAGGCGATGGGGGCATGTCGCTGGCGCCGAGACAGTCATCGCGATTTTGACTGAAGCGCTCATTGAGGTCGAACGCGTGCAGTGCCAGGGGCAGTCGGCTGACGAAGACTGCTTGTTGGTCCGCTTTAGCAATCCGGAGCGATCTTCGATCGGTCCCAACGGCCGAGCTTGAAAGGAGCCACTATGCGTATCTGCGGTATCAAGTTGACGCATGACGGGGCAGTCGCTCTGATCGAGGACGGCCGGCTGGTGTTTTGTGTCGAACAGGAGAAGCTGAACAACAATCCGCGCTATCAAACCATTGACAACCTGGATGCCGTTGTCAGCGCCTTGGCGGAGCACGGGCTGGATCCGAGCGATGTTGATCAGTTCGTCATTGATGGCTGGGATGGAGAGTTCGAATCGCAGTTTGAAGTCCTTAGTGGGCCGACGACCGTCAAGCTCAAGGGCGCGCCGTATGTCGAACCGCAAGGCGATAGCCCCCTGACGTCCCGCGATCGCATCGGCCTCTTGCTTGACGGGAAGCTGTATCCTTATCAAAGCTATCCCCATGTCACCGGGCACGTAGCATCCGCATACTGCGCCAGCTCGTTTGCCAAATCTGCACAATCTGCTTTCTGCTTGGTGTGGGACGGCTGCATGTTTCCACGCCTCTACTATGTCGAGCCTCACGGCATCCGTTTCATCGAATGCCTGTTTCCGATGATAGGTCACGCCTATGCGACGGCAGGACATCACTTTGGACCTTACAGGCGGGTAGACCGGACCAGCTGGGATCTCGGTATAGCCGGCAAGCTGATGGCCTATATCGCGCTGGGGTCGCCCGACGAGGATATCATCGAGACGTTTCAGGAACTCTATGAGGCGCACTTTGCCACGCATGCTGACGGCGCTTGCCGTGGGCTTGCAGAAACCAACAGCTCACGATCGCCACTTGAAGCTCTGCACGACTTCTTCGATGCGTGCGCACTGCGATTGAAGGCCAAGCAAGCCGAAGACGTCCTTGCGTCATTTCACGTCTTTCTAGAGCGTCTGCTGGTTCGCACAATTTCCGATGTTGTGCAGCGGCATTCGGATCTTGCGGGGGCGCGTAACCTCTGCATAGCCGGCGGCTGTGGCTTGAATATTAAGTGGAATAGTTCATTTCGTGGGACCGGCCTGTTCGATGTCGTGTGGGTGCCGCCTTTTCCGAACGACAGCGGCTCAGCCATCGGTGCTGCTTGCTCTGCACTGGCGGCACAGCAAGGCTTTAAAGCTCTGGAATGGTCGGTCTACAGTGGACCGGCCGTTCGTCCCAGCGAAGTCCCGCCCGAATGGGAGAGCGCGCCCTGCACTATGGGCGAACTTGCGGCAATTCTCGCGGGCAACAAGCCCGTCGTCTTCCTTACTGGGCGCGCCGAGCTCGGACCACGAGCTTTGGGCGGCAGAAGCATTCTCGCAGCTGCGACCTGGGAAGGAATGAAAGATCATCTCAACGACATCAAACTTCGCGAGCATTTCAGGCCGGTAGCGCCGATATGCCTGGAGGATCGCGCGGCGGAGATTTTTAGCCCCGGAGTACCCGATCCGTACATGCTGTTCGATCACCAGACGCGACCGGAATGGCGCGACAAAATTCCGGCCGTCGTGCATCTCGATGGATCTGCCCGCCTACAGACGGTTTCCAGAACCTCTCCACATAAAGTGACCGAGCTTCTCATCGAGTACGAGAAGCTCACAGCCATTCCGCTGCTTTGCAATACCAGCGCCAATCTGCATGGACGCGGCTTCTTCCCGGATGCTGCCGCCGCGTGCGAGTGGGGACGCGTCGATCACGTATGGTGTGACGGCCTGCTTTGGACAAAAAGGCGCGCGACCCAGGAAGCGGCACGAACAACGTCCGTCGCGATGGCGTAAGCGAATGTCAACCGCGGCAGTCGACCTTTTCGAGGTGAGCAAGTCCTACAACGACAGGGTCGTCGTGGACGCTCTTTCGTTTACGGTCTCGCCGGGAGAGTGTTTCGGTCTGCTGGGACCAAACGGCGCGGGTAAAAGCACGCTTGCGCGTTTGATCCTGGGTGTTGCATCGCCCGACGCAGGTAAGATACGCGTGCTTGGCGAGCCGGTGCCGACACATGCGCGCTTGGCGCGCCGGGGCATCGGGGTTGTCCCACAATTTGACAACCTTGATCTTCAGCTCACGGTGCGCGAGAATTTGCTCGTTTTCGGTCGCTACTTCGCCATGAGCGCGGCCGAGGTCAAAGCGGTCACGCCGTCATTGCTCGAATTCGCCCGCCTGGAGAACAAGGCGGATGCCCGGGTGGGCCAACTGTCCGGTGGCATGAAGCGGCGCCTGACGCTGGCTCGTGCCCTCATTAATGACCCGCAGCTCTTGGTGCTTGATGAACCGACGACCGGCCTTGATCCGCACGGCCGTCACCTGATCTGGGAACGCTTGCGCGCGCTATTAGCGCGCGGCAAAACGATTCTTCTCACCACCCATTTCATGGAAGAGGCGGAACGGTTGTGCGATCGCCTGTGCGTGCTTGAGCACGGCCGTAAGATCGCCGAAGGCCGGCCTCACGCGCTGATCGAGCAGCAGATCGGCTGCCAAGTCATCGAGATTTACGGTGGTAATCCGCATGAACTGCTGCCGCTGGTCAGACCCCAAGTGCAGCGCGCTGAGGTGAGCGGGGAGACGCTGTTCTGTTATGTCACGGATCCAGAACAGGTGCGCGTCCGGCTTGCCGACCGAACGGATCTCCGCCTTCTGCAGCGTCCTCCAAATCTGGAAGATGTCTTCTTACGGCTAACCGGGCGAGAGATGAAGGACTGAACGATGTGGCAACGTTTTGCGCCGGCCCTGCCTGCCAATCCATGGAACTGGATATCGGTATGGCGCCGCAATTTTCTGGTCTGGCGGAAAGTCGCTCTGGCGTCGATTCTTGGAAATCTGGCCGAGCCGATGAGCTCTCTGTTCGGTCTCGGTTTTGGCCTTGGAATGATCATAGGTGGCGTTGAGGGGACCTCATACATCTCGTTTCTGGCGGCTGGCATGGTCGCCGCAAGCGCGATGGTCTCCGCAACCTTCGAAACGATCTACGCGGCTTACGCGCGCATGCAGACAAACTGCACGTGGGACGCAGTACTCTGTACGCCCCTTACGCTCGGCGACATTGTTCTCGGTGAAGTGGCATGGGCAGCGAGCAAGGCCTTGCTTGCCGGGACGGCGATCACGATTGTTGCCGCCGGGCTGGGTTATGCGGAGTGGTCATCCATTCCCTACGCGCTACCAGCCATCGCCCTCACTGGCGTTACGTTCGCGAGCCTCGCAATGGTCGTTTCAGCCCTTGCACCGAGCCACGACTATTTCATCTTCTACCAGTCACTCATTCTCACGCCCATGATGTATTTGAGCGGGACGATCTTCCCAATGAGCCAGTTGCCAGGTTCATTTCAACGCATAGCGGCCTTGTTGCCGCTGACTCATTCGGTCGATCTTATTCGTCCGGCAATGCTCGGTCGGCCGATCGAGAGCGTCGGCTTACATGTGGGCGCACTCTTCATCTACGCAGCGCTTCCCTTCCTCATCGCGGCCGCGCTGCTTCGGCAACGCCTGATGCGGTGAGTGGAACAAGACCTAAGGGAAGCATCGCATGCGCGAGATCAGATATCGGGGTAACGGACTTCCGATTCGCGTGCGACGCTTATGTGAGCCTCGGTACGCCAGGCGAGGCCTGGTCGCCCCGCGGCGACGTGCGGCTTATTCGCCAAGCACGCGATAGGATATAGGCCAACAGGCCTCTCAGGATGAATGGAGAACAACATGCTGTGTCTAGGACTGAGTGGCGGGCTCGACAGGGTCTATGAAAACCCGCTTGAACTACCGAACACGTTTCTGCACGACGGCGCCGCAGTACTTGTCAAGGACGGGCGCGTGATCGCTGCCGTCGAAGAGGAGCGCCTCAACCGGATCAAGCACTCGAATAAGCTCCCGAGCCGTGCGATCGAATACTGTCTTGCAGCTGGGGGTGTGGAGCTTCGCGACGTCGATCGTATTGCGTTCTACGCCACCGAACCCTATTGCAACGCGATGCTCGAACGGCTGTTCATCTCACAACCTGAGATCTCAATTCCGCTAGATGCCAATCTGCTATTACGGCACCTTCTGGCGGCGGAGTTCGGCACCGAAATTGATCCCGCGCGGGTGTCATTCGTAGGCCACCATCAGGCCCATGCCGTGAGCGCTCTGGCGATGTCGGGTTTTGAAGAAAGCCTGGTCCTCGCGATCGACGGCTGTGGCGACTTCCTCTCGGGTCTCTTGGCGGTCGGGTCGGGTACCGAAATGACCGAGCTTATGACGTTTCCAGAGAATAACTCTCTCGGACTGTTCTATCTGGAGACGATCCGATATCTCGGTTACGGCTTGTTCGACGAGTATAAGGTGATGGGACTGGCTCCTTACGGAGATCCCGCACGCTATCGCGAGCTCTTTGCCCAATTCTACGAGCTCTCCGCAAACGGTGGCTACCGCGTTCACCTCGACCGGATCGGCCCGGCATTGCTGCGCAATATCGAGGTCCGGCGAAAGGGAATGCCGTTCACGCAACAGCATCAAGATGTGAGCGCATCGTTGCAGGAGGCGCTGGAGCGGATCGTGTTTCACATTCTTCGGCATTACCGTGAGTCGACCGGAATGAAACGGTTGTGCCTGGCTGGCGGGGTAGCCCACAACTGCACTCTCAACGGAAAGCTCCTGTATTCAGGCCTTTTCGAAGACATCTTCGTGCAGCCGGCTGCGCATGATGCCGGATGCGCATTGGGCGCGGCACTGATGGTATCGAACGAGGCCGGGCAGCCTGCGCCCCGCGAGCGACTCCAGGCGGTTTATTGGGGGCCAGATGTCGGCAGCGACGACAGCATCGAACAGGAACTGAAGCGATGGGCCGGACACCTGGAGATGGAACGGACGGCTGACGTCGCAGCCAGAGCAGCCGAGTGGATCGCTGATGGCGCCGTGATCGGGTGGGTACAGGGCCGGTCCGAGTTCGGCCCTCGTGCGCTCGGCAACCGCAGTATTCTTGCGGACCCGAGGCCCGCCGCAAACAAGGAGCGGATTAATGCGATGGTCAAGAAGCGCGAGAGTTATCGACCATTTGCGCCATCGGTTCTGGAGGAGGATGCAGGCGCGTTCTTTGAGTTGCCGGATGGTCGCGCAGAATATCCCTTCATGAATTTCGTCGTTCGCGTGCGCGAATCCAAGCGTGCTTTGCTGGGGGCGATCACGCATATCGATGGTACGGCTCGGCTGCAAACGGTTTCCCGCACGAACAATGCCGCCTATTGGGAACTCATCAATGCGTTCAAGAGCCGGACTGGCGTTCCGATTCTGCTTAACACGTCATTCAACAACAATGCCGAACCGATCGTAGATTCCGTTGCCGATGCGATTACCGCGTTTTTGTCCACCGAGCTGGATGGTCTTGTGGTCGGGTCCTTCCTCGTCAAGAAGCGGGCAACAACGCTCGAAAGCTGGACTGCACTCGCTGTTTCACTGCCGCCCCATGTATCTCTTTACCGGGTTCGCGCTCATGCGGGCCGAGAACGTCAGGAGACGGTCTGCGAGATCCGCATGGGTCACTCCAGCCATGACAGCGTGCGCGTCTCGCATGGCCTGTTCGACATGCTGATGCAAATTGAGAAGGAAGCTGTTCTTGCCGATCTTCTCGCAAGGGTCACCTCTGACAGGACTAGGCGCGAAGCTCTCGTGCACGAACTGCGCGGGCTCTGGGATCAGCGCCGTATTCGGCTGCATCCTGCGCGGTCGTAAAAGGTGAGCAATGCGGAAGAGGGCTCCGTGGAAGCCCTCTTGCATGACCTGCCAATCGCGGTGCCGTGGAGGATAGGCTTGCGGGTTGATCGCCTTGCGTCCAGGTGACCAGCGGTCCATTAGCGGGGACCGGAATCGCAGAAGAGTAGGTACGCCACGCAAAACTTATCATGCGCAACGAGAAGGGTTTGATAATTTGACAGAGCGCTTTGTTATTTCTCGGAGGCGTACCGGCTTTGGTGATTGCCTCTGGTCGCTGGCCTCAGCATGGTCATACGCGCAGCGGACCGGGCGGACGCTCGTCATTGATTGGCGCGGTTCCTGTTACGTCGAGCAACCGTTCAGCAACGCCTTTCCAGTGTTCTTCGAGCCGGTTGAGGACATCGCTGGAGTGCCGGTGATTTGCGATGACCGGGTCAACCAGCTCTCGTTTCCCGGACCGTTCTTCCCGCGGTGGTGGAATAGACCATCGATCGACTGCATCAATCGCCCGGATGAGCAGATCTTCCGAGAACGGGACGAACTGACCGAGCTGTTCCAGTCAAGAGAAGATAACGAAGCCAACACCATTGTCTGTGACGCTTGCCTGATGTGGCGTTGCAGCGAGGAAGCCGAACGACTGATCTTTCGGAACATCAAACTCAGGCCTGAGATTCGAGCACGGATCGACGCGCTCTATGAGGAACACTTTAGCGGCCATAGCATCATCGGCGTTCATGTTCGGCACGGCAATGGCGAAGATATCATGGAGCATGCGCCGTACTGGGCCGATTCGGAGCTCGCCCTTCGTCAGGTCTGCACGGCAATCCACAAAGCCAAGGCTTTGCCATATCCAAAGCCTGTAAAGGTCTTCCTGTGCACGGACAGTGCACAGGTGCTCGAACACGTATCGGTTATGTTTCCCGATGTCTTCGCCATACCAAAACGTTTCCAGGCCGATCGGGCAGGGCCGTTGCATAGTGCGGAAATGGGAATTGAAGGTGGAGCTTCCGCGCTCGTCGACATGTATCTTCTTGCCCGATGCGCTACCGTGATCCGCTTTCCCCCAACCAGCGCCTTCACGCGCTACGCCCGACTGCTCGTGCCACGCATTATTGAATTCGATCTGAGCAATCCGGAGCATCTGACCATGATCGATAACCCATACGAGCATTTCGCGGCTTCATGAAGTGCCGCGAGTCTGCTCGAGCCCGGGCAATGGTGGGCTAGATCATCTGCCTGATACTGCTGGCGTCGACACCATCGAGTTTCGTAACCTGTCGCAGAAACGGTGTATGACGGCTTCCGTCCGCAAGCGATTGCTGACCGGCGCACTATTACGGATGCGGTGCGGCTTGTCAGGCGAATGCCGGCGCAGCGTAGGCCAATGCCGGCAAGCGCCGGCGGCCTTCGGGCCGTCAGGTGTCGCGCGGAAGGTTATGGCTCGTCATCACCGGGCCCAAACCGCCATCGCTGCCAGACCTTGGTAAGCACGGCAACGCCGGTCTGGGCCGCCTGGGAAATCTAACGTAGCAGACGGTCACGTCAGAATGTCCCAGCACCAAGGAGGTACGTCCGCTAGATGGGTCGCCCCTGTGGACTATCCTTTTGCGGTCAGTGCGTTTTCTTGACGGCGGCCGTGTTCAACCTGCGGTTTTCGAGTCCTTTCGGCTGTAGCTGATGAACAGCACGATCGCAGGCCATCGACAGCGAAACTGATTCGGATCTGCGCTCGCGATACAAGGGATGAAAAATCTCGGACGAACTGGCCATTGGTCCTGATCTCCGCCAAGGACAGTTGATCTATCTCCGCCAACCCCAAATGAGCCACAGACCACCCGTGGAGTGCGACGCAGTCAGCTCGCCTGGAATCACCAGGGTCTCGGCTCGAAGACGTAGCGCGCGCATTGGGCGGCTCGCCCGGGGAGCTCGACGACAAGCATTGCTGCGGCGTTGCTGCCGTCGAAAAGCAAACAGGCCAGATGTTCGGAACCTGCCATTTGGGTCGCAACGGTTCGCCGCTTGTGCCCTGCATCGCTTTGGCCCGGATCCTGCAGCAGGTGCACATCCGAGGGAAGCGGACGGGAGCGGCGTGTGAATCTAGGTCTACCAGATGACAAAGCGGTCGCAGCTCAATCGCCGGAAACGGACCCTGGCAGCCCAGTTCACGCTCGCGCCGGTCGAGCGGGCCACCCGCTGCGTGACCCGAAGACGCTGGTATTGACGGGGCATCGCGCGGTATCGGTCGCGCCACCGGAAAATTGTTTTCGGAAGCCGGTTGGCTCGTCATTTCTTGCGCGCGCCAACCATTCGACGCGGCACGCTGCCCATGGGACTCAGAGGGCGACAGCTATATCAAAGTCGACCTGAGCGACCATCGGACGCTGCCGCGCGTGATTGCCGAGATCAAGGAGTGCCTTGCCGGCGCACCGTTGCATGGACTGGTAAACAATGCCGGAAACTCACCAAAAACGCCGAATGGTGCCCGGCTGACGTCGCTGGTGACCTCAGTCGATACTTGGATGAGCGTGTTCCACCTCAATCTAGTGGCGCCGATTCTGCTCGCTCAAGGTCTGTTCGATGAGCTGAAAGCGGCTTCAGGCGCGATTGTCAATGTGACTTCGATCGCCGGCTCGCGGGTGCATCCATTTGCAGGCACGGCATATGCGACTTCGAAAGCTGCGCTCGCTTGTCTCACGCGAAATGGCGCACGATTACGCCTCACATGGCATTCGCGCAAATGGGGTCGCGCCCGGAGAAATCAAGACGGACATTTTGTCGCCTGCCACGGAAGCACATCTTGTGCCAAAGATCCCACTTCGCCGAGTGGGTACACCCGAAGAGGTCGCCAAGGTCATTTTCTTCCTATGTTCAGATGCGGCAAGTTATGTCACTGGCGCCGAAGTCCCGATCGATGGCGGACAACACTTGTGATGAATTCGCCCTGGCGAAGCCCGGTTAATCTGAGCCTCATGGATAGAACTCATTTTGGCCGGGGCGAATCCGCGCGGGGAGTTGGAAGAAAACGCATCAAATCTAGTCACTGTAGATGCTGCCGACGTGCCATGAAGAGGCGTCATCTCTCGCCCCGCCCTGAGAACCGGATGTCAGATCGAGGGGGCATGCAACACGGGTCCAACAGGTCCGATCAAGGTCATGGGAGGATCAAGAAAGAAACGGAGAAGTCGTTATGCTGGACAGCATTTCCCTGCGCGAAAAACTAAACTTAACCTCCGACGCGGACCGTTCCGGTTTGATTGTGCCGTCGCAAGAGAAATCGCTAAGCACGATCTTTGAAATAGCGCACACGCTGACCGGCCTATCCCGGCTCGAAGCCAAGCTGGAGAGCGTCATCGAGCGTCTGCAATCGCTCGTGCAGATGCGCCGCGGCATCGTGTGTCTCTTCGGTCATGATTGCGTGCCCCAGATCATCGTAGGCGACGGTCGGAACGAAGGCCGCGATTCCCGCTGCGGGGTGCGCTTGCCGCAAGGAGCAATTGATCAAATCGTAGCGTCGGGGCAGCCGCTCATCGTCGAAAACGTAGCGCTGCATTCGGCCTTCAGTTCTTCGGACGTCGAGATGCTAGATGCCGCCGGTAATACGCGTGTTGCGTTCATCGGCGTTCCCATAGACATTGACGAGAAAGTTGCGGGTACGCTGAGCATTGACCGCATCGCGGACAACGGGATGCGCGCGCAGCTCGATGACGACCTCCACCTGCTGACCATGGTCGCTAGCCTCCTGGGCCGGACGGCGAAGCTGCATTACACTTTTGAGCGCGATCGCGGGCGCCTTATGGACGAGGAGTTCCGGCTGCAGAAGCAGCTGTCCGAACCCAAGCCTCATGGGCGGGAGCGTAAGAAGGTTCAAGTCGACGGAATTCTTGGCGACAGCCCGGCGCTCCGCGCGTTACTTGATAACGTCGAGGTGATCGCAAAATCCAACAGCACTGTTCTGCTGCGTGGCGAATCGGGTACCGGAAAAGAGCTGGTCGCGAAGGCTATTCACGAGCATTCAGCGCGCGGCAAACGTTCCTTTATCAAGCTGAATTGCGCAGCCCTGACTGAGACAGTGCTAGAATCCGAATTGTTCGGTCACGAGAAGGGAGCGTTTACGGGCGCCTTCAATATGCGCAAGGGTCGCTTCGAGCTCGCCGACAAGGGAACGTTGTTTCTAGATGAGATCGGTGAGATCTCGGCGTCGTTCCAGGCGAAGCTCCTGCGCGTTCTTCAGGAGCAGGAATTCGAGCGAGTGGGCGGCAATCAGACGGTCAAAGTCGACGTCCGCGTGATTGCAGCCACGAACAGGAATCTTGAAGAGGCCGTGGCAAGGAAGGAGTTTCGTGCGGATCTCTATTACCGCATCAGCGTGGTTCCTCTGCTACTGCCCCCGCTGCGCGAAAGACGCAGTGATATTCCGCTTCTCGCCGCTCGCTTCTTGAAGAACTTCAACAATGAAAACGGCCGTGCTCTGGTGTTCGATTCAAGTGCGATTGAGGTCCTCATGAGCTGCGAATTTCCCGGTAATGTCCGCGAGCTCGAGAACTGCGTGCAGCGGACCGCGACCCTCGCGCAAGGATCGTCGATCGTAAGACATGATTTTGCATGCTGCCACGGGCAATGCCTGTCGGCCAAGCTATGGAGGTGTGGATCGGAGGAAATGGCGCGACAGCCGAGCCCGAATTTCTCATTGCCCGCGAGGCTGAGCATGCCGCCGCCAGAGGCTATAACAGCCGTTCAGCCGGTCAGTAGCGAGCTGACACCGCTAGGGCCATCCGGGCAACCCGCAGTGGGTGCTGGGAAACTCGCCGATCGCGAGCGCGTCATCGCAGCCATGGAAAGATCCGGGTGGGTACAGGCGAAGGCGGCGCGCCTGCTTGGACTAACCCCGCGCCAGATTGGCTATGCCTTGCGAAGACACGGGATCGAGATCAAGCGCTTCTGAGCAAAGCGTCGGGCTCGCTCCTCTCTCGCGCTCGGCCGACTGGGATAGGAGAGCGTGGCGAGAGGCGATTGCCGGCTCTTATGCATACTGCGGATGCTAGCCTTATGCCTTGCTTGGGATACGCTCGCCGGTGAAGTATAGGGCGTCTTCGCGCCGGCTGGTCTTGTCATCGTCTGTCTGCACGTATTCGCGCTGAAAACCGGCGCGTGATTGCCGCGGCTCCGTTGCTCCCGTAACTCGGATCAGCTTAAGATCACGCCCATGCTCAAGCCGTCGCAATTGCGCCAACGGACTCGCCGTCGGTCTTTGCATGCCTTCCTCATCGGCGAAATGCCTGGGGTGGTATGACATTTGCTGCTCGTCGGGAGCCGGCTCAGCATCTTAGGAGAAATACATGCACAGCATCGTCTGCATCAAACAGGTCCCCGACTCCGCTCAAATCCGCGTGCACCCCGTTACGAATACGATCATGCGCCAGGGCGTGCCGACCATCATCAACCCATATGATCTCTTCGCGCTGGAAGCTGCGCTCGAGCTACGAGACAGGTTCGGCGGCGAAATTACCGTCCTCACAATGGGGCCGCCATCGGCCGAAGACTCTCTCCGAAAGGCACTGACATTTGGTGCCGATCGAGCTGTCCTGCTCACCGATCGTAGCTTCGCGGGCTCCGATACGCTGGCGACGAGTTACGCGCTGGCGTGCGCGATTCGCAATATCGGGAGGGAATATGGCCCGCCGGATGTCATATTCACTGGCAAGCAGACGATCGACGGCGATACGGCGCAGGTGGGACCTGGCATTGCAAAGAGGCTCGGGGTCCAGCAGCTTACTTATGTTTCCACAATCAAAGCGCTGAACTTCAAAGTACGCACGATCGAGGCGGAACGGCGCTGCGAAGGCGGCGTCCAGGTGCTGCGTTCCAAGCTGCCGTGTCTCGTCAGCATGTTGGAGGCAACCAATCAAATTCGCCGCGGTGCAATGATAGATGCGTTGCGTGCCGCACGTGCCACAATCGTAAAATGGAGCGCCCAAAATGCCGGCGTGGATGACATGGCCAAATGCGGTCTGAGGGGGTCGCCGACCGTCGTCAAACGTGTTTTCGCGCCCTCCCCACGAGCGGAGAAGGCGACGTGGGTGGAGGCGGCCGAGCAGCCGGCGCAAGCATTGATCGACGCCATGTTCAAGCGCAACCCTATGCTCGAAACGGAGCTCGCACAGCTCGCGCGCGGTACCTCATCTGCGCAAGCTAGCGGTGCGTGAAGTCGCGGCTGATCGAGCGGAGCCGGCGATGGCCGGATCGTGGTCATGCATGGGCCCGTCGCTCGGTTGCACGAGGCTGCATCGATCTTGTCGGCCGTTCCTCGCCAAATACGATAAGAAGGGTGAGCATTCAACTTGCGTATCTGAGCGCCGAGAGGCAGGTATCGGATCAATCTACCAGACGTCTCGTTACGCTAACGTTTGGCGACCTGCGACACACCAATTCACTGGAGAATACATGGAACCTGAAGACGCGCCCGTTCAGTTTGTGTGGAGTGGCAGAGAGCGCCCGCTGAATTCACCGCGTGGAGCTCGCGCGGGGGATCTATCCCTCGCGCGCAATCCGCCGCATTTCACGTGACTGCAACGTGCGGGCATTATCATCGCGGTTCGACCACAAGACGATATCGAGGTTAGCTGATAATGCTCAGCCATTCCCGGTCAACATCATGGCCAGCTCGTCCCGATACCGCCATGATCGAAAGCGTAATGATCGGCCTTGCCGACGGCCAATCTGGTCAATACAGGCTCCGAGCACGATCGCGCCAACAGATCGCATCAAGGCACCGAGCCAGAACACACCGAAGATCAGATCTGCCGGAGCGTTGCGCGCCTTCGGTATCCGACCGACGCCGATTCCAGGTAGCGTCACCTTAGCTTATTCGACGGTAACCGATTTCGCAAGATTTCGCGGTTGGTCGACGTCCGTGCCCATCAAGTTGGCCGTGTGATAGGCCAGGAGCTGCACCGGAATCGCATAGACAATGGGCGTAAACGTCGTCCCCATCTCCGGCAGCACGACCGTCGCGAGTGTATCCATGGACACCTCCGCGGCTCCGCTAGCGTCCGTTATCAAGATAATCTTGCCGCCGCGGGCGGCGACCTCGTGCATGTTCGAGATGGTCTTTTCGAAGAGCCGGTCGCAAGGAGCGATGACGATTACGGGAACGCTCTCGTCGACCAAGGCGATGGGGCCGTGCTTGAGCTCTCCGGCCGCATAGCCTGCGGCGTGAATATACGAGATTTCCTTCAGCTTCAGGGCTCCTTCCAGGGCCAGTGGAAACGACGTGCCGCGACCAAGATATAGCACGTCACGCAATTTGGCGATGTCGCGTGCGAGCTTCTCGATCTGCGGCTCGCTGGCAAGCGCCCGTGTAACTAGCCGGGGAATTTCGATCAGCGCTCGCACGAGATCGACCTCGTCGCTCTCCGACAATTCACCCCGCGCCTTGCCCGCAGCGACCGCAAGCGCCGCCAGGACGACAAGCTGGCATGTGAACGCCTTGGTCGAGGCAACGCCGATTTCAGGTCCGGCGAGTGTCTGCAACACTATCCCGCTTTCGCGCGCAATGGTCGAGCCTAGGACGTTCACGATCGAGAGCGTATGCAGGCCTTGAGACTTGGCGTAGCGCAGGGCGGCCAGCGTATCGGCCGTCTCGCCGGACTGCGAGATGAAGATAGCAAGATCTCCCCTGCGCATCGGTACCTCACGATAGCGAAACTCGGAGGCGACATCGAGCTCGACCGGAATACGAGCCAGCCGCTCGAACCAGTATTTGGCGATATGGCCGGCATATCCTGCCGTACCGCAAGCCGTGATCGAGATATGTCCGATCGCATTGAAATCGAACGGAAGCTCCTGCGGCAGTGCGACGCTCTCGTTGGCGATATCGACGTAGTGCGCCAGCGTCTGCCCGATCACCTCTGGCTGTTCGTGGATTTCCTTCGCCATGAAGTGGCGGTAGTTTGCTTTGTCGACGAGAACCGACGACGTGGCAGATTTCACCACCTCCCGGCGGGCGACTGTGCCTTGTGCGTCGTAAATCACGGCGAAGTTGCGGTTGAGCACAGCCCAATCGCCGTCCTCAAGATAGGTGATCAAGTCGGTAAGGTGCGCGAGCGCGATAGCATCCGATCCGAGATACATTTCGCCTTCGCCATGGCCGATCGCAAGCGGTGAGCCCTTCCGCGCGCCGATCATGAGGTCGTGTTGCCCCTTGAACAGGATCGCAAGCGCAAACGCGCCCACTAGCCGCGGCAGCGACGCTTTTACTGCGTCCTGCGGCGAGCAGCCATTTTTCAGATATGAGTCGATAAGATGCGCCACCACCTCGGTGTCTGTTTCAGAGGCGAAATAGGCGCCATGCTGTTTCAGCTCCGCGCGCAGCTCGCGGAAATTCTCGATAATGCCGTTATGGACGACTGCAACATTGTCCGTTGCGTGGGGATGAGCATTATGCTCGGTCGGCTTGCCATGGGTAGCCCAGCGCGTGTGCCCAATCCCGGCATGGCCTGAGACCGGATGGCGGCGAACACGTGTCTCAAGGTTCCTCAGCTTGCCCTCGGCGCGCCGAAGCTCGATATAATTTCCTTTGAGCGTTCCGATGCCTGCTGAGTCGTAGCCGCGATATTCCAGTCGCTTAAGTGAATCGATGAGTCGATCCGCGACCGGACCGCGCCCCAGGATGCCGACAATCCCGCACATGCTAATCAGTTTACCCTCAAGTTCATAACAGAGCGTGCCGCAAGGCGCGCCTGACCAATTCGCTCGCTCTAGCTATGGGCCAGTCTAGCCCGTGCCTGCCCCCCATCGGGGCACGCGTCACCCGGCGGTGCGCGAGCTCCAAGCAACACGTGGAGCCCTGTCGAATTCGCCGGACGATCCTAAAGCAACTTTCTGGAAACCGAACAATGAGCGCCATCGGCGGCTAGCAGCTGCATGGTTCTGTCCTTTTGTCCGATGTAGCCGATGCCACCAAGAAGGCCTGGTAGGCCTGCCGCATTCCATGTGTGAGCCATGTCCTCGCGCGCCAGCCGAGGCTCGCGAGACGGCTGACGTCGAGCAGCTTGCGCGGCGTGCCGTCGGGCCGGGAGCTATCGAAACTGATCTCGCCGATATAGCCGACGACTTCGGCGACGATGCGGGCAAACTCGGCAATGGTGATGTCCTCGCCAGTGCCGATATTGATCAGCTCCGCGCTCGAATAGGTCTTCATCAAATGCACGCAGGCATCGGCCATGTCGTCGACATAGAGGAACTCGCGCCGCGGCGTGCCAGTGCCCCAGACTACGACGCTTCTTGCGCCCGAAACCTTTGCCTCATGGAAGCGCCGGATAAGGGCCGCGACCACGTGGCTATAATCGGGATGATAATTGTCGCCGGGGCCGTAGAGATTGGTCGGCATCACGCTGATGAAGTCGCTGCCATATTGGCTGCGATAGGCCTCCGCCATTTTGATGCCGGCGATCTTGGCAATCGCATAGGGCTCGTTGGTCGGTTCCAGCGGGCCGCTCAGCACTGAGTCCTCGCGTAGCGGTTGGGCGGCCAGCTTCGGATAAATGCAGGACGAGCCGAGGAACATCAGCTTCTCGGCACCGTTTTGATGCGCGGCATGGATCACATTGGCCGCGATCGCGATATTATCGTAGATGAACTGGGCGCGCAGCGTGGCGTTGGCGACGATGCCACCGACCTTGGCGGCGGCGAGGAATATGACTCGCGGCCGCGTCCTCGCAAACCAGTCGAACACGGCGGCCTGGTTGCAGAGATCGAGCTCACGCCGGTCCACCGTCACGAGATTCACGTCCTCGCGCGCCAGCCGGCGCATGAGCGCGCTGCCGACCATGCCGCGATGGCCGGCGACGTAGACGCTCTTGCCGTTGAGCTCAAACGAAGCGTTTGCCATTGGCCGCATCCCGTTTTGCCTCCGCCAGATCGCTCGCCACCATCTCGGCGACGAGTTCCGCAAAACTCCGCTTCGGTGTCCAGCCGAGCACCTCGCGTGCCTTGGAGGCATCGCCGACGAGGAGATCGACCTCGGTGGGGCGGAAATAGGTCGGATCGATCTTCACCACCGTCTTGCCGCTCCTGGCATCGATTCCGGTCTCGTCGACGCCTGCGCCGCGCCATTCGAGGCTGCGGCCGACCAGCGCGAAGGACAGCTCGACGAACTCGCGCACCGAGCGCGTCTCGCCGGTGGCGAGCACGAAATCGTCGGGCTTGTCGGCCTGCAGGATCATGTGCATGCCCTCGATGTAATCCCTGGCGTGGCCCCAGTCGCGCTTGGCCTCGAGATTGCCGAGATAGAGCGTCTGCTCGAGCCCCACCTCGATGCGCGCCACGCCGCGCGTGATTTTGCGGGTGACAAATGTCTCGCCGCGAATTGGGCTCTCATGGTTGAACAGGATGCCGTTCGAGGCAAACATGCCGTAGGCTTCGCGGTAGTTCACCGTGATCCAGTAGCCGTAGAGCTTTGCGACGCCATAAGGCGAGCGCGGATAGAACGGCGTGGTCTCCTTCTGCGGGATCTCCTGGACAAGGCCGTAGAGCTCGGAGGTCGAGGCCTGGTAGAACCGCGTCTCCTTCTCCATGCCGAGGATGCGGATCGCTTCCAGCAGGCGCAGCACGCCAATGGCGTCGGCGTTGGCGGTGTATTCGGGGCTTTCGAAGCTGACGGCGACGTGGCTTTGGGCGGCGAGATTGTAGATCTCGGTCGGCCGGATCTGCTGCACCAGGCGGATCAGATTGGTCGAATCCGTCATGTCGCCGTAATGCATCAGGAACGGCACGTCGCCGACATGCGGATCCTGGTAGAGATGGTCGACGCGTGCGGTGTTGAACGAGGATGAGCGCCGCTTGATGCCGTGCACGACATAGCCGAGCGACAGCAGATGTTCGGCAAGATAGGCACCGTCCTGTCCAGTCACGCCGGTGATGAGAGCGACCCGCCGTTTGCTCGCTTGGTTTGACAAATCGTCTCTCTGCGCATGTTAATGTCGTCCCGCGATCGACGACCTTTAGTCGCGTCGGCCTCCGATGCGGAAGCGTCACGCTCTCGAAGCACCGAATGTGGACGTGTATAGACATTGCATCGATCGCTCAACTGTACGGAGGTAAACGTTCCACATCGAAACGGTTTTGAAGGACTATACGAAAGTTTGCAATCCGGCGGGTTTCGTTCGGCTTCCTCGGCCGTCGCTCCATTGCTTGGGTGCGACCAGTGGAATTACGGCGCGGACAAGTGGTGAGCGACCCGCCGGGACCGAGAAGCCGTTCCACTGTCTTTGCTTGCTCAACTCGCGCGGCGAGCCAGGCCATAGGATGGCCGCCTCGGACATGCGACCTGCTCGAAAAGGGCCGATCGTTGGGCTGCGAATAAGGCAGGCATGCAATCGGGCTCCTTGAGCTGTCGATGCGTATATCGAGGAGGCGTTGATAATCTCCAAGGCCTGAACCCTCCTGAGATTGCTCAGCAAGCTGTGAGCCAGCTCATAATCCGACCAGCTTAAATCATTGCAGCCGGGCATGACGAAGACGTCGCGATAGGAGGATGCGTACCAAACATTGTGCCAACGTGTATGCCTACAGCTGCTCCGTTTCGGCGCGAGCAAACTATTTGCAGGTTCGCGGTAGGTGGATCACGACCACCAGTATGGCCTCCAACTTCCATTCCACTCTGAGCAGCGAAAAAGGCAACCTCCGACATGAGCAAATCTCAAATCGGGCAATCGCCACGCGGCGACGCTGCTCCGATCTTCGCATCCGGTTCTCCTGCACTCGCCGTTTAATCGCAAGATCTTGCAATGAATCGCTGAGGCTACCTCACTGAGGCGTTTCGAGGCATCGCGGGCGTTCTGCAATCTGAGCTCCAAATGACACACTCCCAATTGGTCGCCCGGAAGCTGTTGTACGGCCAGGCGCGGTCGCCAGCTGCATTGAAGACCTTACAACCTGACGCTACGTTCGATTCAAGCACTTATGTCGAGAGTCGCGCATTTGGCGCGGGATCTGACGCGAACCACTAATGAGTCCAATCTCCACTATCATTTTGCGTTGGCGTGGTGTTTCCAAGCGGGCGTTCTCAACCGAGAAGAATGTAGTGAAGCTTACTCGACGCGCTTGCGTTTGTTGCGATTGGTTTGTCGCATCTCAGACATTGACAGAGCGGGCGGCATTGACGGCAAATAAAGTGCTTTTGCGAAAGCCCGCCTACGGGATCTTACGTAGGGCATGTGTCGCATTTTCTTGATCTAAAAACTGCATCGTCTTTTGCATGAAGCAGAAGAAGCCATTCCCCGACGCCAAACATTGGCGAGGCCGTGCGGAAGCGACGCGAGTAAAAGCGGAGTCGCTCAAGGACAACACATCCAGACACAGGCTCCTCAAGGTCGCTAAGGAATATGATAAGCTGGCTCGCCTGGCGGAGAAGCGGCAGAGAAATGAGGTTGACGGGCAGTTCTGATCGCCGCCGGACCGCACGGTTGCATCGAAGGTCAAGGCGTCGTGATCGCAGCGCGGAAGCCTCTCCGTTGGACGGCTCTAGCGAAAACGCCCTCCTACGGTAACGCCAGTGAGCGAGGCTGCTCAATGAGTGCGGTCCGCGCGTCTGAGCCTCTGGCCGTGAATCGATTCTGTGAGTAGTGGTCCGCCACATAGATGACGCATTGACGGTGTCTCAGGCGGCAAGCGGCTAACCGCTGGACATAAGACGGAATGAGATGAAAGCCCACCGTCAGACCATCGCAAGAGCGTAATTACACGCCTCTCACTCGACGAACTGGCGAAGCATTGGCGTCAATTTGCATCGTCTGCTGAAGCCGTCGACGTGTTTTTGGGTGACAAAGTAGCCGGTTCGCCGGATCACGCCACGCGAATTGGCTTCCGCCGCCAATTTGGCCGTGAGGCGTTTCAGTCGAGCTCTCGCATCTTGGACCAAACACGGATAGCTCAACGCCATAACGTTGCGGCTTATTAAGGCGAGGCGACGAGCAGAAGCTCCTGCTGGCAGTCTTGCGTAGCAAAACGATCGTAGATGTCTGCGCGGATCGTCCGCAAGAGGCAAGTTCGAAACGACGTCACGCATGACGAGAAAATCCAAGCGAAAATCATAGTCGAAAGACCAACCACAACAGAACTCTCCGGGGACAATTCCGGACAGAACCGATGTTCTTCATCCAGATAAGTTCGGTGCAGATGATCACGAGTATGTGGGGCTGCCGATGCCGGGGGTGGCAGCCGCTCGATATATCAGTCGGACGACACGAGCGGTGCCGGCGTCAACTCTACCGGAACCACTCCGTTACAATCCGATCTCATCTCCCGAGAGCAGCGGGTTGCGCGACCCATGATTTGGCGGTCAGGCCATCGCGACGAGCGTTGTCAATGCGACAGAACCACATACAACAATCGCGACAATTGACGTTTACGCCCGCGTTTCCAGTGATCTGCGGCTCTGCTCTTCGACTGGCCGTTCCTATGGCCCGATAGGATCGCTCAGATGAGGGCCCGACGCATCCGGGCCCGCGAACGAAACTCGTTCCGTTCGCATCAGCGCCGATTTCTCCGCGGGTCGTCTCACACCTCTTTGGCACTCTTCACCTTCTGGGGAAGCGACTACCTGCAATTCAACTCACGTTCGTTCCATGTGCTCTCTCTTTCGTTTCGTTGCCGCCAGTGTTATCTCGTATTTTGCTTCGGGCTCTGTCCTCGACGGGACGACTTCATCGTCTGGATTGGCTTCAGCGCCGATCTACACGCTGCCTATCGCGGCTCCTGCCGCTCTTCGTGCTCGGCGGCGTTGGGCGCAATCGCCGGCTCCTGATCGATACCACTCACCCACAGCGCGAGCGGGGCGCCAAGCACGCTGATAGATTTACTGATGGGTTCAATCACAAGGACGGGAGAGGCAGACCGCAGCCATCACTTCGACGTCCTGAATCCGGGCGAGCCAGAGGTAACGGGGCTTGGTTATTCTCCGGTTTTCTCGACAGCGGCAGACCCTATAGGTTCTCTGCGATCGCTTGTGACAGCAGTGAGATACCGAGCGAATAGCGAGATCGTTCGTGTGTGCGAATCGAGGGTGCTTCTGCCGCTGTGTCCCGCCAACCAATCGTCGAAGAGCTTCCTCCGGGCAGCCCCTAGATCCGCATTTTGGATCAGTGTGTCCCGCGTTGGGTAGAGTCTCTCCCGGAAAGCTGGCCGGCCTAGGAAGCTGCCATTTCGCCAAAGAGTGATGCGAGCCTCTTTCGCAAATTGCGGATGAGCTTCTGTGCCAAAGTGCGGGCGCTTCACGATCCTGGCCTCGATCGCAGCAAAAGGACCGATATTCAAGCGAATGGTCTCGGATGCGTACCGGCCGTTTTTGTTGTAGATGTTGGTTGGCAGTTGCCGCCAATTGCGCAGCGAGACGCTCGTTTGCAGTAGGTCGAGCCGGAAGAGGCAGATGGTATTGCCGCTTTCGCAATGGCGTGCGGCTCCACATGAGACGAGGTCCGTCTCGCCCCAGAAACGCGGAGCGGGAAATGAGGGAGCGGGTGGGGCGGGCCCTCTTAGCCTCTGGACCAAATTAGGGGCGACCTGCCCGACTTGATCGGCGGCGGTGGCCCGGTGGACATCCAGCTCTATCGCCAGAGGCCCGAAGTTGTCTTCATTAGTACCCAGAAGGCTGGAAAGGATATCGACGTGATGATAGCCGGAATGACAAAGCATTCCATAGCCATACCGATATGGATGATCTTGGCGGGAGAGAATCTCCTCTTCCGTGTTCCAGACTCCCTCGTGATGCTCGATGCCAATATAGGTGATGGGCGTGCCGAGCTTACGGGAGGCATGGCGCGCATAACGTCCAATCAGGTCGTAGACTGCGTTGTATCGGCGCGGGGCCATCACGACGCAGCGCCCGCCACTCCGGTTGGAGATCGCCTTGAGTTCCGCCACCTCCCCAACAACTCGGTCCACAGCAGGGCGCCCATTCGAACCCATTGGAAGCACAACCGGCTTGTCGACCAGACAATCAAGACCAAGTCCAAGTGCCGCGCGAAGGTAGTCCAGATGGGCCTTCGGTTCGGTCGAGACAATGACTTTAGAGCGTGGACTTGCCAACGCTCTGAGAGCGTCCTCCCCCTCGCCGGAGTACCAGATGCCCTGTAGTCGGAGATCGGGTACCCAAGAGATACTCATCGGCTTGCACGCGCGCGTCTTGAAAAAGGCATGCACAGCATTTTTCGTGCTCGCGAGCTCAATCACATGGAATCCCGAGGCTCGCCTGCTGGCGACGGCGCTCTCGATCAGAGGAATATACTTAGCCATGGCGTGAGGACCGAGCCCGACGAGTACAAGATCCTTCATGTCTTCTGATCTCCTCTCGCCTCCGTCCCGATCAGAGCTTCGGGCGCGAACCAGTCAGAGTTTGGGTCGATCCGACCGCAGCCGAACTGGCACTCCTTGCAGAGCCGACCGTTCCGATCCAAGGCTCGTCGGTCATCCGCAGGCAAGCGCGCGATTTTCGATATTCTTCAGAAGGGCCACCTGCGAGGGGCAGTGGGCGCAGCCGCTGTCCGCCCGGTAGTGCTTCAGCGCCGGAGAGGTTCGCCAAGCCGTCTCGAGATCGAATTCAGGGGATCGGATGTTGCCGACAAGGAACGCCTCGCTGTCGGGATCCCCGACGACGTAGGGGCAGGGGTAGAGATCGCCATTTGCCGAGAGGTAGACAGAGGTGATGCCGCAGTCACATTTGGAGAATTTAACGTTCGGCCGCGGCTGGCTTGTATCAACAAAAATCGGAGGTGGCAGCTCAAGACGGGCCGAGGTCTTTGCAGCCGTTGCGATCAGAGCCTGCTGCAACTCTCTGATCTCATCAGCCGACCCTAGGAGCGCTTCCTCGTTGTCCAGGGCGACACCTGAGGCGAACATCGGCTTAATTCTGAAGGAACCAACGCCAATCGAGGACAGCAGTCGATACGCGTCCAGCGCTTCAGCGATGTTCTGTCGATTGGCCGTCATCCTGGCCTGCACCACGACCCCGCAATTGGCTGCTTCGGACATCTGACGGAGTGCGGAATCGTAAACACCCGGCCTTCCGCGGAAGCGGTCCACAGTGTCTCGCTTTGCGCCGTCGAAGCTAAATTGAAGGGTGAGCTTCGCAGGATCATCGAAGATGGAGACCACATCAGAAATTGGAACTTGGCCAAGCCCCGCTGTATTTAATTGGACTTGCATTCCCCGTTTTTGTCCATGCGCGAGCACGGCTTCCGTTCGCGGAAACACGACTCTGAGAAGCGGCTCACCACCCGTCACTGAGACCTTTGTCAGGCCATACCGGTCGATAAGCAGATCGATAAAGTTTGTCATCTCATCGACCGACAACTGCGACGGCTCTAAACGTCTCTTGTATTCGTCTCGATACTGTTGGGGGACATAACAATGCTTGCAATGAAGGTTGCAATAAAACGATACGCAGAGTCTCAGATGGTCAAACACAATCGGAAGCCGCTTGTCGGGTGGCATCGGGTGCTCCTCGGTGGTCTGACCGCATCTTGAGCAAGGCTTGGGCCACTCCCAAGCTGAAGATTCTTGACGATTTTCTTTGGCACTATGTCATGCTCAAAACAAACCCGTCGCGTTCCGCGCAAGAGCCTCGTTTGCTTTCTGACAGAACAGAGTGATCGGGCGGGAATGCGATCACGACAGAGGCTTGGGTTGAAGCGCGACCGCCCGGACGATCGATGGCACACAAAGCAACCGGTGGTTCGTCACAGTGATTCTGACGTTTTGATACCGAACCATTCGAGGATCGGCTAGCCTTCCAGCGGCACGAGGATTTCGATGCTTCTGGGGACGCCCGGTTGACGTCAGATGAAGCCGTTTCGTTCGAGGGTGACGATCATCTGGCGGACCGAAGGCGGGCTGACGCGGAAATGGCGCTGGATGTCAGCTTCGGCGGGCGGCTGTCCGAACATGTAGGAATAGATATATGGATAAAAGCGAGGTAGTGCCCCTGCTTCTCGGTGAAGCGCGCGCCTGATTTTGGACTCATCGTTGGATTCGTCCCAGCCTCCAACAAGGAGGCAAAACATGAATGTACGTTATCGTGTCGAATTGAGCCAAGCCGAGCGCGATGAACTGACGGCGATGCTCGGCGGCGGCAAGCACGCCGCCCGCAAGCTCGAGCGGGCGCAGATTTTGCTGGCGGCCGACGGGGGCCGTTGCGACGCGGAGATCGTCCGAACCGTCCGGGTCAGCCTTTCCACCGCCGGCCGGACCAATCGCCGCTTCGTGGAAGGCAATCTGGAGCGGGCCTTGAGCGAGGAGCCGCCTCCGGGCGCCGAGCGCAAGCTGACCGGCAAGGAGGAGGCCCTGCTGGTGGCGACCGCATGCACCAAGCGCCCGTCAGCCGCAAACGCTGGACGCTGACGCTTTTGGCCGACACGATGGTCAACCGTGCGGGCGCCGGTGCATCTTTCCTATCTCGCTCGCCTGGATCACGGTCGCTTCGGAATGTGCCTGCAGTCCGCCGAAGCCACGGCTTTGAGCGCCATAAGTCAATCAACAGCCATACGAAATGGACATGCCGCCTTAACGTGGGCTTTGACACGTAGATCGGAGCCTCATAAGGACATTCAGTCGCAGAATGTTTGGATGTGGAGCCCCAGAACCACATCGCAGAGGAACATCTTGAAAGAGTTTTTTGCTAATCGCGCAATCATTGGAAACTTTGTGCTTCCAACTTCTCAGTGACGCGCCTTTTCGGCCTCCCTATTGACAGAGACCATTTGCTCTTCCAAGGGAAGGCCATTTCCAGAGACATGCGGGGCCGGGTCAGATCGAACATGAGTCACATTTCGCAGCTGTCAGTTTGAGCGCGTCACGACTCCAGTTCTGCAACGATTCAAAGAGGAAAGGCGCGCCATCGTCATGACCACGGCTTATGATGCGGTAACGGCACGTATCGCCGATCCTGTCGTCGACGTCATTCTTGTTGGCGATAGCGTCGGCAACGTATGCCTTGGGTTTGATGACACGTTGCCGGTCAGCATGGAGATGATGAATCACCACCTGGAGGCGGTCGCGCGGACAAGGCCTCGAGCCATGCTTGTAGCTGACATGCCGTTTCTCAGCTTTCATCTCAGTCCCGACGACACGATACGCAACGCTGGAGGCTTCCTGCAGCGTGGCGCCGACGCCATCAAGCTTGAGGGAGGGAGTAAGCGTGTCGAGATGATCCGAGCCTTGGTGAATTGCGAAATTCCCGTGATGGGCCATCTTGGTCTCACGCCACAAAGCGTCAACGCAATGGGTGGCTTCAAGGTACAAGGTCGGAACGCGGACGATGCCCTACGTCTGCTTGATGATGCGCACCAGCTACAGCAGGCGGGATGCTTTGCTCTTGTCCTCGAAGGTATTCCGGCTGAGCTCGCTGCACGAGCGACTGAATCTCTGACCATACCAACGATTGGGATCGGAGCGGGTCCAAGTTGCTCAGGCCAAGTTCTAGTGTTCCACGACGTGTTGGGCTCTCAGGAAGCCGTTATCCAAAATTCGTGCGTGTCTATGTAGAGGGCCATCAGCTGCTGCAGGAGGGCCTCTCGCGCTGGGCAGCTGATGTCCGTAGCGGAGCATTCCCTGCGGCGCAGGAGTCATATCGGATTCCAGACGGCTTGCGCGGGGCGATCGTAAACTGGACGCCTTCCAAGACAAGCTAGTACAAGGTCCCAACATGCGAACGAGCAAGTACGGTCGGGGAACTGCGCAGCGCCCCTGCAGAGGAGCGCCAGTCCGATAGCGAGGCGGGGCCCGCTGCGACGATAGGTTGCGCCGCACGATCGTCATCTCGCCCTGGCCGAAAGCTCGACGACCTCCGTTATCACCGTTAGTGAGCGCCTGCCTCGCACCCGCCCCAGTTGAGACCAAATAAGGATCTCGGCAGATATTCTCGTGACTTCCCAAACGGTGAGAGGCCGTGCCGCGAAGCGGGTCGGGTTCGTCTCTGCGCCAGATCTCGGGAGACTTGTGCGGCTTTATTTGAGACCTCGTCGAACGGGCGAACCCGCCAAGCCTCTGCACGCTTGCATTTTCGCGGCCTTGCAAAGTACGTATGCAGGCTGTTCTATCGTGCAGCCATTGTCGCATGCATTGGACTAAAGGGTCCAACAACGCGCGGTCGTGCGCCGCATGGTCGTGAATCTAACTCTTCCGATCGAGATCGTCACCGTTTCGAGATGGTGAGGAGCCGACGGGCTCGCGATGAGCAATCGGATCGCCTCATCGAACAAGAACCGCTTGTTGGTTGCCGAGGGCCTGTTGCTTCGGGCAGCTGCGGGTCTAGACGGAGATTCGAAAGACTGGGAGGTCTCGGGTTCAGTACGGCAGTCGAAGAACCATCTTGCTGAGTGTGAATGGATTGCGTTCGATCTGCGTCGAAAACCGGCGGCTAGACGACTGGTACCGCGACGCTAATCTCACGACACTCGACCGTATAGGATGGACGGCAATGGGCTGAGTTCGCCGGTGCCATACAATCCGAGAGCAATACACGCTCGATGGGGTTGCTCTTATGCCGATCATCGCCTCGGCGGCGGCACGCCGTCGCCGCCGGATCTGGGTTCGAAAGCTATTCCAGCCGCGTCACAAGTCGATGCTATCGGTACCCTGCCGTACTCAAACGATCAATTGGATACAGCTAGTTCATTGCAGGTTTGGCTTGCGGGAGACCTGAGCGTGGTGGCATTCCAAGGACGAGCTGAGACAGATATGGAACGCCTCGAACGATCGAGCGGATCGTAAGGGCGATCGCAATGATCGCGGCCCCGAGCACACCCGCGATGATCACCCGGGTCGTGAGATCCCAAAGTTCTCCGAATTGTATGAAATCCATGAGACGGAACACGGTACCCTGGACCAGGTAGAGCAGCAGCGTGGCCTGGCCCAATTCCACAGCGATAAAGCGGGCCATTCGGTTTAAATGGCCAAAGCGCCAGCATTGCCGCAGGAGTTCGATAGCGACTGCTGACGCAGCTGCAGAGCCAACAAACATCAGAAGCACGTCTTTAGTTGACCAAAAGTCGCGAATTACCCCAAGATTATTGTAGATATAGGTGCTCTTGCCCCAAGCTAGAAAGCATACGCAGGTCACTGTTGAAAGAAATACAATCAGGACCGGCTTGTGATGTCGCAATGCACTCGTCCATCGTTCTCTCGATTGAGCAAGCAAGAAGCCGAAGCAGAAGAACGGGTAAGTGAATCTGATCAGCGGTGATATGGAGAATGTCAGAGGCGCGAGCGCGACCAGTATGGCTGAGCCAGTTATGACCCACGATCGGCGGGTGAGCCTGGTAGAAATCTTGATGAGAAGGTAGGAAATAAACGTGGCCCAGATGAACCAATATGTGCCGGCGAGATCGTCTACAAATTCCAAAAGTCCGCTCGTTAGGCTGGTCGCGCGCCCCAACGCCGCTAACTTAGCTGTCTCCATTATCACCCACCAAAATAGCATCGGCAGCAAGAGCTGCTTCGCACGGTCGCTGGCGGCTCGAGTGAACGGCTTTTGAAGCAGCGATCGAGCAGAAAGATATCCGCTTATCGCCATAAAAAGTGGCATGTGAAACATATAGATCGATTTGTAGTACGGCGAATACCAAAACGCGTCGTCTCGGTAGATGATATACTGGATCAGGTGCCCAACAATCACCAAAACAATGAGTGCACCTTTCGCGAAATCTAAACTGAGATCTCGATCGTATGCCTCTGTCCTGCGCGAACTGGGGACGTTCGTTCCAGTCACGGGTCGCAATCTATCAAACATCTAGATATCTGTTGTTGACGAGCCGGCGGCCCGTTGTCCGCTTCTTCTGCCTCATTTTTGATCCAAACGAAAGGCGATGGCGGGAGTTTTTGGAAGAGGAATACGTCAGCTTGTTAGGCCTTCCAAAAACTAGCTGTGGGCCGCGCATGTCTGAATGCCTCGGGGACCTTTGTGGCAAAGACAAGATGTCCAGTTTGAGACACGGCTGTAGCGGCACGGGCGCGGCATACTACTTGCAGACGCGTTTGTGGGAGGAAGACCGTCACGCTCAGTCTCCCACTCGGCCCGACGCATCTCAGACCCGGCAGATGCGTCGGGCTTTGTCGGTTGGCCCAGCATAGTTGACACTTGGTCCGTCACTTTCGCTTGACGTCGAGGTGTTCACGCCAATAGGGGCTTCTGATAGCTGAGACGCGAGCACCCCCAACATTGGCGTTTTGGCAGCGTGCTACGGGCGCACGCCGATAGCGGTGCTCTGCAGTTCTGGAGCAAAAGCCGAGGACCGACCTTTCTGATTGGGAGGCTTGTTCGGTTTCGTGTAACTGACGCCGTCAACCACGCGTGCCTTGACGACTTTCGTCGCGCCATCTCTTAGTCCAGCTTGTGGCTTGGCGTGCATCCGCAAAGGCCTTAGTTGGATCGTACTCGCAGGATGATTGATAGCGAACCAGCTCGACCAGAGTCGCTCGCGATAGCGAGGTTTTATGGTCAAAGAGATGCTGCTCCCACTCAGTGTTGTGGACCAAGAAGGGCAGCAGCCGTTCTTCGCGCATCAGCCGACTCGGCGGATCACAGACAGCCTTGGCCTTGAGCGTCACCTCCATAATCACGGCTTCAGAATTCCTGAACGTTTCGGCGGCAAGAAGGGACTCGCGCCAGTGACTTGTGCGGCGATGCTGTCGCGCGCAACAGTCTCTCTCGTGTGCCTACAAATTAGCTTCCTCGGGCTGAATTCAACGTTTCGGTCAACGACTCCTCGAATATGTCTAGGCCTTGTCCCAACGTGTCTTGGTCGATCGTAAGTGCGGGCAAGAACTTCACAACCTGATCCGTCGGTCCGCATCGCTCGATAATCAAGCCCTTCGCAAACGCTTTACGTGACGTCGCCTCTGCGATCTCTGTCGTTTTGCAATCGAAGCCGCATACCATGCCTCGTCCACGAACAGCAAACTTGTTTCCGTGCTGATGCGCGATAGCATCGAGTCGACGTCGCATAAGTGCGCCCAAGCGTTGGACCTGGTGCGAGAACGTCTGGTTACGCCAATACAGGGTTAAGGCCGCTTTGCCAGAAACGAGTGCAAGATTGTTTCCTCGAAACGTTCCCGTGTGCTCGCCTGGTTCCCATGCGTCGAGCGCTTCTTTGATCAAGAGCATCGACAACGGCAAGCCGTACCCGCTCAGCGATTTCGACATCACAACAATGTCTGGCGACAAAGCAGCGAACTCGAAACTGAAGAACTCGCCTGTACGACCACAGCCCATTTGGATATCGTCAACTATGAAAATAGCTCCGACCTCTTTTGCCAAAGCCTGAATTGACTGCAACCATTCCTTACCGGCGACGTTGATGCCTCCCTCTCCTTGCACGGTTTCGACGAGAATGGCGGCTGGAAGATCAATACCACTGCTCTCGTCCATTAATACCTTTCGCAGGTAATCCGCCGCGGAACCAAGATACCCATCATACGGCATGAAAGTTGTGCCAGTTAAGGGAATGCTGCTGGCTTTGCGGTAAAAGCGGTTACCGCTCGCAGCTATGGCTCCCAAGCTTTGGCCGTGATATCCATTTGTGAAAGAAATGACGTTGTGACGTCCTGTGATCTTACGCGAGAGCTTTAGAGCCGCTTCAACCGCGTTAGCTCCCGTAGGCCCCGTAAATTGAAAGCGGTAGGAAAGATTCCGTTCACGAAGGATGACAGAGCTAAAGGTCTCCATGAATTCGACCTTTGCTGGAGTGGCCATGTCCAAGCCGTGGACGACGCCGTCCGACTCCAGGTACTCGCTGATTGCTGCTTTGATCTCCTGATTGTTGTGACCATAGTTTAGCGCTCCAGCGCCGGACAGAAAGTCAATGACCTTTCGGCCACCCTCTGTGAACATAATCGAGCCGCGCGCCCGACTGAAGACAGCAGGAAAGGAACGTGAATACGACCGCACGTTGGACTCTAGCGTTTCGACGGTCTTCATTCTGCGCTGCCCGTGTATTCCAACCATGTGGTCGTCTCCTCGACAAGAAAATCCGCCCGACGAATAGGCGCGCGGCCAACATCTGCAAGATAGGCAAACGGTGAACGCGCGGTTCCGCGCCTCTCGACGTCCTTGTTGCGCGTAGCGCGTCTGAAAATCAGCTCCAGCGATTTACCTGAGAACCATGCGGAACAAAGCTACTATGTCTAGTAGTGTCGTCCACATCCAGCGAACGCCACTGGCTAAAGTCGTCTTTCGCGGACAGGCTTGCTTAGCCGCGCGCAAAGAAGTTGCGCATGCCGTGCGGTTAGCTTGCGTTACGACAAATTCTGTAAAGGAGAAAGAATGGAATAAATTTTCATCGTGACCCAGAAGGGTCCGATGCGCTCCCGTCGGTAGCAAAGGCATGGCTTGAGATCACATCGACCGGCGGCATTAGAATAGTGTTGCCGCTGCGACGGATGCGTAAGATTCGGGTGCTTCGGCCCGCCGAAGGATGCTGGGACCCAACGGACGAATCTCGCGGTGCAAACTGTGGATCGTTCGGAAGTCCAACATGGCCTGCAGCCTTTTGTAAATGAGGCGATCGTCTTGAAAGGATGCATGATTTGGCCGTGATCGGCGCGTCATGCTCCCCCACACTCCGGCGCCGGACCTCGCTGGAGCACTCGCAAAAGTGTCGGGTGAACCCTTTTCGGCGAGGTCCTGCCTGGCAAGCCGCTGCCGTGGTACTTTCGACCTAGCTCAGCATCGCCGTTGGTGCGCACCTTTGTTAGGTCGCCTCGTCTGATTAGGCGATCATGCCAGAGGCGTTTTTGTCAGGAGCCCCACGCTGCAAGTGCTTCGATGAGATGCCGAAAGCACAACAACAGCGACAGGAATGCGGCAAGATGGAAAGGCGATGGTCGCCACCAGCACGAGGTAAGGACTGGCAGCGGCACATTAGGCGCCCGCGCGGGCGCGGCGTGGTCCAGACTGCTTCCCCATCTTTCACGCATCCGTTCCGCCACGATGCTCGCGCAGCGCTTCATCGAGGCAGGCTATCAACTCCAGACCGGCAAAGGGTTTGGCGAAAAAGCCAATTACGCCGACGCTCAACGCGCGGGCTCGCGTGCGATCATCCGCGAAGGCAGTAATCAAGATGAATGGCGCAGCGTGACCCTGGGCCCGCATCTGTTCCAAAAGTTCAAAGCCGCTCATGGTGGGCATCTGCACGTCTGCAATGACACAGGACGTGTCATTCAATTGAGACGACCGCAAGAAGTCCTCAGCCGATGCAAACGTATGAACGATGTGGCCCTGCGATTTCAGAAGGTTGTTCAGTGCGGCACGAATCGAAGGATCGTCGTCGACAACGGAAACAGTTGAATACCTGGACAAGACAACCCGTTCTAGTTGGGCGAAGGCGGTGGCAGAAGCATGACAGCCAGCTGAAGGGTGCGCGTGTTCGATGAAATTGTAAAATCATACTTAGGTTTGTACCCTGAAACGGTCGGTCCCAATTCCCAGCCTCTCACTCATCCTGATCAAATCGGCTAGCGATCGAGCACCCATCTTCTTCATCACGTGCCCGCGATAGATTTTTACTGTAATCTCGGCGAGCCCGAGTTCCGCGGCTACCTGTTTGTTCAATAGGCCAGCGGCGACCAGTTTCAAGACGTCCTGCTCTCGTGGACTTAGGGCCTCGAACAAGGACTGCAGCCTCCCGACCACCTTGTCTACACCCCGCCTCTTCCGATCCTGTTCGATAGCTGCGACTACGCCATCGAGCAGTTCCTGATCGCGAAACGGCTTGCTGAGAAAATCGATTGCTCCACTCTTCATGGCTTTGACGGTCATCGGAATATCGCCATGAGCGGTGATGAAAATGATGGGAATGTGAATCTTCAGTTTGGCTAACTCACTCTGGAGCTCAAGCCCGCTCGATCCTGGCAGCCTGATGTCAAGCACGAGGCAGCTAGGAACATCAGGAAGCTCGCTCTGGAGCAGTTCCTGGGCCGATCCGTAAGCAACGACATCTAGGCCGATCGAACGAAATAGGTTGACCAGTGATTCCCGCATTGAGAGGTCATCGTCGACGACGAGGACGCTCGGCCTCACCTCCGGCCCTTCGACATTTGCGGCTTCCTTCCGCGGTTCAGAGCGCTTGGTCACGATAAGAGCCTCACTTGTACGATTTACAGTCGAATTATCGCGTCACAACGACCTTTGATTGAGACATGTAGCCTTTTGCGTAGGCTAGTCTTTGAGATTTTCCAGGTGCGTGACTGGTTAGCCATTCGCACCAGCGTTGCCCATTACAGGAAAGTCTAGCAAAAACCGCTCGAGTGGTCGAGAACTGCCTTTCGCGTCTCTCCGCCGTCGCGTTGGACCAGCCCTGCGGCATCGATCAAATCAATGAACAGCCGGTCGAGAAGCACCGAATCCAGGACTTGCAGCGCTCGCTGCAGCGAACGACTCATTTTGCGGCTGAAGGATCAGAATGCCCGGCGCTTTGGTAGTTGAACGCGGGGGCGCGAGCTGAGCGAATTGGCGCGATTGTGCCTGTGCATGCGCCGATCCCGCCGGCGTTGCGATCGGCAACTGGCGTAGACGATCGCACCCGCACTAAGGAAAATAGAAACCAGAACGAGCAGCAGCGGCATCAGCACATGAACTCTTTTTTCCGTCGTCAGAGCGCCTGTGAGTTGCGTCTTTGCGAGCTCGGGGAAAGCACCTTGCATCGCCTTCGTACAACCTGACGCAAGGTGCGATTCAAGTCCTTTCCGTCATCATGTTTGTAGGAAATATGCTCGAACTCGAGCTGCTGCAGGGACGCTCACGTTTGTTCGTCTCGTTGCTTCCTTTACCAGGCTCGCCCCCAAGATCAGGCGGCGTAATCTGAACGGAGAGGCGGGATACACTCCATTCGGTGTCCGGCTGTGGACCAGTGCGGCAAAAGGCAGCTGCATTTGCTCCGCTGCATCAGCCAAGCAACCGCTGATCCAGCGAAGAATCATTCTCCTGAGAATTGGCGGACATCAGAGTTCCGTGTCGGGCAGCCTGGAGATCGGCTCTTTGACCTACATAGGACCGACAAAACCCGGCCCGAGCGGTCAACCTGAAGCTATTGTCAGACCTACCAGCAGCTCATCGATCCGCTAGGCGGGGTCATTAAAGGCGGCCCGACGCACTCCGTCGAGCAGAAAGTGCGTCGGGTTCGCCCCACATCGCCAGTACATCCGTGGTGATGTTGCCACCAATGAAGCAACCAGCGTGGCAAAACTGAGGCTCGCTCACCAACGTAGAGTAGGTCGTGACTTCCTGCGAATTCGTACCGGTCAGGAAGGGCTTGAATCGTTCGTAGCATCACGTTGTATGATGCCGGTGTAGATCTATCGAATTGGCAAAGTCCGATCTGGTTGGCAAAGACTTGGATAAATGTTGTCGCAGTGCGCGTGGCGAGAAGAAGACGTTCCGCTGTTCTTCATTTAATTGCCTTTTCCTTCACCGGTTTTGGGGTAGCTTACGCCTCGCTTGAACAGCGGTTTAACCAGCATGAACTTTCTCAGATCTATCGAAATCGCCTGGCCGGCAATCGCCCTCCTGAGAACCGAAGCGAGCGGCATTCCGATCGGTGAGAGCCTGTACGGACGCTTTGTGAGCATCAGGAGTGCCTTTGTCGCGGGTCAGTTGCTTGAGCAATGGGAGCAGGAATGAAGAGGATAGTTTTGGCGCGGTTTCGTTCACAGTGGCTCGCAGATCTGCCCTTGATGCTGTGGTTCGGAGTCGATGACTGCGTGGCGCCTTCCAACAACGGAGCCAGGAGTGAATGTCGATCTCGAAAGCAGCACCGCGCATGTCGGCGGATTTCTAGCCTGAGCGCTGTTGCGGCGCTCAGGCCGATGCAGCCGTCAGAAGCCGGCGTCCAATGGCCTCGCGCGTTGCGCCGATCATGGGCAAACCGATCAGCGTTCACATGTCATTGCCTGCTTGAGCGGTAGCAGCGACCTGGGGCCCTGCTGCAGGTCGGGCAGTGCGCCGCTGGCGGTCGGGTAACGGCTACGAGCCGTTCCATAAAAAGGGAAACTCGCCTCTACACTGCGCCAGTCGGGAGCGCCCGCCGCCGATGCTGTGCAGGCCCGGCCTGCGCGCCGGATTGGGCTGGATTGACACGATCGGGCTGCCAGGTATTGGGTGGTGTAAGTTGCATCTTGTTTGCAGCGGTCCAGTCTTTGGCGGCCTTGATCGGTACTCGCGCCCTTTGCGAAGTCCCTTCACAAGCTCGCCCCATATATGTCAGATTTTGGCTCAATCCTTATTGACTGGGCGGGCAAATGCCGCGGGACCCCCTCAGCCGAACTCTGTTCGGTTCAAATGTCGACAGTGACATCCAGGACATCCAGCCCCTATGGGAGGACGGTGATCGCGCGTTCTGCCGTGCGTGCCGTCGGCAAACCCACGGCAGCAGCGCTGTCGTGCTTATTGTGCGGCCCACCGCAGAACACCCAGCGACGCTTGACCGCCTCGCCCACGAGTGTGAGCTGAGGGAGGAGCTAGACGAGGCATGGGCGGTGCGGCCGTTGGAACTTATTCGGGAAGCTGGTCGGACTATGCTTGTCCTGGAGGATCCATGCGGCGAGCCACTGCTAAATTTACTCGGGATCCGTATGGAGCCCAAGCCGTTCCTGCGCCTCGCTGTTGGTATCACGAGGGCCGTGGGCAAGCTTCACCGGAGCGGCTTGGTCCATAAGGACCTGAAACCCGCTCACATTCTGGTCAATTGTCCTGACGAACAGGTGCGACTCACTGGGTTTGGTCTGGCTTCCCGTCTTTCCCGCGAGCGCGTGCCGCCTGGGCCTGCCGAGTTCATCGCGGGCTCGCTGCCCTACATGGCGCCCGAACAGACCGGACGCATGAATCGCTCCGTCGACTGTCGCAGTGATCTCTATTCACTTGGCGTGACATTCTATCAGATGCTGACCGGCGCGCTGCCGTTCACCGGCTCAGATCCCTTGGAGTGGATCCATTGTCATATTGCAAGAAAAGCAACACCGCCTGTCGAGAAATCGCAAAACCTCCCGGAGCCAATCTCTCAGATTGTGATGAAACTCCTCGCGAAGACCGCCGAGGAACGCTACCAGACTGCCGCTGGCCTTGAGCACGATCTGCAACACTGTCTGGCAGCATGGGCCAACCACGGTCGCATCGACACATTTGAGCTCGGCGCAGACGACACACCTGATCGGCTGCTCATCCCCGAGAAGCTCTATGGCAGAGCCCGCGAGATCGACACCTTGCTTGGCTCTTTCGATCGCGCGGTGAAGAGCGGCGCGCCGAGGTTGGTGCTGGTTGCCGGCTACTCCGGCATAGGTAAGTCCTCGCTTGTCCAGGAGCTACACAAAGTACTCGTGCCCTCGCGCGGGCTGTTGGCATCAGGCAAATTCGACCAACTGAAGCGCGATGTTCCCTATGCGACACTGGTGCAGACCTTTCAGAGTCTTGTGCGTCCTCTTCTCAGCAAAAGTGAGGGCGAACTCGCGACTTGGCGGCAGGCGCTCCGGGCGGCGCTCGGCGCGAATGGACGGCTGATGATCGACTTGATCCCCGATCTCAGCCTGATCATTGGCGAGCAGCCCGCGCCTGCTGAGCTTCCAGCCCGGCAAGCGCAAAATCGCTTCCAGCTCGTGCTTCGCCGCTTTATCGGTGCTTTCGCCCGGCGAACCCATCCATTGGTGCTCTTCCTCGACGATTTGCAGTGGCACGATGCCGCAACGCTCGACCTGATCGAGGATCTTCTGACTCAGTCGGACCTGCACCTGCTGCTAATTGGAGCTTACCGCAGCAACGAAGTTGATGCAGGCCATTCACTCAAACGCAAGCTCGAGTCCATCAGGAGAGCCGACGTAAATCTAGAGAAGATCACGCTGTCGCCGCTCACTGCAGACGATGTCGCGCAGTTGGTCGCGGATACCCTTCGCTGCGGACCAAAACGCGCTGCCCCGCTTGCAAAGCTGGTGCATCAGAAGACGATGGGCAATCCGTTCTTCGCCATTCAATTTTTGTCTGAACTGGCCGAAGAGCAGCTGTTGACGTTCGATCACGAGTCGGCGCGCTGGCGTTGGGATCTCAAGCGCATTCACGCAAAAGCGTACACCGAGAACGTCGTCGATCTGATGCTCGGCAAGCTCATCCGGCTGCCCGAAGAGACGCAGGACGCGCTGCAACAGCTGGCCTGTTTCGGCAACATGGCCGAGACGGCAGAGCTTGCGATCGTGCTCGAAACGTCACAGGGACAGGTGCATGCGAGGCTATGGCCGGCGATCCAGCAGGAACTGGTCTCGCGCCAGGGAACAGTGTACCGCTTTGTACACGATCGCGTTCAAGAGGCGGCTTACTTGCTGGTGCCGGAATCCTCGCGCGCTCCTGCTCATTTGCGGATCGGTCGGATGCTTGCGGCACATGTCCCTGCGCACAAACGTGAAGAGGCTATCTTCGATATTGTCAGTCAACTCAATCGAGGTGTCGCGCTAATCGCTTCCGGTCAGGAGCGAGAGCAGCTCGCGGAGTTAAATTTAATCGCAGGGCAGCGTGCCAGGGCGTCGGCGGCCTACGCCTCGGCACTGACATATTTCACCGTCGGTGCTACGCTGCTCGCGCGGGATTCGTGGCAAAGGCGCCAGGAACTTGCATTCGCACTGGAAACCAGTCGGGCCGAATGTGAATTCTTGGTAGGCCGGCTGGACATTGCAGAGAGCCTCCTCTCCGCGCTGTGGAAGCGCGCTTTGAATGCGCCCCAACGATCAACGGTCGCATGTTTGCGGGTCGATCTTTACTTGACGCTCGGTCAGCACGGCCGGGCAGTGGCCATAGGTCTCGAATATCTTCACGACGTCGGGATCGAGTGGTCGCCGCATCCGAAGGACGAGGAGACACTAGTCGAATATCAGCGGATGTGGTCACAGCTGCCGGACGCGATCGAGGATCTTGCTGGTTTGCCTGGAATGACAGACCAGACCTCGCTTGCCACGCTGGCCGTCTTGACGCGGATTCTTCCGGCCGCTGGATTCACGGACGTGAATTTATCCGCTCTGGTCATCTGCAGAGCCGTCAGCATCAGCCTCGAATACGGCAACACTGATGCTTCTTGCACTCACTACGCATGGCTGGGCCGAATCTCGGCCGGCCGCTTCGGTGACTACCAAGCGGCAGATAAGTTTGGTCGTCTTGCGTGCGATCTGGTTGATCGCGTTGAGTTCTCTCGTTTTCGGGCTCCGGTCTATTTGGCCGTCGGAGGCAACGTGATCCCGTGGACGAAGCCCCTAAGGGACGGACGAGTTTTGATCCGGCGAGCGCTCGAAGCTGCGGTCAGCATCGGCGATGTCATCTATGAGGCGTACAGCTTGCTTCATCTAACCTCAAATATGATGATGGCGGGAGATCCCCTGAAAGAGGTGCAGAACGAGATAGAGAAAAGCCTTGCTACGATACTGAACAGAAAGGTCAAGTTTGCTGCTGATGCCATGACTGCACAGCTCGCAATTATTAGAACCATGCGCGGCCTCACGCGCTCATTCGGTACCTTCGATGATCAGCAGTTTGACGAGCTGGACATCGAGCGATCATTTGAACGCAGTCCGGAGCTATCACCGAGCGAAACCGTCTACTGGATCCGCAAACTTCAGGCGCGGTTTCTGGCCGGCGATTATCCTGCAGCTATTGGTGCTCGCTCGAAGGCAGAGCCCGGATTGTGGACCATCCCGACAGAGTTCTTGATCGCGGAGTTTCACTTCTATGGTGCGCTATCTCACTCGTGTTATTGCGACAAGCTAGGTGAAAGCGAACGACAGCAACATCGAGGTATCATTGATGCCCATCACAGACAGCTGCAGATATGGGCCACGAATTGCCCCGAAAACTTTGACAATCGGGCATCCTTGGTCGGGGCTGAAATTGCGAGGCTGGAATGCCGGGATGTAGATGCAATGCGACTGTACGAACGCTCAATCCAGACCGCAGGACGTAACGGTTTCTCCCACCACGAGGGGATCGCTTGTGAACTTGCAGCGCGCTTTTATGCTACACGCGGTTTTGACAGGATCTCCCGGGTTTACCTGCAGGACGCGCGGCGCGGCTACCTTCGCTGGGGAGCAGATGGTAAGGTGCGTCAACTCGACGAGCTGAATCCCCATCTCAGCCATGAGGAGACCACTCTTGCCGTGAATGGCATGAGGATCGGAGCTCCGGTTGAGCACCTTGATCTGGCGACGGTGACAAAAGTGTCGCAGGCGATTTCCGGCGAGATTGTGCTTCAAAAACTAATCGACACGCTTATGCGGACTGCCATTGAGCAGGCCGGCGCCGAACGAGGATTGTTGATTCTGCTGGATGGAGGCGAGCCACGGATCGAGGCGGAAGCCACAACGGTAGCGGATGCGCTGCTTGTAAAGGTGGATGAACAGCCCGTGACTCCGACGGCTCTTCCCGAGTCCGTGCTGCATTTCGTCCTACGTGTCCGCGAAAACGTCATTCTCGAAGATGCTGCCGCTCAGCCTTCATTTGCGGAAGATCCGTATATCCGCGAGCGCAAAGCGCGTTCTATTCTTTGCCTGCCACTGATCACGCAGGGCAAGCTGATCGGCATACTTTATCTGGAGAATAATCTCGCCCCGCGCATATTCTCGGCTGCCCGCAACTCCGTGCTGAAAATGCTTGCCTCTCAAGCTGCAACAGCGCTGGAAAACAGCCGATTGTACAGCGAAGTGCAGCAACGGGAGGCGAAAATCCGGCGCTTGCTCGACGCTAACATCATCGGAATCTTTATCATCCGCAAAGGGGGCGATATCATCGAGGCAAATCAAGCCTTCCTCACGATGGTTGGATACGACCAAGGGGATCTTCTCGCAGGGCGAGTGAACGGTCTCGACCTGACTCCTCCAGAATGGCACGAGCGCACAATGGATGCTCGGACAGAAGCAAAAAGGACCGGAGCTGTTCAGCAGTTCGAGAAAGAGTATATTCGGAAGGATGGCAGCCGCGTGCCGGTGCTAATTGGCCTCGCCGTATTCGATGAGCGACAGGACCACGGTGTTGGCTTCGTCCTCGACCTGACAGAGCGAAAGAGAGTGGAAGCGGAAGCCCGTGAAAGCGAACGACGTTATCGCGAAACTCTGATGGGCCTTGCACACGCCAATCGGATCACGACAATGGGACAGCTGGCCGCCTCGATCGCCCATGAGGTCAACCAGCCGATTGCGGCGATCAGCAGCAATGCGGGGGCAGGGCTAAATTGGCTCGGTGCTCAACCGCCAAATCTGGAAGAAGTGCGGCAGACCTTCGGTTTGATTGTCCGTGACAGTATGCGCGCGGGGAACGTGATCCGTCGGATCCGCGCTCTTATGAATAAGGCTCCGATGCAAACGGAGCTTCTTGCAATTGACGAAGTGATCTTAGAGGTGCTGGCCCTAGTTCGCGCGGAACTCGCAAAAAATGATGTGTGGGTGCGAACCCGACGGTCTGAGGCTCTGCCGTTTGTTCGAGCAGATCGCGTTCAGGTCCGGCAGGTGATTCTCAATTTGATCACGAACGCCATTGAAGCCATGAGCGAGATCAAGGAAGGCGACCGCGAACTACTGATCACTGCGCGGACAGATGGCGCGAATAACGTATTGGTCAGTTTTCGGGATACGGGTCCAGGACTCGATCCAAACAGCGCAGACCGCGTGTTCGAAGCGTTTTACACCACCAAATCCGAAGGCATGGGCATGGGGCTGGCCATTTGCCATTCTATTATTGAGGCGCACGGGGGCCGGATGTGGGCGGGCGCCAATGATCCTCGCGGGGCGGTCTTTCAGTTCAGCATGCCCGTTGCGCCGGAGGGCGTGAATCGGGCGGAACAGGTCTCTTGAACGTCTGAGGCTCGATTTCGATGTCGAGCAGGGGTGCTCCGGGAGCCCCGATCATCGTGACAGAAGCGAGCGGCGTGACCTTTGGGCATTTGAGACATTCGCTTCTTGCTGCCCGTCGGGGAGTGTTCGAGCGACCGACAGATTGTCGCGAATTGTCAGAACACTCCGAATCTGACCGCAGCGGTCAGATTCAAGACGCTCGAGGGCTCTTTGCAAATCTCTTGAGCCTTGCAGGGCGTCAAGCGGAATCGGACGAAAGCAGCAGAAGGAGTGTTCGCGAGAATGACGGCAATCGCCGAGGAAATGGAGGAAATCTTGGTGATACGGGGGCGTTTACAATACGTCGTGCGGGTTGGTCATCCTTTCGGAATGAGGTGAGCCACGCGACGGGATTCGTCACGGTCGCTCTTCGGCAAGCCCTCAATGACGCCGGCGCGATCCGCCGCGTTGCGTTCTGGCTCATCTTCCGCGTGCCGTCGAGCCGTGTAATTTGCATTCGCAGACCGACAATCCCCTTAAGCTCCGCTTTAATGAAATCGGCAGGGGCGTCCGAGACGGCCCAGCGGTCTTTGCCCGAGCGCTCATGCGCATCGGTCACTCGCGTGACCACCTCCAGCAGCCGATCGGCATCATCGAAGAATTCGACCGGCCCGTAGGCACAGCGACATAGTTCCACGTCGGTACGGCCTCGCCTCTCTCGTGCTTGGTCACGTACCAGGAGGGGCTGATGTAGGCCTGCGGCCCAGCGAAAATGGCCATCGCCTCGCCAGTCGGTGCCAGCTTCCACTGCGGATTCGCGCGCCACGTGCGCGTAAATCGTGCCCATGGAGCCTTTCGCTCTCGTCGAGTACTACGGGCAGCATCGTTCCAACCAGCCCTTCGGGAGTGGCGGTGATCAGTGTCGCCGAGCGTGCCTGGCGCATCGTCCGATCAAGGTCGGCGATATCGACAACTTGGAAGGGCGCCGTATACATCGGCGAGGCTCCCCGGCAGCCCGACGGAAGGCCGGGCGACACATGATTTGAACTGGAGTACGCCTCATGCTGGATCACAGAAACAGCCAGTTTTGGTGGGTAGTGTCATTCTTCCGCGCGCGCGAGCCCCCTGGGGACAGCTAACCTATGGTGCGTCAGGGGGCAGATCGAAGACCGGGTTTTGCGAGCTGGCCAGCCGTTGCCTTCCACGCGGCGCTTGCAGACGAATTCGGCTTTTCGCGGCGATGACTGCAGCACATGAGCAGCTTCACCTCAGGGCTATGAGTGGACGACCAAAATTGCGGCTGGGTCCTGCCGTATCACCTCGCGCCGCGACTTGCAGGTTGGTGGTGACTGGCTGTGCTAGATCCGCCCCCGGACTGGAGGGACATGCCGGTCATGAAATCCATAGGAGGCATCTCGCGTGTGTGTCCGGCACGCGATAGATGGGGCCAATCTAGGGTCTGTTGAGAATCGGGATTCACAAATTGGAACGTCCATGATTCAAGCTCCGAAAGGAGTTTTGAATGCACCGATTCGTTTTGACGGATGCCCAATGGACGAAGATGGAGCCGCTTTGTTTGGGCAAGCCGACCGATCCTGGCCGCACAGGGGGCGACAATCGTTTGTTTCTTGAGGCTGTGCTTTGGATCGCGCGCACGGGCAGCCCATGGAGAGATCTGCCGCCGACGTTCGGCAACTGGAATACGGTGTTCAAGCGCTATCGCGATTGGGTGAAGGCCGGCGCTTTCAAGCGGATTTTCGATGTTGTATCGGATGATCCGGACATGGAGTTCGCCATGGTCGATGCGACAATCGTCAAAGTTCACCGCCACGCGCAGGGAGCAAAAGGGGGACCAAAAATCAGGCGATCGGCAAGTCGAAGGGCGGCTGGACCACCAAAATCCTCGCGCTGACCGACGCGCTCGGGAATCTGGTGCGGTTCATCCTGCTCCCTGGCCACCGCTTCGACACCGTCGGTGTCGCGCCCCTGATCAAGGATATCGAATTCGGCGGCTTGATCGCCGACAAGGCTTTTGATTCCAACTGGATCATCGAAGACCTGAACGAACGCAGGGCGAAGATCGTCATCTCGCAGCATCCCAGGCGCGCCAAGCCTCTCGACATCGACAAGGACATTTACAAATGGCGCCACCTGATCGAGAATTTCTTCGGCAAGCTGAAGGAATTCAAACGCATCGCAATGCGATGCGACAAGACAGACGGCCGTTTCGAGGCAATGATCTACCTCGCTACCGCCGTCATCCATTCCAGATGAATCTCAACAGACCCTAGCCCATCTATATCACATAAGAAGGGGCCTGACATCCGACGCGCAATCCAGGAACTCGAGGATCCCAGCCGCCCCATCTATCTGTTTCCCGCGCGATGCGAACTAGCATGCACAACGCGTTCCGGTGCCGGTCGAAAATGCCGAAGAGCCGAAGCGCCTCCCGCCGGTTCAGCGAAACTTCACGAGTGACGGCCCATTCGCCCAGGCCAACGTGTTGCAGCCTTCTGTATTCTGGAATTGCCAAGCTTATCTCGATCAAACGGTCGTTCTCGAGGAGGTTAGAGCTTTTCGGCATCTCACACGGTCTTTCGCCCAGGATATTTCGAATCTTCATGTCAGGCGGGATCTGTGTTGAACTGCGGGAAAATCGTTTCCGAATGGCTGCCGGTTCGCCTAATCAATCCATCTCGCCGGCACCAGGACAGTGCTCGATCTGAGATATCTCTGGGGCGCGATGCGTGGACTTTGTCGCTCTGTATCAACGTCCGATCGGTCGTCGCATCCTGTTGAGCTGTCGACGGCGCGTCACGGTGAACCGCGGGAGTCCTGCCTTCATTCTGTCGGGGCTCTCGAAGCATCGACCGCTGCTTTCATCGGCTGTGGTTGTTCAATGGCTACCCGGATCCATTGCAGCTGATACGAAGCCTGCGGCCGCACACTTCGGCTGTTGTGTAGCATGGCTCCGATATTCCGATCCTGCCTTATTGAGGACGATCTGATGGCGTTAACGCCGCATGCTGATGGCCTATTCCAGTTCAGCATTTGAGTTCGATTTTCCGGGTAACAGAGAGAGAGCATGTGCCTATGAAGGACACGATGAAGCACATCAAGCGCTTGTTGCGCGTGCTCGGCGGACTTGCTGTCGTCCTCGGCGTCTCTTCCGTGCTCGGATCGAACAATGTGCGATTGGAAGCCCTCAAAGGCTTTGGCGTTGGAGCGACGGGCGGCCTTGGAGGCGAGGTAGTTCAGGTCAGATCAACCAAAGATCTGAACTATGAGCTGTGTCGTTCCTACAGCTTCGGCTACTGCAATGACAATAGTCCGCGCGAGATCCAGGTAATAGGAACCATAGACTTTACTGGTACGGAAGGGCGAGGCGAGGGGCAGGGTTGCCAATATGGCCGTGCTTGTCCGGCACCTTACAAGCGTGAATCCCTTCTCCTTATGGATGGCAACGACGCGCATTGCGATGGCAAGGAGAAGACGTTGATCGGCTTCGACAGGGCCGGCAAGCGTCCGCTGGAAATTGGCTCAAACAAGACAGTGATCGGCGTTGGCCCGCGTGCTACAATCAAAGGAAAGGGGCTGCGCCTGAATGGGGTCAGCAACGTCGTTATTCGCAACCTGACCATCAGTGATATCAATAACGGCGTGATATTTGCCGGCGATGCTATTGCAATTGCACGAGCCGACTTGGTTTGGATCGACCACAACCGATTTCATAATACCGGGCGGCAGATGATTGCCGGCGGCTTTGGCCCTACGACGAATATTACGATTTCCTGGAACGACTTCGATGGCAGCGATACCTATTCCTCGTATTGCAACGGGGAGCACTATTGGAATCTCCTGTTTCTTGGTGTCCCGCAGACGATCACCATCGCAAATAACTATTTCCATGAGATCTCGGGGCGGGCGCCGCACATCGACGGGGCGCAGGCCATTATTCATCTCGTCAACAATTACTTCCACAACACGAATGCGCAACAAAGCGGCGGATTCTTCCATGCGGTGGATGCTGGATCATCTGTGCAAGCACTGATCGAGGGTAATTACTTTGACAACATTGAAACACCTGTAACGACTGGTAGTGGACATATCTTTGGCTTCTTAGGCAAATCCAGCGCGACCGTGCAGGACTTCTGCCTTACCATGCTCGGACGTCGGTGCATCGAGAACATCGCGAGCCCAGTGCCGCGGATCAATGGCTTTCGCCTAGATGAAACCGTAATTCGGTCGTTTGGAGCTCTTCCAAGATCATCTATTCCTCTTCCATTTCGAGCGGATGATGTTCCGGCCGTGATCACGGCCGGCACAGGTCCCGGACACCTTGAGAGCCGGTGATGGCTCGTTCGCAGACGCGGCTCGAGACTTGGCCGATTGCCGCAAACAGTTGAGCGGAAGGCGCATACTGGACGAGAACGGCACGCACGGCTGGCTGCCCGACGTTGCACGAGGACCGTATGGCCTTTCTCCTCGTGTGCCGAGCAGTACAATTCCTGTCGATTATGCGCCCTATGCCTTTTCCCCGCCGACCCAGGCGCTCGTCTCAAATTTTTACGTCCGGTTTTTGGCGGGTTCGGGTGGAAAGAGGAGGGGAGGCGGCATCGAGTTCCTGGCAACTGTTCGAATTATCATCCGATCAGCTACCTGACGGACCTTCACTGCTCCGTTTTCCGACTGGCATGGTGCTTGCTCGAGAGTACCCGTAGCGCGAGGTTCGCCTTCGAAACCGAGTGACCCTAACCCTTATTGTTGAAGAATCCGCAAAGCTTGGAAGAGTTCGCAATGAAAGAAACGGCTTCGACCGATAGTGTCATTCCAACGACCGACGTCGTCAAGCGCGCAGCGCGCATCGGTGTTGAAATCAGAAATATCAAGCTCTCGGGTGATTTACCGAGCCGAACCATCGCTGCGATCAACAGCTTGCTGCTCGAACACAAGGTGATTTTCTTCCGTGATCAGGGGCATCTTGATGACGCGGAGCAGGAACGCTTTGCTGCTTGTTTGGGAAGGCTGGTGCCGCATCCGACGCTCGGTACCATCAATGGAACGACCTCGATCATCGAGCTTGATTCCGCGCGCGGAGGTAGTCGGGCTGATGTATGGCACGCCGATGGAACGTTTCTCGCGGCCTATCCCAAACTTGCGGTGCTGCGAGCCCTTGTAATTCCATCGTCCGGTGGCGATACGATTTGGTCGAACGCCGTGGCCGCCTATCTGGATCTGCCGCGGCCGCTCCAACGGCTTGCCGACGAACTCTGGGCCGTTCACAGCAACGCCTTCGACTACGCCGGGACCTGCCGTGTTCGCGAAATCGACCAGAAGCATTTTGATGAGGTCTTTACCAAAACAATCTATGAGACCGAGCATCCGGTGGTCCGTGTACATCCCGAGACCGGCGAGCGCGCGTTGGTGCTCGGCGATGTGGTGCAAAGGTTTATTGATATCCCAAAGCGCGACGGTCAGAGGCTGTTCGATCTATTCCAGTCCCATATCACGGCGCCCGAAAACACCGTGCGCTGGAGCTGGAAAGAAGGCGATGTCGCGATTTGGGATAACCGCGCAACGCAGCATTATGCGGTCAACGATTACGGTGACCGGCATCGCGTCGTTCATCGTGCCACAATCGATGGAGACGCGCCCGTCAGCGTCGACGGCCGATGCAGTGTAACGCGCCTCAAGACGACGAAGCACCCCTCCACGAAGGCTGCCTAGCATGGCTCGGCGAACTTACCGGTAATGCACGGCTCTTATCGCATGTTCGCGCGAATAGACTGTTTGCGAAGAGAAGTTCACCGAGCAGAACGCCACGCGCAACTGCATGGGAGGGGCGAACGCGCCGCAGACTCGGGAGGCGACCCTCCTTGCTGAAGTGAGATGCTGAAAGCTCATCTCGACCCATCAGAAAATGATTCAGCGCCGAGTGGTGCAGGTCATCCGGCCGCGGCCGGTTGTTTGCCGCGGAAGGGGAGTATGTTTCCGCCGACCTTGCGCACCGCCTTTCGGCCAGCGCCACAGCCGTCAGACAGAAATAGCGCGATTGCCGTAGTTGGTTAGGCTTGGCATCTGTGTCGCGGTTCCGCTTACCACGCCTCTGCGCGAGGCGAACTAAGCTCCGAGGGCACGGTTTGAGCGCTGTCATGGCAGAGTACGAGCTTGGAAGCGAGCCTGACGAGCAGCGCGAGCAGGCATCGAAAGCAATTTCGCTGGCGCAAGATCAGCACTCGATTTGAACAAATGAGCATCGGAGATCATTCCGCGGCCGAGGGTATAGGTCTTGCGCAATATGACGTCGGCCTATCGGTCGTAGACGAAGCAGAAGGCTTTAGCCTACCATTCCCCACACATGCTACCTTGGACACCAGGGCTCAATTTACGTGATACCCGGGCTTCGCGCCAGGAGCACAGCCGATACCAAAATTCCCGCGATAAATTGGCCCAAGCCACTCCAATGCCAGCTGCGACCTTGGGTTAGTTTACCCTTCGTCCGGCTCGCGCACCACCGCCGGTTTGGTCTCGTGTTCCTGTTTCTCCTCCTCCTGTTGATTCATTCTACGAACGCCCGCATCGCATGCAGAAGGAAAAACGAGTGCTCGGCGGACCGCGATCTCTTCTTAGTCCCTACTGTGATAAGGGTTCCATCTGCTCGCGCAATGTAAGTAGTCGAGTGGCAACGGGGCCTGCCTGCTCGAGAAAATGAGGATAAGCGGCTGGGTGCCATCGCGAGTACTTGCGTCTGTTACCGCAAAAAGTGAGTTCGCGCGCCTCCCAATCCTGATAGGGGAGCTTCGCTCGTGTTTCCGTTATTCTACATCGACAGCGGCCGAGGCAAGTTCCTCCTCACTTCGCCGGTAAGATGATTTCCGATTTCTGACGATCGTACGAGCTCTCGCGAGCCCGAGCCATGGACATGCGTCACACATTGTCACTGTACGGTCCAAGCTCGTTGTCTTTCGACCAAGCTTGCATGCGAACTCTAAACAGCGCACCCAGCCGAGCAACCAAAATTGCAGGCCAATGTCCGCGAGACAACCATGATAGCATTATCGGCAGAGAACGCCTGCGAGAGGGCTGATACCCCGCTGAGCCGCCTTGATGTAAGCGAGCCCAAGCGCTTTAAGGATGATACCGTTTGGCCTTGTTTCGAGCGCCTGCGAAGGGAAGATCCCGTCCATTATTGCGAAGACAGCCCATACGGACCATATTGGTCGATAACAAAATACCGCGACATCATAGCCGTGGACTCAAATCACACAATATTCTCATCAGAGCGAAGCGTCACAATTGTCGACCCGCCGGAGGAGTATTGGACCCCCAGTTTCATCAAAATGAGTCCTCCTGTCCATGCTCAGCAGCGTAAGACTATCAGTCCGATAGCGGCATCGGAGAATCTGGCGAATCTTGAAGGCTTGATTCGCTCGCGGGTTCAGAAGATCTTGGACGGTTTGCCGCGCAATGATACCTTCAACTGGGTCGACAAAGTCTCGATCGAGTTGACGACTCAAATGCTGGCCACGCTGTTCGATTTTCCATTTCAGGATCGACGGCTGCTGACCTACTGGTCGGACGCAGCCGCCTTGACTCCCCAAATGGGCCACCAGATCGACAGCTGGGAAAAGCGAAAGGTGGTGCTGTCGGAGTGCCTTGACTATTTCACACGGCTTTGGAGCGAACGGGTGAATTCCGAGCCGCGCGCTGACCTGATCTCGATGATGGCGCATTCACCGGCGACCCGAAACATGGAGCCACGCGAGTTCCTGGGCAACCTCATTCTGCTGATTGTTGGAGGTAACGATACTACGCGCAACTCAATTACCGGTGGCGTCTTGTTCATGAGCCAAAATCCATCCGAACTGCGAAAACTCCGCGATGATGCTTCGCTGGTGCCCGGGGCGGTATCCGAGATTATACGATACCAAACGCCTATCGCGCACATGCGCCGGACCGCTGTGGACGATTTCACGATAGGCCACAAGCAAATCAGGCGAGGCGATAAAGTTGTGATGTGGTATATCTCTGGCAACCGAGACGACGAGGTCATTGCGAGCCCCAACAGCTTCATCATTGATCGAGAAAATGTACGACAACATCTCTCATTTGGATTTGGGATTCATCGTTGCGTGGGTAGGCATCTCGCAGAGCTGCAGCTGAAAATCCTGTGGGAGGAGATGCTGAAACGATCTCTGGAGGTAAAGGTGGTCGGGGAACCGGAGCGAGTTGAATCTAATTTTGTGCACGGTTATTCCGCGCTGCCGGTGCAAATTCCAGGTTAGTCTCGGTTGCGAGCGACATTCAACACTGGTCGTGCAGAACCGGCGGTTAGGATCACGGCCTGGTGGAGACCAGTTGTCTGGGTAAATTCACCGGCGTTGCGTTGAGGGCTTGTGGTTTTTTCGAAGAGTGCGGACAGGGCCACAGCGTCGTTATCCGGTCGAAGACCCTGGCCGGCCGTTCCGATACGTCACGCCGCCGATTGTCGCATCGTTGTTACTGGAGAGCTTGGCGCCGCGCGCAGCACGAGCTCGGGAAATTGGGCCGACGATGTTCTTGGCCCGTTTAATATTCTTGCGGTCACTTGCGCTGGCGTCGCACTGACGAGCTGTTCGTACACGAGAGGATATGTCGCGCCCTCGGTGTTGATCAGAAAGACCCGTCAATTGGGTCCAAGACCAATCTTGCCACCAAGGTCGGGTCAGAAGCAGCCTGCAGTACGGCTGCGAGGCCAACACCACCACTTTCGCCTGCAACTACAGCGATAGCTAGCCCTCGGATTTGCCAGACGTTTCATCACGCTGATTGCGTCCTCGTCGTCGACAGTCATCAAAACATTCGCTGTGCGCGAAAGGATGCTCCAAGCGACGAGCGAAGGCTCGTAGCATTCGAGCGTCGCCATCAAGGGCGACCGCGACTGGCGCGGCTTTGGAACGAAATCCTCCATCCGCTTCATCGTGAACAGCTGCTCCATGAACACGTCGCTCCCGCGCATCGAACCGTTTCGCCAAGGTGGGTTGGCAGTCTATCTTTGGCGTAGATATTTCAGCAGCCTGCTAGGCGCCCACCGCCACGTGCGGGCGACGCCGGCATCAACCGGCGGGCAGATGCGCCAGAGGCGACAATTCCAGGGGCCTGAATCTGGCGTGCTCAAAAACTTGGAAGCCTGGATTCACTGAAAACAGCGAATGTATCTCTGGCGACAATGGCAGACTCGGCACAAGCGATTCATGGAGCTTCGCCGCCTCGGCATCGCGAAGTTCGCCGCATCGATTGCCGCCGGGGCTCTGGCGAATGTCCGGGCACCAGCGGTGCAGCACGCCCTGCGCAATCACTTCTTTGGCGCTCGCGGTCTCTCCGAATATTGGTTCCTCGGCCAGCTTCACTCGGTCGAACAGCCGCGGTACGGACCCGAGTATGCCAGGTGGTGAGGGAAGGGTGGCGTCGCGAGACGTCCCCCTCCCGATCAATTAAAGCGCATATACCGGCTAACCGTCGAGGCTCTGGCGGCAGCGTCGCACCTCGACTATGCGAGCTTCGTAGGACGGACGCGCTGATTCCCCAAGGGGCATTAGTTACGAGCTACCGAGGGCGCGTCGTCGTGCTTGAAGTGTCGCTTTCGGATCTTGTAACTCACCAGCCAGATCACGCCCACGGCGATCGGGACGAAGACTGCGGTTAGGAACGAGGGATCTACTCGTAATCCGACATCGTGCGCGCCCTCGGCAAGATATTTAAACAGACTGACCACGTAATATCCAATCGCCGCGACCGACAATCCTTCGACCGTGCACTGCAGCCGAAGTTGCTGCCTCGTGCGCTCATTTATAGCCTGCAACAGGTCATGATTCTGTTGTTCGATTTCGATGTCGACACGGGTTCGCAACAGATCGGCGGCACGCGCGAGCTTGACCGACAGAGCCGCCTGACGCTCCTCCACGGTCGCGCAGGTGCGCATCGCCGGCGCCATGCGGCGCGCCAGAAACGACGACCAGCTCGGATAGCCCGAGATGTCATTGCCTTCAATGATGGATAGTCGCGATTGGACCAGCTCGTCATAGGCCCTGCTGGCGCCGAAGCGAAACAGGCCACCGGTCGCACCTCTTTCGAAGGAGGCGGCCAACGCCGTCAGCTCGGCAAGCAGATGGTTGTTGAATTGCAGCCCCTCACCGCTTTGCATTTCTTCGAGCGCTTGAACAAGACGGCGGTCGATGCGATCAACAGACGGTGCAAGCTCAAGGGCCGCCGACAGACCAAGCAGCGCCAACGGACGGTAGGTCTCGATTTCCAGGAGCCGTTGCACCAGCGCTCCGAGATCGTGCGACGTCATTCCGAGGTCGCAGACGAGGATTTTCGTAAAGCCGTTTTCGTCCATGCGGAAGTCTGAGGCGACAACGCCTGCACCGCTCTTTGTGGCAACCATGGCCAGGCTATTCTTGTCAAAAATCTGTTCGGCGCGCTTGGTCGGCGCGGCGCCTTGCTCCACTTCTAACCTGATCGCGACCAGCAATTGACCCGTCTGCCGCAACGCTCGGATCAGCGATCGGACGGTATCATCAATGTTCCTGAATTGGTGAGCGGCAGGACCATTTGTGTTAGTCCAGATCCAGGTGAATGTTGTAAATTCAGAATGCTGCTCCCAGCGTAGCATAGCGGGCCCGATGACAATCTGATGATGTTTCGCCGATTGCGCAGGCGGCCGCAGATTGCGCTCCAGGCAGAAATCGATAAAACGGCAGCGATCGATTGCGGCCGCCTCGCCTTGCGCAAGAACAGCGAAGTGGATCACGCTGAATGGCGAGACAAGGCGCGTGAAAGGGCGCGCGTGCACTTCGCCGAGCACGGCGTCGCGTTGCGGATGCGGCTTGAAGGTTCGCAAATCCAGTTCATCGATCATCTATTGACGCCTCGCTTCAGAGTTGAGAAAGCAACCGTAAGCCTTGACGCGAGAGGCATTGGCGGTGCTGGAAACCGGGTGCGCGCGGCAACGCGCCGATCAGGTCATGTCGAGATCGATACCGCGGTGGCCTTGAGATTGGGAAAGAGGTCTTGCGGGAGCAGGATCAGGCCGAGCAAATTGAGGCGGAACAGCCTCAGCCAGGCTTCGACTGACGCCGTCAACGACGTCTGTCGGGTACGGTCCGGTGTCTATGGCGAAATGTCGGCATTGTGGATCAATGCGTGTAGCGGTGCGCGAGCAGGCCGTTCCGCGACCTCGGCAGTGGCGTGCGGCACTGTCCGGCGAATGCTTAGATTGACGTGGACATGGTTGTTTGTCTCCGAATCCCACGGACATCGCCCACCACCGAAGGGGTGCCCCGTGCAAGTAAGGATGCGCCGGCCCTCTTCTGCGAACAGGTTTTCGATGACATGACCGACGCCGCGCGAGGCCGTGGCAAGCGGCAGCCTCTTCCGTTCTCCCAGCGGGGTGCAGGCACGCGACCTCCGGTGCGGCTACCGCATTCTCGATTGACAGATCGATGCCCAAACACGACTCCCATCCTGTTGCCGCCGCCAAACTTCCTGGCGCGGAGAGCCGCTGCAGGATTTGGGCCAGCACGATAGAAGGGGCACGCTCGCGTGTTTCCTTGCGCAATGTGGCTTCCGAACATAGTCGAAGGCGGGTTTCAGACATTAAGCGCGCTTGTATTCTGACAGAGTCCGCCCGGTGGCGCAGGCCACAGGAAATTGCCTGTTTCGGCAAGATGATCGCTGTACGGCCGCTGCCATTGTCTGAGCGGCCACGCTGTCGCCGGAATTGTCGATGCAGAGCGGGGAGAGTGACCGCGCCCGGACCCGCGGAAGGTTTGCCGATGGCTGATAACGTCACATCGAGCGAGGATGACTGGATCACGGACCCAGAGCGCTCGCCGTCCTCTCTTTGTCGCAACACGCAGAGTAGTGCAAGCGTCGCGGCTTGACCGATTGTTGCAGGGAGGCACTTCCATCGAAGAGGCCGTTCGGTGCGCTCGATCCGAACAGAGCTGACATCAATGAAATCGCGGCGATAGCGCCGAGAGGCCCGCCCAACGCATTCAGTCGTGATTGGCTCTTTGTCCTGACAGGCGCAGATTTCCGCTAGCGATCACTGCCTCGTCCACACGCTCCGCTCACGAGAGTCGCCGGCCGTAGCTGTGATCCGCCATTATTTGGTCGATCGCTCACCACGATCGCCACGTATCTGGCCGTGCATGAAAAGCGATTTGCGGGCTTTCATGACCGGGCTGGGGGACGATGTTTCGGCAGACTGCCGTTTTGAGCTCGTGCCGCACCAGATTGTCCGAGCGAGGGACCGGCGGTGCGCGATCGGCTGCGCGCGGCGTCTTAGGCCGGCGCGCAGATCCTGATTATCGGCGGCTTCATAAGATGATCACGCTGGTGCAGACTGCTGCCATCGATACAACATCCCAGCGCGTCGTGTTCAGCATTCCGCGGCGACAATGACGAGGCAGGGTAGCGGGCGGAGCGTTTCGTGTCGGAGGAGCTCCGCGACCGGCAGCTTGAAGACAGATCGCAGCAATAGGCGCCGCGCGTCTGCAAGGGGTCGAAGGACTTGTACGGGGCGATGCGTCAAGGCTTTTCGTTGTGCCATCTCCTTGTTCGGCCGGGCTGCGCGCGGCGTTCTCATTATATTTGGGCCACGCGCCGAGGGTCTTGCGCTGGGTACCCCTTGTATCTGCACGGCTATCATTTGTGCGATTGAAGCAGCTTAGCGGCCTTTGGCCGATGGCCACCGGCCAAAGCGCGTGGCGATATCGCCCGAGTCGCCCCGATGGGCCTTCGGCCACCCTCGACAGCCGCGGCGCGTAGCGGCCAGCGAAACACAGATCGGGACGAGGAGATGTCGCAAAGCCGCCACCATCGCCGCAGGCGAGGTCTTCAAGGGCTTGGACCGGAAAGACGCGAAGCCCGAGGCGAGGCGGCAAGAAGCAGCGCACCACGCTTGCGACCCTCACTGTTGAAGGTGGTCTCTACCAGACGTCCTTGACCGAACGTCAAGTCATTAATTGGAAGCCAGCAATGTCGGCACTGCGGCTCGGGCTTAAGGATCACGCCGATAGCGGCGTAGGGGACCTGACGCGACGGCAGATTATGGCTGCGGTCGACAGATCGCCAAGACCGGCAAGCGTGGGACGGCCTCTCTTCTTGTGCCGCCTCCAGCGCGCCGAATGAGCTGTCCTCCGAGGTGATTGCCATCGCCGATTCACATATCGGAAGCAGCTTTCTTCATGCCATCCCAAGCCCATTTTCGTGCCGACGTCAACTCCGCGGCAGAGAAGGACTGCCACGTAATTACTCGTTCGTTCGCTCGGTCAAACATACGTGTAGTCGATGGCATCGGTACTCAGATCGCGGCATCGTTCCATACTGCTGCGAAGAAAGAGTGCCAACCGAGTTGCCCAGGCGATCAGACCTGGAATCCATCAGGTGAAAAAGCTGGGAGGCCGCCGTATAAAAGGCTTCCTGAGCTACACGAAAACGCCGGCGTTCAACGGCAGTGACCGGCAACGGCAAATCGTTCTCCGCGATCTGCCCCAATACGTACGAAGCCAAAACACTGCCAAACACTGTGCCTGGTGCGATTCCGCGGCCGTTATAGCCACTGAAACCGATGACGTTGCGATCCAGCTTGTGAAGCCGGGGTAAGTTGTCCGACGTCATTCCAATCATGCCGAACCAGCCGGCTTCAAACTGGACGCCCCGAAGTCCTGGAAAAAGCTTGCGCAGCGATCTTTGGGCCCAGGCCCGGTGAATAGATTGCCCCATTCCCTCAAGCGCACCAACACTGCCAAACACGAGTCGCCCGGAGCGATCGAGGCGAAATGAAGAGAGAACCTCTCGAGTGTCCCACACACCCTGCCGCTCAGGCAGGATCGACTTTCTCAGATCGTCGGGCAGAGAAGGCGTGGCAAAGTTGAAATAGGGCAGTTGAATCTGTTCCTGCCGTATCTCAGACCAAAGTCCTTTGCCATAAGCATCCGTCGCGACGACCACCCAGTCGGCCTCTACAGATCCGCTTTCGGTGCCGACTCTCCAGCGCAAACCGTTGTGTTGCGCCACGATGGCCTCGCTTTGCGTAAATATCCTGGCTCCCATCGCAAGCGCGGCCCGCGCTAACCCTCGCGCATAGGCCAATGGCTGTATGGTGCCGGCGCGGTTATCGAGCAGCGCGCCGGTGTAGTCGCCACCGCCTACTTTCCTGTGTGTTGCCTCCGCATTTAGCACCAAGACGGGCGCTCCACGCTTCTGCCACTGTTCGGCACGGGCCTCAATCTCCTCCAAGCCCTTACGTCCGACCGCACAATGTAAAGTGCCGGCACGTTCCACTTCACATTCGATGTCGTGCTTTTCGATGAGTTCGAACACCGTCTGCGGTCCGCGCCCGAGTTGTTCAAGCAACCGTTCTCCAAACGGCGCGCGGAGCGCGTCCGGAAGCGCGTCAGGCATGAGCCACATACCCGCATTCACGAGCCCGACGTTCCGCCCGGAGCCGCCGAATCCTATTTCAGACGCCTCCAAAAGCGCGACACGCGCCCCACCTTCAGCAAGATGAAGGGCCGCCGACAGCCCCGTATATCCACCGCCAATCACGACGATATCCGCTGCAGTTTCGGCGGTAAGGGGAGCAGTTTCTGGCGCTGGTGGCGCAGTCAGAGCCCATAGTCCGTGTGATCGTCTATTGTTTCGCATCCGCCAATCTTGATCGACCCGAGGTCCAGCAGCTATGGTGAATACCGGTAAGCTCTGGCGGACCTCTCTAGTATGCAAAACTGACGCCGGCCAGTCGCTTGTTTCTCATTACATCATGCTCGGGCGCAGTGAATAGCCGCCATCAGGCCAAGTCGCGGAGGAGAAACATCGGCCAGGTGAAAGCGATCAGGCGTCGAGATTGTGCAGGTGCTGGCGGTTGCGCAGCACGATCTGGCGAGCGCCCGAGAAGCCGAGTATACCCTTTGCGTGAAGCTGCGAGAGCGCGCGCGACACGGTCTCGAGCGTGAGGCCCAGATAGTCGCCGATATCGCGCCGACACATCGGCAGCGCCATCATGCCGGGGACGGCGAGGCGGCGATCCATTTCGAGCAGGAAGGTTGCAACACGCTCCATCGCCGTCTTGCGCCCCAGCAGCAACATGTGGCCTATCCGCTTGGCTATAACGTACCTGAAGCTTCAATCGCCATAAAGATCGAGCTGGAATAGACGATGAAAGCGCGCCTCAGGTCGTCGCTGATGCCCTCATTCGCCAGAAGATCGCGGGTATCAGAAAATCGCGAGGAAGTTGCGGTCAAGCGCGACAACGAGTTTCCCGCGTAGAGGTCGAAAAACGAGGCGACTTGTGTCTCCGTAAAATCAGAGCCTTCCTCGACGTTCGGAAGCACGGATCTTGGTAACGATGCTTTCCGCGCGATTCACGACCTCATTCACCTTAAGGCCCGAAATTCCTTGCCAATGGCGGCAGCCATTCTTTTCATGCCCCGATCGATCGCGGCCAGCGATTCCCGCCGGCCGACGGGATCAGGTCGATATCGACTGATAAAACGCGGCATATCGCGCACGAATAAACTGATCGCAGTCCCGCCCTTGGGAGCAAAATCCCGCCGCACCGATTGGCAAGGTCTCGATCAGCAGCGCAACCAGAGCTGGTCCCGGTTGTCTGAACAGATTCTCCGGGTCGATAATTGGAGCGTCTGCCGGGTTAGGCCGCCAACGCGGAATGACGGCTCGTTGAAGATATCAACCGATCGAGTGGCGCGCCCCGTTGGCATGCTCGCCAGCAACGCCATCACCATCAGCATGGACGTGCCGAATTTATGGTGAAGAATCTGGCCGGTTGCCTTTAGGGGCCCTACAAGGGTTAGCAGGCGGCTAGCTCTTCAAGCTTAAGTATCCTAGCGGCTTCGTCGCAAAATGCGGGGACATTCCAGACGAACGAGATCGCAGATTGCCCACCTTACCGACGTGAAATCGGCGGGCGATCCAACTACTGGGGCCCCGCCGTTCGACTTGTTCCTCGCCAGCTTGCGAATGGCTTGGAAAGGGGGCGCATCTCACCAACGGACCGGCCGATCCTAAAAGGGAGGCGAGTTCGTCGTCGCTCTGCCCCTTGGAATTTTGTCGGTCAGCGGGCACCACATCCGGCTTCTCGCGTACCTCCTACTGGCGCAGCGCGGCTCGCGATGCGCATTCGCAAGACGATCTTCTGGCGGCACGAAGGTCGCGATGCGTGCCCGAAATCCGACGCCGACGCAGCTTGTCGGGTTACATACATGGGACCTTACTGGGCGTGTGGATGTTTTTCAAAGCGTTGTCATGTGCTTAGTGTGCGCGGACTGCCTGGCACGGTGATTGCTACCATGATGAAGCGACAAGGTCGCGCGACAAGTAACTCGGGATAATATAATCACATGCTAGGCACAGAGTCCCCCGCTCCTTCGCTCATAGTCGAGAACTGGCTGCGTGGCGAGCCTCTCACAAACTTCGAGCTAGGGAAATTGTACATCGTCGAATTTTGGGCAAGTTGGTGCTATCCATGTGTGAAGGCGATGCCCCATCTGATAGAGCTGCAAGCAAAATACAAAGACGAAGGGCTTGAGGTCGTCGGAGTCGCAGCTTATGAAAAAGCACCAACGGCGGCTGAGGCGCGCACCAAGTTGGACGCGTGGTTGACTGAAAATTTCTCAAATCTGAACTATCGAATCGGGTTCGACAGTACGGGCGAAATGAAAAAGCTTTGGATGGATGCCAGCTGTTCTTCCACGGTTCCGAGATCATTCATCGTCGACCGCGACGGCCACATTGCCTTTTTCGGTGATCCGACCGACATCGCCCACGTCTTGCCGAAAATTATCAACGGCACTTGGAGCAGCGATGAAGCTAAAGCCGCTGATGCGAAACGGATTGCGGATGACCAACGCACAGAGCGCTTTTACTCAATCAAAGACACAATTCGATCGGCGGAGGAAGCAAAGGATTGGCGGGCAGCGCTCTCAGCGGCCGAAGAGGGCATTGCCATGATGCCGGACGACCGACACTTCCGCGAGATTCAGGCGCGTCTGTTGCTTCAAATGCGCGACACGGCGACCGGGTTCCAGGTCTTGCGCCAACTGGTTGAAGATGCGATTGAGAAACGCTCAGACGCTGTGCGGGGGCTGATTGCCGTGATGGATCAACTCTTTGGTCCGGAGAACGATAAAGCCCACCTTCCGCGTGCCGAGCGCTTTGCGATCGGCAGGGAGGTGTCGGAATATATCCTCAATTCAGTGCAAGACAGCGGCGGCCCCATCTTTGATTCTTATAGAGTGGTCGCTCAGTATTACTACGAGAGTGGTGACAAGCAACGCGCGATCGAGCTGATCGAGCGGGCAATGGCATGGCTAGACGATCCGGAAATCGTGCCGGAACCCGCAAAACAGTATTATATGCCGCGGCTGCTCCAAACTTTGGCCAACTACAGGGGCGAGAAGGCTTGTTGCAGCGGGTCTTGTTCGGTTCCGCAAGAAAACTCTCCTGGAGCTCCCAAAGTGCAGCCGCAGGAGGAGACATGAAGGGCGATGTTAATCGCAGATGCACAATCGGGGCTACGCGCCTTCGAAGCGCTCGCGACCACCAGAACCATTTCAGGGCGATTGCAACACGCAAGTCACAAGGAAAGCCTAGCCCACAACAAGCGATGCGACGCCCTACGGCCCGTCTTTGCTGGGTGTCTAGTTCGTCGTTCGTGAAGAACCGTCCAAGCGGTTGATCAAGAATCGATTTCCGGGCGAGATCCACTTTGAGATTGCAAGCTTTCGGGCCTTGACTGCACAAAAGCTTGCAATTTCATCTTTGAGGATTCCGTCGAATCGCAAGGCGAGATTCCCTGATCGCATCGGAGGGAGCGATGCAACCAGGGGAACGGTGCAAGCCAAGAATGTGATGCCGATGCCAAGCTACTGAACCGCACCCGCGATTGATCCGGCTGGCGAAGGGACATGGTGTCAAGCTGCGCCAGTCCTATGCCACGGTGGGCAAGATCGCGCTGATCAAGCACCAGCGCTACGCCCACGCCAAGCAGTTCAAGCGCGACAACAGGCCCTTGAAGAAAGTCAGGACCTATCTCGGCCGCATCATCCGCGACATAGGCCGCAAACGGCGCCAACGCCGACTTGCTCGGTGGGATCGTGTTGGAGCGCATGCCGGCACGGGCGCGACAAGTGCTTGAGCAGAATCGGCACCAGCGTGGCCCGAACCCCTACTTGCTGCACGCGACGGAGGTGCAGTGCATCGGCAAGGGCAACGCGCACCGGCCTTACGAGTTCGGTGTCAAGGTCTCGGTCGCCACCACGCTGGCGCCGGCCCGCGGCGGGCAGTTCGTGACCCATGTGAAGGCGCTGCCCGGCAACCCCTATGATGCCGATACACTGCAACCGTCATCCCAGAGATGGAAGCGCTGATCGGCAACACTATCGAGCGTGCTCTCCTTGACAAGGGCTATTGCGGCCACAGCGCCCCGCCCGATTACAAGTTCAGGGTGTTCATCTCAGGACAGAAGCGGCGGGTGACGCCACAGACCAAGCGCGAGCGGCGACGGCGCTCCGCCATCGAGCCGGTCATCGGCCACCTCAAATCCGAGCACCGCATCGGCCGCAACTAACGCCAAGGTGACACCATACAACGCCGTTCTCGCCACGGTCGGCTGTAACTTCCGCCGCCTGATCTGCTGGCTCAGGCTCTTGTTGTGGCAAATCATCGGCACCCTCGCGAAACGACGGTCAATCAGGCTGCCAATCAGGATTCTTCACGGCCGACTAACTATACCGCTGCGCTCACAACGGGCCGCTACTTTCGGCAGATGCGGATCCCATCTCATGGAGTAGTCCCCTAGCACCGGATGTTATACGCGCCGTCGGCACAAGTTGACAGCAGCAGCACTCCCTAGTCCAAAAGCTTGAGGCGGCGCGCCTTGATAGCAGCCTGGATTCGGGTGGTCACTTCCAGCTTTCGCATGGCGTTCTTGATGTGAAAATCGACGGTGTTCCGGCTGATTCTCAATATCACCCCTATTTCCCAGGATGATTTGCCCTCCTCTACCCACAGCAGGCACTGCTTTTGCCGTGCGGACAGCTCAACGACTTGCCCATCGATCACGTGTTGCTCCTGGAGCCGAGACGACTGGAACGCGATTAGCAAATGCCGTACCACGCGACGGAGATCGCAAACTCTCCTGCCAACACAAGCCTTGGAGCACCAATCAGCTGCCGATCCATCGGCTGTCGAAGCGATTGCGACATACGTCGTAAACGCGACAGCATGGTTGCAACAAACGGCACACTTGACGTCCGCGACCTAATTTAGGCCTGCGATAGGTCTCCTCATGGCTGGTAGGCGCCAGCATTTCGGGTGGTCACTTCCAGCTTTTGCATAGCGTTCTTGATGTGAAAATCGACGGTGTTCCGGCTGATTCCCAATATCACCGCTATTTTCCAGGATGATTTGCCCTCCACTACCCCCGCAAGCACTGCTTTTCTCGTGCGGACAGCACAACGACTTGCCCGTCGACCATGTGTTTCTCCTGGAGCCGAGACGACTGGAAGGCGATCAGCAAATGCCATACCACGCGACGGAGATCGCAAACTCTCCTGCCAACACAAACCTTGGAGCACCAATCAGCTGCCGATCCAACTCCAGCACCATCGGCTGTCGAAGCGATTGCGACAGACGTCGTAAACGCGACAGCAGTGGTTGCAACAACGGCGCACTTGACGTCCGCGACCTAACTTAGGCCTGCGATAGGTCTCCTCATGGCTGGCAAGCGCCAGCATTCTGTCCCGCGCTTGCTCCAGCGCGGCTTTCTGCATTATCCCACGGAGGAGGCGAACCGGATCCATCTACATCGGTCGCGGCTCCAAGGCAGAGGTTGTTGGCATTGCCGCAAATGGCGTGGAGGACTTGGTTCTGTTCGCGTAAATCGCTCGACGGCTCATTGATACTGGATGAGTTGATAACGGACATCGAACAAAATCAAAGTCATCAACGCTTTGTGGACCACGGTGCTTGGGCGACACTATTGACTCGAATGTCGCCGCGCGATGCTTGATCCATCTCGTGATCCGCACCGATCGCTTGCATCGCGTGATGTCGGAGGGCGTCAGAAAGGGGTGTAATCCGTCTTATTTGTACGCCACAGCTATCCAGCGGCCATAGCATACCGAATATCGTTCGGGGCGGAGGCATGAGCGGCGAGGCGAAAAGACTCCGATCGAGGCATTAGGGCCGCAAAATAATCGGATAATTTCGCGTACCACGAAGCGCCGTCGCAAGAACCGTGGCATGCCGCCGCCCGCGACGTCGGATATCAATACGCTGCCGGGCAGCTCTAATTTGACGGCAATAGAGGCCGCGGCGGTTACGCTCATCTACTGACGGAGCAGATCCTCGGCGGGCGCCGGGCAGCCGAACGTAATGCCGCTCTCATTCAGCTCGCCTTCCTTAACCGCACCTCATGCCGGCGGCGAACTCTGCGCCGCTTCCCTTAAGTGTGTAGACGAAGGGATAATTGAGCTTCTCGATGTGGGCACGGCCGTCCTGTACCGGCCCAATGCCGGACGCCATCTGAACGAGATGGCGAGCGGCGACTTCCGGATAGGCGAACGCGCGTTCGGTAACGCGTTTCATTGCGATGTTTGATGACAAATCCTGCGCACATGCCGAGCAGAAAAGGCGCAATCCGACGCGCCACCACGGCTGATCTTTGGGAAGGCGTGTCGAGTCGCACGTCACAATCGCAGCGGCTGAGCCCGCGCTCGTACACCCCCGAGGCCAGAGCGGCGAACCAGCCGAGCATGAGGGCGGCGCAGATCAGGGCAGGGCAGCGACAGGATTGTCCCTGGCGGCGCCCGGCTGCTTGGGGCCGTGAGGGAAGCAAGCTGGCGTGCGCCGTCGGGGAACTAGCCAAACGTCGATCGAGCGAGGGCCGAGCTGTTCGTGTTGGGTGAGATTTGCTCTCGATGACCCTACAGGGAATGCTCGTCGCGACCTCTGTTGTGGGTGGGGCGCACGCGCCGGATGGCTGTGGCGACGGGTCCATCAGACCAGCGCACCCGGCGGCGGCGGGGATTTCATCTGGGGCCACCAAGCAGGCATGCTTCCAAAAAGGACCGCGATTGGTACATGCGGAGGACGTCCGAAATATTCGCACTCCGCACTGCTCGTCTCAGCGACAACGTCGAGAATGCGCGGTGAATCTATCGGCGATCTCGTTGCGAAGCTCGCTCATCGCGCCCAACTTCCTAATGCGCAGCGCATTTCGAAGGCACTGCAGCTTGGTTTCCAAGGGCATAGATAAATCTGTTGCTCATTCACGTCCTAGCCGTCCAGCGGCCCAATGGAAAGCAACCTGTTCGGCTTCTGTTGCGACGTCGTCAAATCAGTGTTGTCAGGCGAACTATGCGATCGCTTGAATGGCGTTGGAGAAGATGCTGGCCGGCCGGCTCAGGCCGTAATGATCACGCAGCGTTGTGCCCGTGTAGTCGTGACGGAACAGGCCGCGCTTACGCAGAATGGGCACGACCTGCTCGGCGAAGCCGGGCAGCCAGGGCGGCATGACGTTGAAACCATCGGCTGCGCAGTTCTCGAACCAGGTCTGCATGTTGTCGGCGATCTTCTCCGGCGGTCCGGCAATCACCCAATGGCCGCGGGCGCCAGCCAGGCGCTGCACGAGCTGGCGAATCGTCGGCTTCTCGCGATCAACGATGCCGATGACCAGCTTGAAACGGCTGGCGACGCCGCGGGCGCCCTCGGAATCGATCAAATGACGAGGAAAAGGGGCCATCGAGGTCAAACCCGGAAAGGTCGAGATGATCATCTGGCGCAGCTGTGTCAGCGAATACTCGGGCTGGATCAGCTCGTTGAACTCGTCCTGCAGCCGATCGGCCTCGATTTGCGTGCTCGCGATGAAAGGACTGATGCCGGGCAGAATCTTGATCTGATCGGGACTGCGGTCGAAGGCGCGCGCCTGACGCTTGATGTCCGCATAGAATTCCTGGGCGCTCGCCAGTGTCTGATGCGCGGTGAAGATCGCCTCGGCGAAACGCGCCGCAAAGGCACGTCCCTCGTCCGAAGAGCCGGCCTGGACATAGACCGGTCGTCCCTGCGGCGTCCTTGACATGTTGAGGGGTCCACGCACGCGGAAATGCTTTCCGATGTGATTGATCGCGTGAATCTTGTCGGTGTCTGCGAAACACCCGAGATGGGCTCGTTGACGAGCGCGTCGTCTTCCCAGCTGTCCCAAAGCCGCGTGATGACGTTCATTGCAGCCGCTCGAAAGTGCGAAGCTGAGAGCGGACAGCCTGTCAGGCTGATCATCGTGGACACACTCGCGGCCGCAACGACTGGTGTCGACGGTAGCAGCGACAAAGACATGGCACTGTATGCGAGCGATTGCGGAAGGTTGCAACGGCGCTCGATTGTGCCGTGCTCGTCGTTCATCACAGCGGAAAGGATGTCTCAAAAGGAATGCGAGGTTCGTCCGCAATCCTAGGTGCGGTCGACTACACGCTCTTAGCTGAGGAGGGGAAAGGCGCCTCCACTATCAAAGTTGAGAAGATGCGCGATGGTTCAAACGCTCCGGCTCTCAAATTCAAGCTGGTCGAAGTCGTGATCGGCAAGGACGAGGACGACGAAGACGTGACGAGCTGCATTGTGCGGCCGGTGGCAATTGGCGACGGACTAGACTTGACCGTTGACGAGCATGAAGAAGTGCCGTTGCGACGATGCGGTGACAAGCGGGAACATCGTGTCGAGATGCTGATCGGCGCTGTGCGCGAGGAAGCCGAACGCACGTGCCGCGCCGACGACGAAGAGTTGAGCGACGTCGGCCTGTCAGCCGTTGAGCTGGCGCGGCTGCTCAATCAGGCGCGCCAGCACTGTTGCACACTCGATGGGAAGCTGTCGGCATCCTTCACGGCGAGCAAGATGCGCATCCGCATGCTCGCGACGGGAGCGACCGTGTCGCGCCCAGGCGGATTGACCGGCAGCACGTCCCGCTTAACTGGCGGCGGGAGCGCAAGCCTCAACGTCAAGGATGCGTTCATCGTGAACGCCAATGGCGGGCGCTTCGTTGCGATCAGGAAGGGGACGCCCCGTCTGCCGATCAAGGGCATCTATGCGGAGACGCCCAGCACTGCGCTGGGACAAAGCGGGGCAGCGGCGCAAGTCGCATGGCAGAACGCCGCGAACGACGAATTCGCTACTGGGCTGTCCGCAGAGACACAGAAGCAATTGCGTTCTGAGGGCATTCCATATTCAGCGCCTGCCGACGCGGGCGACTAATCACCAATCCAACATCGTCACAGCCGATCGACACGCGCCGTGACGGATTAGCGCGCCGCGACCCGCTCGGAGTGCGAGCCGGTCGCCCAGGCGTGGGCGCGGCGCGCGTCTTACCCGCAAAGGAACCAATGATGAAGATCGACTCAAGAGACTTGCTGTTGACCCGCTTGGTGCGGGCTCACGCGAAAGGTCAAGAGCTGCCCGCTTCGGGACGCTCGGCAACGGGCCGCTAGCCACCGCGTCCTTTCGCCAGCTTCAACACAGACGTGCGTGCGGCATGGCCCGCGCTTGCCGAGCACATCGAGCACGCGCAAGCCCCGCTCGTCAGCGAGTGCGTCGCGCCGCTGCTCTGATTGTAATGCCGGAAGGCGTGGGGATTGCCGTCCATGGCGGCGAGCGGCCCAGTCGTTGGGTCCTCCTGGCGACCGGATAAAACAGCCCAGCGGTGCGCGGCCGCATCTTTTTCATTAAAGCGAGTCGGTTTTCCGATAGCAGAGATCGAGTCCTATGGCGAAGCGATGGCTATTGCCGACCCGGCCCGCATCATCGGCCATGCCGTCAAGGGCGGGGCGAGGGCGAGCATACCGCTGCGACTGCCGCCCTGGCGGAAGCGAAGGCGCACGCTGCGCGACTTCAGGCGCGAAAGCTGGAACTTCAGAACGCCAAACTCGAAGGCTCCCTCATTCCGCGCGAGGCCGTGACGGCGACCGGCATCCGTATCATTGCGGAAATCCGAACCGCGCTGTTGGCGCTTGGCTACCGGCTCGCGGAAGGTTGCGGGCAAGACCGACGTACAGGAAATCGCACGGATCACCGAATTCGAAGTCAGCGCAGTGCTTGGCGAGCTTACCGACGAAACGCGCTTCTTCGCCGCCTTGGAGAATGAAGCACTCTCACGATTGATGAACAGTTGGCGCGGTCATGGCTGACGGCGCTCGCGCCTCCGGTCAAGATCGCCCCCTCTGTGTTCGCGGAGGCAGAGATCATCCTGCCGGGGTCGTCCAACGCAATACCGGGGCCGTTGCGACTTACGCCGTATCAGCGAGAAATGGTCGATGCCATTGCTGACGGCGACGTCGAGATCGTCATTCTGATGCTGGCGTCGCAGACCGGCAAGTCAGCGACCGTGAATGCGATCATGGCGCATTGCATCGCGGGCGATCCGGGGCCGATGCTTCACGTCTCACCGACGGCTGCACGTGCAGAGGAATTTGTGCGGGAGTGAACCGCATGTACCGAAAGGGCGTGCGGTTCTTTCATGCTCATGGTGGCGGGGCGCTGCCGGGTATTCCTGGAATCGAGCAATCTTACAGCCTTGCAGGCGTGTTTGAGCGGATGCAGGACTATCCATGGCAAGCCATGCGCTCGGTCGCATGCGCTTTGATTTACTCTTGCGCTACCGATAGCCTATTATTGCCTCGATACTCGGCAGCATGATCCGCGCCAAGCTCAATGCCCAGATCTCTGCTCGAAGTCGCACGTACCCACGCATAATAGGCTCAGTAAATTCGTACCATCATTGTCGGCTGACCACGTTTGACACAACGATATTGAGTGCCGAGCACGTTTGGGTACAGCTGAAATACAACGTCGTAACGGGACACGTGATTGCCTCAGGGAAGTTGCGATGGCTCCGACACGTGTTTCCTGATAAACGCACCTTAAAGACCGACTCGATGCGGTTGCTGTTCTTGAAGCAGCAACGCCAAGAGTGGCTTCCCTTCTATGACGCTGTTATCCGAGTAGATGAGCTCGGCTGTATGCTGAAATTCGAAAATGCTGCGCGAGTCTGATGTCCTCGTTGAGATCATCCACGATACAGCGTTGGCACCAAACTTCGATACCCGGGTCGTCGAGGCGCTTCGCTATGTCCTCGCCAAGGTGGTCCATCTGTCCCTAGTCGAGATTAGAACAAACGGAGAGGTGGACACGACGCTCATGTCTCCCATTCCCGAGGTTGCAACTCGGTTTCCAGCTCCGCTTAGCTCGCATAAGCACCCAGACGACGTACATCGGCTATTTGTTCGATATCTCATTTTTGTTCATTCAAATACCTCATCGGAGTTCGTTCACCCCTGCTCCATGTGACTTCGCAATGCTTGCGATGCGAGTGCTGGCTCGACTGAAGTTGAAGTGATCGTCCTCGGTGTCACCGTCGAAGGTCTCGCGAATCTTCTTCCGCTGGAAAAAAGAGCGCCTTTGGATCAGGCCCTTATCGACTTAAGAGATGCTGTCCTGAAATTGGTGGAGGAGTTGGCGCCAGCCGATCGTGTGAAAAAGCGCATCCAAGGACTCCTGGGGCAACTAAATAATGTCCGCGCCACGGACAGATTACAGCCGCTCGTTGACAATGGGCATCTTGCTGTTTCGTGCTTGGACGCGTGGAAAGAACTTAGGAATAAAGCTGTACATCCCAACAGCTCGAAATTGGAGGGGCTTGACCACGAACAACTGCAAGCGCTGATCGATCTCATTAACCGCGTCTGCGTTTGCATGTACCAGATCACATTCGCGCTTATCGGCTATCAAGGGGCGTACTCAAACTATGCAGCCAAGCGGTTTCCGGTCGAAGCCTATCCGCTAGCAGTGCTCTCGGAGTGACTGCGCCACTCCAAGATTTTGGCTCGTTTGCAACTGCGGAAGGATTCTCGGCGTGAAATTCCGCTTCCTGCCTAAATCGTTTGATATTTCTAACGCCAGGGTTTCGATACGCTCCGTCGCTGATTGGCGCTCGCTATCGGCTGACATCGCGTCGCATGGGCGGGTCAGCAATGGCTGGCTCCAAATGCCAACACCCGAATGGGGACGCGGGGGCCGTTACGAGCTTCCAGTGACGCATGAAATCGAAATTACCGGCTCGCAGGACGACGACCAACTGAGATTCTCGATAATCACGTTGGGTTTCCTATTCGGCCTTCGATTGCTCCCTGAGGGGTGGGGGCACCTGCATTCTACGGCCATTGAAGTCGACAAGTGCAACAGCTTCCTGGTGAGAGACAGCGAAGTCATTCCCTGCCTGGAGTTAGCGTCGGATTTCTATCAGAGGTATCACAAGACGAGAAACGCCAAGCGGATGTCGTCTGCAATCTCGCTGTTGCATTGGAGCCAAGCTCAGCCAATGCAATTCGACGAGTTCAGTTATCTTTACATGGCCGTCGATGCTTGCTGGGCCATCTGCAAGGACGTTCTTTCGGGGAAGGTACAGCGCTGTATGCCTGGAAAAGGTCAGCAAATTCGGCACCCGGAACGTCCGAAGGTCATGTGTGATGTCCTAAAGCGTGATGGCATTAGCTTCGATAGCCTGAGTTTCTGAGGTAGTTGGCGCATTCTTCAGATGTAAATGTGCCAAGCAGTTCGCCGATGGCGGCGCAGACCGTATCGACGGTTCGTGCTGCTGCCTTTCGGAGCAGATGTTTGAGCTTGGCAAAGACCTGTTCGATCGGGTTCAGGTCGGGTGAGTATTTTGGCAGGAAGAACAGCTTGGCTCCGGCGGAGCGGATGAGCTGGCGCACGGCTTTGCTTCTGTGGCTGCCGAGATTGTCCAGGACGACGATATCGCCGGGACGAAGAGTCGGCATGAGCACCTTCTCGACATAGATCCGAAAGCTCACGCCATCGATTGGTCCCTCAATGAACCATGGCGCATCGATCCGATCATGGCGTAGGGCCGCCAGGAAGGTCATGGTTTTCCAGCGGCCGTGAGGAACCTTGGCGGTGAGTCTATGCCCGCACGGGGCCCATCCCCGCAACGGTGCCATATCGGTCCGGGTCCAGGTCTCGTCGATGAAGACCAGCCGCTCAGCTTCGACGCGACCTTGATACTTTGTCCATTGGGTGCGCCGCCGTGCCACGTCGGGACGATCGCGTTCGCCAGCCACCACGCTTTTTTTTGAAGCTGAACTTCCCGGCATGCACGAAGTCCCACACCGAGTGATAGTCGACCTTCAGGCCACGCCCGGCAAGCTCGGCAACGAGCCCGCGTATGGTGAAGTCGCCGTCCTTGATCCGTTGCGACAGCCAGACCGCGTGGTCTCCCGAAACCGCCTTCGGCTTGTGACCGCCCATTTGCCCCGGAGCAACGCTGCCGGTCTCATCGACCCGCTTCATCCAGCCGATCGCTGTGCTGATCGCTGCGGAATCCGAGGCAAAGCGGCCACCGATTCCGACGGAAGGCGGCCACCGATTCCGATCGAAAGCGGCCACCCAATCCGAACGAAGGCGGCCACCCTGTTGATAGGGTGAGACGGGGGGCGTTGTCGGCAATCTGAACGGGGCAAGGTCCCTCCTTTTGCGGTTCACGCAATGGGAGGTCCGATGCCCGCCGAGAGATTGCCGATGCGGAAGATTCGAGAAGTTCTACGCCTGAAGTATTCCTGTGGGACGAGCGATCGGGTGATCTCCCGATCGGTCGGGATCGGTCGCACGGCGATTGCGGAGTATGTCCGCCGCGCCGCGGTGATCGGCATCACTTGGCCGATACCGGAGGAGCTCGACGACACCGCGCTGGAGCGCAAGCTGTTTGCGCCGGCCGGCTACAACCCGCCGCGATCGAAGCCGCTTCCGGATTGGGGGCATGTCCATGCCGAGTTGCGCCGCCGCAGCGTAACGCTGGCGCTGCTGTGGGAGGAATACCGCGGCCATCATCCCGACGGCTACGGCTACAGCCGGTTCTGCGACCTCTACGTCGAATGGCGCCACGGGATTACGGCGACCATGCGACAGACCCACGCGGCCGGCGAGAAGCTGTTCGTGGACTTCGCCGGCGATACCGTGCCGGTGTTCGACGGGCTCACCGGGGAGGTTCGCGCCGCCAAGATCTTCGTCGCGGTCATGGGAGCGTCGAATTACACATTCGTCCAAGCTCGGTTCAGCGAGGCGTTGCCCGACTGGATCGGCGCCCATGTGGATGCGCTTACCTTCCTGGGCGGGGTGCCGAAGGCGCTCGTCTGCGACAATCTGAAGGCCGGGGTCACGACGGCGAGCCGCTACGAGCCGGGGGTCAACCGGACCTACCAGGATCTCGCGGCCCATTACGGCACCACCATCATGCCGGCGCGGCCGCGCAAGCCGCGCGACAAGGCGATTGCTTCATACTGCACCTCATTCTGGTGGTTGCGTGGTGATAGGCGTTGCCTGGGGCGGACTGGAGCGGCGGCCGCCACGGCCCTTGAGGATCGTTGTCTCAGATGCGATCTGCCAGAGACCACGATTCAGGCTGTCTGCGTAGTATTTTCTGATGAGCCCCTGACGGCCCCATTCGTACACGGTGGTTTTGGCGATGCCGAACCTCGTAGCAACCTCGTGAGTCGTGAGCATGCCGCGGCGGCGCAAACGATCGTATCGGCTCGCCAGCTTGTAGGCACCGCGAATGAAGGCAACCTTCTTCAGGCTGAAGGGCTTGCCCTCCCAGGTGCGCCATCCGTCGCGGTTCAAAATGTCGGCGATCTCGCGGTCGCAATGTTGATCGAGCAACCGGTCGACGGTCGCGACAAGCTCGGGCTTGAACTTGCGCAGCTGGGCGATGGGCAGCGGTCGTTCGAGCTTCAATGTGCGCGTAGCCCCGCCGGACAGACGCACGTGGGCGGTGATGTTCTGCGCCTTGATCAACGTCACGTCATCAAGAAGCAAGCGCACGATGCGTTTGCGCTCACGGAAGTCGACGCGCGCGTCGTTCCAGATTTGTGGCAGTTGCTCAGCCAAACCGAGAATACGTTGCCGGGCCGCGGCGCTGAGCGTCGCAGCCTGCTGCTTGCTGCGGCGTTCGTAGTCCTTGGCAGCTTCGGCATGACGGCGCAGCTTGTCGTTCCATTCGGCCTCGAGCGAATCGGCGACGAGACGGTTGTCAGGGTCGACTTTCATGTAGCGCCGGCGGGCAAGCTCGGCGTCATAGCGCAACCGCTCCACATGCTGGCGACGCGCAGTATCCGTCTCGTGGGCACGCATCTCAAGTTCGCGCTGGACTTCCAGACTGACGGCCAGCGTCATCGGCGTCATCATCTCGATCATCAGCGTTGCGACCGCCGCATCGACGATCTTGCCGGGCACCGTTTGACAGATCTTTCCAGCACGGCGCACGGCACTCTCCTGGCAGACATAGATCGGGACCGTGCTGCTGTGCTCGCGGCTGTAACGCACACCCATGCGTTCGCCGCACAAGCCACATAGCACGCGCCCCTGGAGCAACGCCGGTCCCTCGCGCGCCGGCCCAGAGAGCCGTTCGCCACCGAAGGCGCCGGCATTGTCGGCGAGGCGCCGCTGGTTGGCTTCGAACCGTTCCCAGTCGATGTAGCCCTGGTGCATGCCCGGCATCACGAACTGCCAGTCCGCCCTGGCGACCTTGACGACGCTGACGCCACCGTCGGGGCGATGGCGGGTGCGCGTGCGACCATAGACGAACGCACCGGCATAGCGCGGATTGTGCAGCACCTGGAGGATGCGTGAATGCTGCGGTGACGCCCACAGGAGGTCGCCTTTGTTGGCACCTGTCCGCAGCCGGCGTGGGAACTGCAAGCCTTGCTCCCGGAAAAAGCGGACGGTCTGGACGGCGCTTCCGGTCCGCTCGAACATCTCGAAGACCAGCCGAATGGCGCTCTGCACCTGGGCGTCGGGATCGAGGCCGATTGTACCGTCAGTTCGATAGACCAGTCCGACCGGTGGACCCATCTCCAGCTCGCCGCGCCGGGCCTTGTTGAGCTGACCACCACGCATGCGCGCTTTGAGAATATGCAGTTCGGCCTCGCTCATGGTGCCTTTGAGGCCGAGCAAGAGGCGATCATTGAAGCCGGCCGGATCATAGATACCGTCTTCGTCGAGAATGAGCGTCGCAGTCAACGCGCACAGTTCGATGAGACGATGCCAGTCCGCTGAGTTGCGCGCCAGTCGCGAGACCTCCAGGCCCATGACGATGCCGGCTTTGCCAAGCGCCACCTCGCTCACGAGTTGCTGAAAGCCGTCGCGTGCGGTGCTGCTGGAACCAGACTTGCCGAGATCGCGATCGATCACATGAATGCGCTCGGTCGGCCAGCCCGCTACAATTGCGCGCTCGCGCAGCGCATATTGGCGCTGCGTGCTCTCGCCATGTTCGGCGACCTGCCGCAACGTGGATTGGCGAACATACAGGTACGCATCACGCTTGAGATGGTCGGCCGTGACCTTGAGCTCAGGCATGCATCGGCGCCATAGCGAGGGAGACAAGAATGCCGGCGATGAGGCGGGTGACGTCGCTCGCCGGCGGCGACAGATCGGGCTTGGCGAAAGGCGCGGGCTCGGGGTCGCGGCAAGCGACCGCGGCAAAAGGTTCGTGCCCCAGCGCCCGCATCCATGCAGCCAAACCTTGGCGGCGCAGGATACCGAGGCCGGAACTCGTGGTGACTTCGCCTGACAGGACCGCGCCGCGCAGCTTCTCGTAGACCATCGCTACGTCCGCCGGAGCGACAATCAGGTTGGTGGATGGATTCGTTTTTTTTTGCGCGCCAGCGCCCGCTCCAGGCTGCGTCTGTGCACCTTGACGCCGAAGCGTGCCTCGATTGCGTCGAGACACTGCGAGGTTGTCATCTCCGGCTTTGCCGCTCTGAGATCGGTCACGAAGGCAATGACCTCGGCGGAGACCTTGTGGCCGGCTTTGGGACCGCGCCGACCTGGCAGTAGACCGGCAAGCCCTGCAGCCTGCAATGCGTTTTGGGCTTTGTAGAAGGTCGGTCGGGTGACGCCGAACCCCGCGGCGGCTTCGCTGATGGCAATGCCGTCGATCTGATGGCGCCGCACCATCTCGTAGCGCACCTGGACCAGGTCCTTGGCATCGAAGAATGGATTGCTGGTGAACAGAGCGTCGCGAACGACTTCGGGATTGGAATTGAGGACACCGTCTCGCGCCAGCGCCTCGCTCTTCGGGTCTCGTCGTTTTGGCTTTGCCATGGACGGCCTCGGTGATTCGTAAATATAAATACGCCTCTATATCTTGGATGTAAACTATGACGTTAGCGCTAAATGTAGCATTTGTGGCCGAATTAGCCTGATCAAATGCAGCGAGTTGGTCGCGATGCGGCATTGTTCGTTTTACACGATGGGCGTAATTTACTTTACGCATCGCCGGCGCCCAATCGCCCAGCAAGCCCGTCCAGCGCATAGCACAGCGCCAGCAAATCGGCGGTGCGAAAGGCGGCTCTTCCCGCCGCCACCAGGCGGAACTCGTCCGGGGGGTCGATATTGGTGAACGCGCTTGCGATCGTGCAAAGCCGCCCATCTGCACCCGCATAGACCACCCGGTCTTCGCCCCAATGACGGCGCCGGCAGATCAGCTCAAAGGCGTGGCCGTTCAGCGGATGGAACGGGTGCGTGATCCGCACCTTGAGGCAGGTCGTGCCAACACGGCCCGCAGTTGACGGCTTTCGACAAGGCCAAGGTCGAGGCGGCGGTTCTCATCGTTCAGCGATGGATTTTGGCGCGGCTGCGCAATCGGCGTTTCTTCTCGCTCGCCGAGTTGAACGTCGCGATCCGCATCTTGGTCGACGACCTCAATGCCCGCCTGATGCGCAAGCTCGGTGCCAGCCGCCGTGAGTTCTTCGACACCATCGATCGTCCGGCCCTGATGCCGCTGCCAGCCGAGCCCTATCAGTACGCCGAATGGCGCCGCGCGCGCGTGGCGCCGGATTACCACGTCGAAGTTCAGGGACACTTCTACTCGGTGCCATCCCGCCTGATCCGCCAGGTCGTCGAGGTGCGGGCCACCGAGGCTACCATCGAGGTGTTCCATCGCGGCACCCGCATCGCCAGCCACGCACGCTCGGGCTTGAAGCGCCGGCACACGACGATCCCAGAGCACATGCCGAGCGCGCATCGCCGATACGCCTTCTGGACGCCGGCGCGTCTGCTGGCCGCCGCCGAGAAGATCGGTCCGTCCACGGTCGCGCTGTGCGAGGCGATCATGCGGACAAAGCCCCATCCTGAGCAGGGCTTCCGATCCTGTCTCGGTATCCTGCGGATGGAGAGGACCTATGGGGCGCAGCGTCTCGAGGCCGCATGCCGCCGTGGTATCAGCATCGGCGCAGCGAGCTATCGGTCGATCGCCTCGATCCTCAAGACCGGCCTCGACAAGGCTTTCCTTCCCGACACCACCCCCGACGCCGATCCCATCCAGCACGGCAACATCCGGGGCCGCGGCTACTACCACTGACCAGCAAGAAGGAGACCTTATGCTCAGCAACCACACCCACGAACGTCTTGCCGCTCTCGGGCTCGCCGGCATGGCCAAGGCCTTCGATGATCAGCAACGCCAACCCGACGTCACCGCGCTGACCTTCGAGCAGCGGCTCGGCCTGATGATTGATCGCGAAGCAACCGAGCGGGAGAACAAAAGGCTCACCGTGCGCCTGAAGTTCGCCTCGCTACGGCAGACTGCAATCATCGAAGATGTCGATCTGCGCGCTCCGCGCGGCATCGACCGCGCCTTCTTTGCCAAGCTCGTCGATGGCGATTGGATCAGCCGCAAGCAAAATTTGCTCATCACCGGGCCAACTGGCGTCGGCAAGAGCTGGATCGCCTGCGCACTCGGCCACAAGGCATGCCGCGATAATCGATCCGTCTTATATCATCGCCTGCCAAGGCTGTTCGAAGCTCTTGCGCTCGCCCGCGGCGACGGACGCTATGCGCGGCTCCTCAAGACGCTATCGAGGGTCGATTTGCTCATCCTCGATGATTGGGGCCTCGCCCCGCTTACCGGCGAGCAGCGTCGCGATCTCCTCGAAGTCGTCGACGATCGACACCAGCGCGGATCGACCATCATCACCAGCCAGGTACCGATCGAAAATTGGCATGAGGTCATCGCCGATCCGACCATCGCCGACGCCGTCCTGGATCGGCTCGTCCACAATGCTCATCGCCTCACACTCAAGGGAGACAGCATGCGAAAGATCACTGCGCAGCGCGCCAATCTTGACGCAGCCAAGAAAACCTGACCCAACTCCTCATGCCGGCAACGACACCCCGGCCGCCTTCGTCGGAACAGGTGGCCGCCTTCGATCGGAATGCATGGTCGCGTTCAATCGGAATCCCTGGCCGCAATCCCCGGAATCCGCACTGATCGCCACTCCAAACTGCTTGGCGGCCCGATTGCGGGACATTCCACCCTCAATCGCTGCCACTACGCGCTTGCGAAGATCGAGAGAGTAAGGCTTGCCCATCCATGCGGGCCTCCGCCCAGCCAGCATGGTGAATCAGAAATACACTGATTTGGGAATCCCAAATCGATTCAGCCTAACCCCATCCCGCTTTAGGTCTAAAGCTGCCGGAGATTTTTGATCCATCTTCGGCGATAACGGCGGCATCAATTCGGAACGATCTCATACATGAGGGGCTAGTTGGCGATCTGCCAATCGGGCAAACAGTCATTCAGCCGCACTGCACGCTAGAGATGCGAGAGTTTGCAGAAAAGCTTATTCTTAGCCTTTTGGGTGTGCAGACCGGATACTTATCGACTGCCGGTGGAGATCGGCAACGCCACTTTCTCGACCTGAAGCGTTGACAGGCGGCGGAGCAATTTTGTCCGCAGCGTGGGTCAAGAAGGAGCAATTGACCCCAAGGGCTCGAATTGGGTGGGGCATCGTTCGTGGCGATCTGGCGCTTCGAACCCCGAAAAGCCAATCGCGATGTCACAAACTCGCAAAGAAAACCGCATAGTCTATGCCTTCCGCAAAATTTGAAGGTCGGACCCGGACGGGGAAGTGAGCCACCCCTGGCGCGCGAGTGTTGTTCTAACATTTGGGATATTCGGCATATGGCGTACGATGCAGCTACAGTGCAGATGCTTCGCAAAATTTTAGATGAAATCCTTGCCAGCGAGACGTTCATTCGGCAAAAGCACCGTTCTGCTGTAGAGGTCGCAGAGCGCGTTCTGTGGCTTGTCTCGCACGGTGAGCGGGAGCCCGCGGCAATCAAAGAACACGTGCTGAACGAGTTTTTGACATACGCTGCTGCGTGATTGCACTAAGCCGCCGCGCCAATCGCCTTCCGACGCAGTGCGCTGGATACGTACTCCGCGATCGCGTCTACGGCCTGCCGCTTCTCAGTCTGCATGTCGTATCGGTCATACGTCAGCTGCCGACAATGGCATGATGGGTGAGCGCCTCGGTCGTGTCGCGCGGGATACCCACGGCGCGCGCCCAGGTCGTCGCTGATCGGCGCGCATCGTGGGGAGACCATTCGGCCATTTTCAGCTTCTGCCGGAGACGGCGGACTGCTTGCGACAGGGCGTGACGGTCAATCGGCTTGTCGCCTTTGCCTCGCGTGGACGGGAAGACGTAGGGGCTGTCCTTATACAGTCTCTCGGCAAGCGCTCGCTTGATGAGCTGCATGCGTTCATGGGGCTCGGTAAGTCTTTGAAAACAAAGGCTCGAACTGGGTGGGTGAGCGTATGATTCGCTCTCCTGACTCGAACTCCCGACGAGGCACTATCCGCTTTAGGGTCTGTTGAGATTCATCTGGAATGGATGACGGCGGTAGCGAGGTAGATCATTGCCTCGAAACGGCCGTCTGTCTTGTCGCATCGCATTGCGATGCGTTTGAATTCCTTCAGCTTGCCGAAGAAATTCTCGATCAGGTGGCGCCATTTGTAAATGTCCTTGTCGATGTCGAGAGGCTTGGCGCGCCTGGGATGCTGCGAGATGACGATCTTCGCCCTGCGTTCGTTCAGGTCTTCGATGATCCAGTTGGAATCAAAAGCCTTGTCGGCGATCAAGCCGCCGAATTCGATATCCTTGATCAGGGGCGCGACACCGACGGTGTCGAAGCGGTGGCCAGGGAGCAGGATGAACCGCACCAGATTCCCGAGCGCGTCGGTCAGCGCGAGGATTTTGGTGGTCCAGCCGCCCTTCGACTTGCCGATCGTCTGATTTTTGGTCCCCCTTTTGCTCCCTGCGCGTGGCGGTGAACTTTGACGATTGTCGCATCGACCATGGCGAACTCCATGTCCGGATCATCCGATACAACATCGAAAATCCGCTTGAAAACGCCGGCCTTCACCCAATCGCGATAGCGCTTGAACACCGTATTCCAGTTGCCGAACGTCGGCGGCAGATCTCTCCATGGGCTGCCCGTGCGCGCGATCCAAAGCACAGCCTCAAGAAACAAACGATTGTCGCCCCCTGTGGGGCCAGGATCGGTCGGCTTGCCCAAACAAAGCGGCTCCATCTTCGTCCATTGGGCATCCGTCAAAACGAATCGGTGCATTCAAAACTCCTTTCGGAGCTTGAATCATGGACGTTCCAATTTGTGAATCCCGATTCTCAACAGACCCTAAAGCGCGTTTAGAACCCACTGCGGATGCTTCCCTTTCCGAGCGGATCTAGTGGTGTCGATTTTGAACCTACTCGGATCGCTTGACACATGCTCGGCTCGATGTCTCAGCGAGCGCCGTTCTCATTCCAAAGCGCCGCAACGAAATCGCAACGAATTGGGTGAAACGACCGTGAACAAAACGGGCCGGAAAGGCATGCCACGGCAAGAAAAATCAACAACTTAGAAGTTATTCACTGCGTTCGGGACGCAGGGGTCGCAGGTTCGAATCCTGCCACTCCGACCATTCTTCCAAAAGTCGACGTTTTCCAGAGGCTTGGCCGACCGGCCGCCGGCGCCTCGGAACGCCTTTCTGCAACGATTTTCGGGGCGGGTCCACGGCCGATTTGGCCGGGCAGGGCCGCTTGTTCCGGCGGCATGGCTTGCCATGGGGCGATCCCGAGGGGAAGCGTTGCGAGGTGGATCAGAGGACACCGCGCCGCCCTCATGGAGTCGAAGCGCCGTCCCTTTGATGCGACCGCAATGACCTCACGAAGCGCCGCGTCCCACCGCATACCTGTGCTCGGGATAACCGGTTGCTCTTCGGTCAGGCCGACGGCTAGATGAGTGCACATTCGATTGCGCGTTCGAGAGCGCGATCGGCCAATAAGAAAAGGCTGGAAATCATGAACAAGAAAATGCTGGCGCTCGTCGCAGCTTTTGGCTTCGCCACCTGCGGATCAGCGTGGGGGGCGTGGCCGGACGACAAGCCCATCGAAGTCGTGGTCGGCTTTGCGCCCGGCGGCGGCACCGATGTCATGGCGCGTAAGCTCCTGCCCTTTGTCGAGCGCGCGCTTGGCGGCAAGGCGAAATTTGTCGTCCTGAACAAGCCCGGCGCCGGCGGAGAGATCGCGTTTACCTCGATCGCGCGCGGGGCGCCCGACGGCTATGCGATCGGTGTCGTCAATGTGCCCGGCTACAACTTCCTGCCCATGACCCGCAAGACCCAATACACTACGGACGAGATTCGGCTGGTCGCACGGGTCGTCGAAGATCCGAACGTGATCGTGGTGCCGGCGAGCAGCAGATTCGGCGATCTGCCGGCTGTCATTGCTGCGCTTCGCAGCAAGCCCGGGTCGGTGAGCTTCGGTCACAATGGTGCCGGAACGAACGGTCATCTGGCCATTCGCATGCTCGCGGCCGTCGCGAAGGTCGAGCCCAACGAAATCTCCTACAGAGGAACGGCGGCGCAGCGCACCGATCTGTTGGGTGGGCATCTGGACGTCGGGATGGTCACGCTCAGCGAGATTCCCGAGCTGCATGGCACCAACAAGGGACCACTTCGCGTCATCGCGATCCTGTCGAAGAAGCGCTTTGCAGCCCTGCCCGACGTTCCGACGGCAGAAGAGATGGGCTTACCGGTCATGACGACGGCCGAGCGCGGTTTTGCTGTCCCCAAGGGCGTTCCAGACGACATCGTCAAGAAGCTGGAAGCCGGGATCGCGGAGGGCCTGCGTAGTCCGGAATACCTGACGGGGTCGCCCGGGGATGAGCCGGTGATCGCCTTCATGCCTGGCGCGGAGTGGCAGAAACGTCTCGACGAGATGTCCGAGACCCTGCGTCCTTTCGCCGAGCAGATGCGGGCAAGCGAACAGAAGTAACTCTGTTGCGAGCGGCTGTGGCGCGGCTACCTTCGCGCCACCAGCATCCCCACCAGAAACGCCACCATCAACGACGGCAGCGGCGCCTCGCGCACCATGTCGCGCACGACGTCCGGCCAGTGCTGCTCCGGGACCAATCTTGGCGAGCGCACGTTCGGCGTCGGCTCGATGCCCCAGTGTGATGCGAGCTCGGCGATCTCGCTTTGCGCGAGGCGCACGTCGTCGCGGACGCGGAAGATGGCGGCTTCGGCGCGTTCGCGCGGCGCGAGCTGCATCAGCGTCGCGATCGCCGTGCGCAACGTCATCTCGCCAAAACCTTGCAGGCGCACCTGCTCCTCGGGGTCGGACGTCATGCGAAATCCCTCACAGCGCCTAAATCCCTCACAGTGCGACATGGCGCGCGATGATGAAGGCCGCCGCTGCGCGCAGCACCAGCGTGGAGACCGCGCCGGCCACGCCGCGCGCGAGGTCGGCTCGCGTCAGGTGCTTGGCCATGATCGCGCTCCATGCCCTCAAGGAAATGGCGGGCGTGGAGCTTGGTTCCCTGGCACGCCGGCGAACCGCCGCCGGACTTACTTCCGCAGCAGCTCGCTCAACGCCGCCGTCGCCTCGGCGCAGCGGATGTCGTCGATCTCGCGCGACAGGCTGAGCGCGCTCGTTCTCAGCTCTTCGAGCGTCCAGCTATCCGGATGTTGGCTTTCGAGCTGAGCCAGACGCTTGTTCAGATCGTCTAGTTTCGATTGGAGCTGCCCGGTGCTGGCGTTCCCATTCACTTTCCAAACGCGTTGTGCACGCATCGTCGTTCCCCTGATCGTCTCACGGCCTTGTGAGAGCGGTTCGTGGCCGGAATGGGAGTTTGTTTTGTCCGGCTTCAGACGGTGGGGAACCGTTGCAAATTCGCAACGAAGTTCCGGATTCCGCGAGCGACCCGCGGCCAGCCGCACGATGATACCCGCAGGCACGGAATTTGATTGTGTCCTATCCTGACGATGGGCGAGCCGGCCTGTGCGCGCGGTGCGGCGCTCGATAGGCTCAGGCCCGAACGCGCTCCGGGACATGAGGGAACGACCCGTGCCGAGATTTGTAACTGTCGCAGCCGGCCAGCTTGGGCCGATCGCGAGGACCGAGACCAGGGTCGAAGTGGTGGCCCGGCTGATGGCCTTGATGCGCGAGGCGAAGGCCTGCAGCTGCGACCTGATCGTCTATCCCGAGCTCGCGCTGACGACGTTTTTTCCGCGCTGGTACTTTGAGGATCAGGCCGAGATCGACGGCTTCTTCGAGCGCGAGATGCCGGGCCCGGAGACGCGAGGCCTGTTCGATCTGGCACGCGAGCTCGGGATCGGCTTCTGTCTCGGCTATGCCGAGCTGACGGTCGAGGCCGGAATTGTCAGGCGCTACAACACGTCCATCCTCGTCGACAGAAGCGGCACGATCGCCTTGAAGTATCGCAAGGTCCATCTGCCCGGCCATGCCGAGCACGAGCCGTGGCGCAAGTTTCAGCATCTGGAAAAGCGCTATTTCGAGCCCGGCAGCGGCTTCGACGTCGCCAGCGCGTTCGGCGGCGTGATGGGCATGGCGATCTGCAACGATCGCCGCTGGAGCGAGACCTATCGGGTGATGGGTCTGCAGGGCGTCGAGATGGTGATGATCGGCTACAACACGCCGGTGCACAATCCGCCCGCGCCGGAGCATGACGATCTCTCGCTGTTTCACAACCACCTGGTGATGCAGGCCGGCGCCTACCAGAACGGCACCTTCGTGGTCGGCGTCGCCAAGGCCGGTCTCGAGGAGGGTGTGGACCACATCGGCGGCAGCTGCATCATCGCGCCCTCGGGCGAGATCATCGCGCGATGCGCGACCAAGGGCGACGAAGTCGCGCTGGCGCGCTGCGATCTCGATCTCTGCAATTCCTACAAGCGCACCACCTTCAATTTCGACGTCCACCGCCAGCCGCAGACCTATGGGCTGATCGTGGAGCGCAAGGGGGTGACGACGATGGCGGATGGAATGCCGGCGCGGGCGAGGGAGTAAGGCTCTCATCCGGGCTACCGCTCCAATACCGTCGCCTGTGTCGCCCTCTGTCAATCCACCTGCGCAAAAATATTCCACTTTACCGAAATTCGGTTTCGGCGTATGTGTCGTGCATCCCGGCTCACTCAAGAGGGGCGATCATGAGGTCGTCATTTTCGCGAGCCGGGTCTGCGGTGGACGCGGAGCGTCGGCGCGAGAGGTGCGGGCAGGGCGGGTAGTCCCTGTGAGCCCGTAACCGCGTGCGGACGACGGCGCTGCCAGGCTTCGTCTCGCTGTAAGTTTCCGGCTCCGTCGACAGGGCTGGGAATACTGCGGCGACATGGCGGGCCGCGCGTACGGCAAAACCGTGTGGTCCTGGCCGTCGTTGCCACGGTCAAGCCTTCGCGAAGGTGCGAGCGAGCCCGACCGGGCGGACTGCATCATCCAATTCGCGGGGCGAGGGAGGCCAGAGGAAAGTTCGGCTCCCGGGAGAGCACGGCATAAGCCGTCCGACCATCGCGCAGGGAAGGCCGAGTGATCGGCACCACCTGTATGCTGCTGTGCGGTTCTTTCTGCGTGCGCATGTCGCGCAGCGGACCGCGGGTGCCTGTCGGCACCCGGCCTTCCCTGTGCCCTCTTGGACAAGAGGGTGAGAGATGAAGCAAACCTCGGGCGATTTAAGCCGCGAGAACGATAAGGCGTGTCTGCAACCAAACACTCCGTCATTGCGAGGAGCGAAGCGACGAAGCAATCCAGGATCCCTCCGCGAAGGGATTCTGGATTGTTTCGTCGCAAGGGCTCCTCGCAATGACGATGTGGAGAGAGTGCGCCGGCATGCCGGCTAATTATTCGGCAATCGCGGCCCGCTGGCACCGATGGACTTGCCGGTGGCAATCCGGTTCAATGGGCGAATGCCGCGTGAGGCGACAGCGATGTCGAGATATCTGCTGGTCCTGCTGCTGATGGCTTCCCCGGCGGCCGCGCAAGCCAAGCTGGTCTACGCCATGACATGCGAGACCCTGTCCGTGCGCCCCCGCAAGCGGAACGGAAGGAGGCGCCGCTGCCGGCCGCCGAGCCGGAACCGGAGGCGCGCCGGAGCGGCATTTTCGGCTGGTCCTGCGACCGCAGGTGATGTTGCCGCGGCACTTGCGCGAAGTTGTCGGGAGTGCTCTTTGCTGGAAAGTGTCCGACGGGCCACCGGCCCCGATTCAGAGAGATGAAATGGGCAAACTCGCTATCCGTGCGGGCGATTTCAGCTTCGATGCCCGCTTCGAGGAGCAACTGGCACCCAAGACCGTCGCCGCCTTCCGCAAGGCGCTGCCGTTCGAAAGCCACATCATCCATGTGCGCTGGAGCGGCGAGGGCGTGTGGATGCCGCTCGGCGATCTCGATTTCGGCGTGGGCTACGAGAACCCCACGAGCTACCCCGCGCCCGGCCAGATCATTCTCTATCCCGGCGGCCTCAGCGAGACCGAGATCCTGCTCGCCTATGGCGGCGTGCGCTTTGCGAGCAAGATGGGCCAGCTCGCCGGCAACCATTTCATCACGCTGACCTCGGGCCTCGAGAACCTGGCGACGCTGGGCAAGAGCGTGCTGTGGAATGGCGCGCTGCCGATTCGTTTCGAGGAAGTCTGAGTGACCGACACAAGCTACCCGCGCGATCTCCGTGGCTATGGCCGCAACCCGCCGCACCCGCAATGGCCCGGCGATGCCCGGATAGCCGTGCAGTTCGTCGTCAATTTCGAGGAAGGCGGCGAGAACAACATTTTGCACGGCGACCGCGCCTCGGAAGCGTTTCTGTCCGACGTGCTCGGCGCGCAGCCCTGGCCGGGTCAGCGCCACGCCAATATCGAATCGATGTTCGAATATGGCTCGCGCGCCGGCTTCTGGCGGCTGTGGCGGATGTTCACCGCGCGCAACTGGCCGACCACGGTGTTCGGCGTCGCTACCGCGTTGAAGCGCAATCCCGAGATCGTCGCTGCCATGAATGAGGCCGGCTGGGATATCGCCAGCCACAGCCTGAAATGGATCGAGCACAAGGACATGTCCGAGGCGCAGGAGCGCGCCGAGATCGCGGAGGCGATCCGCGTCCATACCGAAGCCACCGGCTCGCGCCCCCTCGGCTGGTACACCGGACGCTCCTCGATCAATACTAACCGCCTGCTGATGGAGGAAGGCGGCTTCCTCTATCTCTGCGACTCCTATGCCGACGATCTGCCCTATTGGATCAAGGGCAGGAGCGGCAAGCAGCTCGTCATCCCCTATACGCTCGATGCCAACGACATGCGCTTCATCAACCCGCAGGGCTTTTCCGAAGGCGAGCAGTTCTTCACCTATTTGAAGGATGCCTTCGACGTGCTCTATGCCGAAGGCGAGAGCGCGCCGAAGATGATGTCGGTGGGCCTGCACTGCCGTCTCGCCGGCCGGCCCGGCCGCGCTGCCGGCTTGATCCGCTTCCTGGATTACATCGGCAAGCACGAACGCGTCTGGGTGCCGACGCGATTGCAGATCGCACGGCACTGGCATGACAAGCACGCCCATCTGGCGGCCGACGCATTCGAGATCGGGTGAAAGATGTCGCAGATCTCGCTGGCCGATCTCAATGCATCAAGCCACGTCGATTTTGTCGCGGCGCTCGCCAACGTCGTCGAATACTCGCCGTGGATCGCCGAGCAGCTCGCCGGCAAGCGGCCGTTCGCCGGTATCAACCAGTTGCACACGGCCCTGATGGCGGCGATCCAGAGCGCCGAGCCTGATGTTCAGTTGGCGCTGATAAGGGCGCATCCCGATCTCGCCAACAAGACCCAGCGCGCGGCGGGCCTGACGGCAGAATCGACCGACGAGCAGAACAGTGCCGGCCTCGACCGGTTGTCGGAGGCCGAGTACGCTGCGTTCGAGCGCGTCAACAACGCCTACCGCGACAAGTTCGGCTTCCCCTACATCGTCTGCGTGCGCCGTCACACCAAGGATTCCGTGCTGCGCGACTTCGAGACGCGCTTGCGCAACATCGCAAAGACGGAGACGCGACGCGCGATCGAGGAAATCGGCCGTATCTCCGCGCTACGGCTGGATCAGCTCGTCCTTGCCGACGACAAGTTGAAGGTGCATGGCCGGCTCTCGACCCATGTGCTGGACAATCACGTCGGCAAGCCCGCGGCCGGCATCCCGATCGAGCTGGTGGAGCTCGCGAGCCTCGGCGAGAGCCGCGTCATCGCACGCGCGGTGACCAATGCCGACGGTCGCACCGACCAGCCGTTGATCGGCGGCCGCCCGCTGCCGATCGGCCGCTACGAGCTCAGATTCAGCGTCGCCAGATATTACGCCGAACGCAATGTGCCGCTGTCCGACCCGCCCTTCCTCGACGATATCCCGCTGCGCTTTGCGATCGGCGAGCCGGAAAGCCACTATCACGTTCCCTTGCTGGTCACGCCCTGGAGCTATTCGACCTATCGCGGCAGTTAAACGTGTTGCGCGGATGAGGCGACCGTCGCCGCGTCCGCCTCCGCTGTCGCGCCGCCGCTCAGGCCGTTGAAGAAGGCATTGAGCAGCACGGAAACGATCGCGCAGAGCAGGATGCCGGACTCCAGCAGCGGCTGGAGATCGTGGGGCATATTCCGGAAAAAGCCGGGGGCGGCGAGCGGGATCAGGCCGAAGCCGATCGAGACCGCGACGATGAACAGATTGTAGCGGTTGTTGCGGAAATCGACCGAGGTGAGGATGCGCGCGCCTGTTGCGGCTACCATGCCGAACATCACGAGGCCTGCGCCGCCGAGCACGACCAGCGGCACCGCCTCGACCAATGCGGCCAGCTTCGGCAACAAGCCGAGCACGAGCATGATGCAACCGCCCGTCACGGTCACCCAGCGCGAGCGCACGGCAGTGACCGAGACGAGGCCGACATTTTGCGAGAACGAGGTGTACGGAAAGGTGTTGAAGATGCCGCCGAGCAGCGTGCCGACGCCGTCCGCGCGCAGGCCCCGGCTCAGCGCCTCGCGGTCGACGGCCTTGCCGGTGATGTCGCCGAGCGCGAGGAACATGCCGAGCGATTCGATCATCACCACGATCATGACGACGCACATGGTCATAACGGGCACCAGATGGAATTGCGGCATGCCGAAGCGGAAAGGGATGATCGGCGCGCCCCAGGAGGCGGCGGCGACCTTGTCGAAATGCATCACGCCCAGAATGCTCGCGAGCACGGCGCCGGCGATGATGCCGAGCAGCACCGAGACATTGGCGAGGAAGCCGGTACCCCATTTGATCAGGCCGAGAATGAACAGCAGCACGAACAACGAGATGCCGAGGCCCTGCAGTTGGCCATAGGCCGGATTGGGAAAGCTGCCGGCGACGCCGTCGACCATCTTGGTCAGTGTCGGCAGGCCGCCGCCGGCCCAGTTGATGCCGACGCGCATCAAGGAGATGCCGATGATCAGAATGATGCTGCCGGTGACCACCGGAGGAAACAGCGGCAACAGTCTGCTGACGAACGGTGCGACGATGATGCCGAAGATGCCCGCGGCGATGACGGAGCCGTAGATGCCGAGCAGACCGATATCAGGCGCTGCCGCCATCGACAGCATCGGACCGACTGACGCGAACGTCACGCCCATCATCACGGGCAGGCGAATGCCGACGCCGGGGAAGCCGATGCATTGCACCAGCGTCGCGAGCCCGCAGGCGAACAGGTCGGCGCTGATCAGGAAGGCGACATCCTCGGGCGGCAGCTTCAATGCGCGTCCGATGATCAGCGGCACGGCGATCGCGCCGGCATACATCACCAGCACATGCTGGAGCCCGAGCGCCAAGAGGCGTGGGACCGGCAGGACCTCGTCGACGGGATGGACTTCGCTGGACATCGATGAGACCTCCCAACCTAACCAAACTTGTCGAGCAACGCGGGAAACAGCCGGTCCGGCTTGAAGGGCGGCGCGGTGAAGCGGATGCCGGTTGCATTGGCGATGGCGTTGCCGAGCGCGGCGGCGACCGGATTGTATGGGCTCTCGCTCATCGACTTTGCGCCAAGCGGCCCGATCGTGTCGGACGTGTCGGCGAAGAACACCTCCGTGCGCGGCACGTCGGCGAACGAGGGCAGGTGATAGTCGCGGAATTTCGGGTTGGCGACGCGGCCGTTGGCGTCGATCACCATCTCCTCGTAGAGCGCAGCACCGAGCGCCTGCGCGACGCCGCCTTCGACCTGACCGCGGCACTGCATGGGGTTGGCGACTACACCGGCGTCCGCCGCCTGCACGCTCCTGAGAATCCTGAGCTCGCCGGTGCCCTTGTTCACGGCGATGCGAAACCCCTGGACGTTGAAGCCGACCGAACGCGGCGTGCCTGTGGAATTACCGCGGGCGGCAAATGGCTGTCCGCGTGCGCGCGCGAGCTTCGCCAGCTCGGCAAAAGGCATGCGCCGGACGCCGCTGACGACGGCATTGTCCTCGAGCACACAGGCCTGAACGTCGCACAGCCAGGCATCGGCCGCCGCCGCCTTCAGCTCGGTCGCAAGCTGCATGGAAGCAGCATGCGTCGCCTTGCCGGCGACGAAGGTGCCGGCGCTGCCATAGGCGCCGGTGTCGTGGCCGCCATGGGCGGTATCGGACTGGCGCAGACGGATTCGGTCGACGGTGGTCGCGAGCGTGGTTGCTGCGATCTGCCGGTGCACCGTGCTGGTACCGTTGCCGAATTCGGCCGTGCCGACGGTGAGGTCGAAGCCGCCGTCCTCGTTGAGCGCAATCATGGCGTCGGCGATGTGCCCGGCCGGCGGTGCGGAGTCGATCATGGTGAGGGCGATGCCGTCGCCGAGCAGCCATTCCGGCGAAAGCTCCGGCTGCGGCCCGCCGGCCTGCATGGCGCGCTCGACGAGGTCGAGGCATTGGTCGAGCCCGTAGGAGCCATAGTCGACGTCGTGAAATTCGGACGGCGGCGGCGACAGCATGGGGTCGCCGAGCCTGACGATGTTACGCCGGCGCATCTCGTAGGGGCTGATGCCGAGCTGCCTTGCCAGCTCGTCGATCGCGGCTTCCACCGCGATCAGCGCCTGCGGCAGGCCGTAGCCGCGAAACGCCCCCGCCGGCACGGTATTGGTGTAGACGGCGGCGCCGTCGACCCGCTTGTTCGGACAATTGTACACGCTGATGGACTCGGCCAGCGCATGGAACATCACCGGGCCGGCGTGATTGCCGTAAGCTCCGGTGTTGGAGAGCACGTCGAGCTGAAGCGCGGTGAGTTTGCCGTCGGCATCGGCGCCGGCCTTGATATGGACCCGCATCGGGTGCCGCGTCGAGGTCGCGATGAACTGCTCCTCGCGCGTGAGCTCCAGCTTCACGGGACGTCCGGTCCTCAGCGCAGCGAGCGCAAGGATGTCCTCGACGAACATCTCCTGCTTGCCGCCAAAGCCGCCGCCGACGCGCTCGCAGAACACGCGGACCTTGTCCATGGGGAGCTCAAAGATGTCCGCCAGTGCGCGCCGGGTCAGGAACGGGACCTGGGTGGAGGTGCGGACGTTGAGCACGCCGGAAGGATCGAGCCAGGCGAGGCCGCCATGGGTCTCCAACGCGGCATGCTGTACACGATGACTGTGGAAGGTGCCCTCGAAGGTGACGGCGGACGTCGCGAGCGCCGCCGCGACGTCACCGAACTCGCCATGCGTCTCCGCGGCGAGGTTGCGCCTGGCGTCGGCGATGCGGTTCGCGGTGGTGCGGTCAGGATGAATGACGGGCGCGCCCGGCGCCATCGCCTGCTCCGGATCGATCAGCGCGGGGAGAACCTCATATTCGACCTTGATCCGCCGGCACGCCTCCTCTGAGGCGGCTTCGCTCTCGGCGACGACGGCTGCAACCCGCTGTCCGATGAAGCGGACGACGTCGTCGAGAATGCGGGTGTCCTCCGGGTCCATCCAGTCCATCTCGTGCCGCGCAGTCGAGATCAGGACCGATGGTGCATCCTCATGCGTCAGCACCGCATGAACGCCGGGAACGCGAAGGGCGTCCGACTTGTCGATCGCGACGATCCTGGCGTGGGCGTGAGGTGACCGAACCAGCTTGATGTGCAGCAGGCCGTCGATGGCGGTGTCGAAAGTGTAGCGGGCCGTACCGCGCACGATGTCGGGGCCCGCCGGCGCCGGCAGACTGCGGCCGAATGCGGCACCGGCCTCGACGCTCGCCTCGACATTGGTCTTGCCGAGGATTGCATCCTCGATCGAGCGGTAGCCGGTACAGCGGCAGATATTGCCCTTCAACGCCGTGCCGAGATCGGTGCGCTGGGCCTGGTTCAGCGAGGCGCAGGTCAGGATCATGCCGGCGGTACAGAAGCCGCATTGAAAGCCTTGCGCATCGAGGAAGGCCTGCTGCATCGGATGGTCGCCGTGCTCCCCGCCAAGACCTTCGATCGTGGTCACGCTGCGTCCCTCGGCGCGGAACGCCGGAATCAGGCAGCTATGCACGGGCTCGCCGTCGAGCAGCACGGTGCAGGCGCCGCAATCGCCGGCATCGCAGCCTTTCTTCACACCGAAATGGCCGAGCTCGCGCAGGAACGTGCGCAGGCACTGGCCGGCGCGTGGAGCTTGCGAAAATGGCTTGCCGTTGATCTCGAAGCTCATGAGGGCCCTCCGGCCAGGAGTTCGCCGCGGATCTCCTCGCCGAGCCGCAGTGTCATGTGCTTGCGCCAGAGCGGCTGGCCGTGGATGTCGGTGTGGTACAGCTCATCGGTGATCTGCTGCATCAGCGCGGCACGAAGCGCGCTCGCATCCGGGACTTTGTGAAAGAGGAGCTGGATCGGCCGCACGGTCGATGCGGTGATTGTGAGCACCAGGGTGCCATCGGTATCAAGGCTGCCGACGAGAAGCGCCGCCGAGCGGCCGACAGGCGCCAGCGAGATTTGCCGAAAGGCGGTGCGGCGCTTCAACGCGTCAATCGGAATATCGATCTGGCGAAGCAGATCGCCCGGCGTCAGGCGATTGCGCTGGTTGCCGGTGACAAATTCGGCGACAGGAATTCGCTGTTCGCCGCCGCCGGCCTTCCAGATGGTGCAGACGCCGTCGAGCGCGGCGGTGAGCGAGATCATCGGTCCCGCCGGCAGCGACATGCAGAGATTGCCGCCGACGGTCGCGGTCTTCCAGATCTTGAACGAGGCAAGGAACGCGCGGCAGCACTGGCCGATCAGAGGTGCTGCGAGCCAGTCAGGCGGACAGGCGAGACCATCGAGCTCTGCGATGGTGCAAGTGGCGGCCACCGAGAGATGGCGCTCCGTGATCGTCAGCGCCGGCCATTTCAAATCGGTAAGATCGATCAGCCGCGTCAGCTGCGTTTGCGGCTCCGAGAACAGCCACGTGCCGCCCGCGAGCCAGGCATCCCCTGTCGTCCAGTCGGGCAGTTGCGCGCGCGATTGCGGATGGGCGATCGCTGTGATGGTATTCAAATCCATGGCTGCGCCAAAGCTTCGACCCGGTGAATCGTGCGCCTGAGTCTTGCAAGACCGGAGCCAAGTCGCAACAACAAGTCGCAGCGGGATGGTATTGAGGCTGGTGCCAGCCTTGTGAGCCTGCCGTCAGGGGATGCGAGGAGCGGGATCATGAGCGATTCAATGCCGATCTGGATCAGGGATCCCCTGGCCATCCTCGCAGGCGGTGCCGAGCGCGGGATCGTGGTGAAGGACGGCCGGATCGTCGAGCTCGTCCCGGCCGGCGGCACGCCTGCGACCGCTGATGTCGCGGTGTTCGATGCGGCCGAACACGTGGTGCTGCCGGGCCTGATCAACACCCATCATCATTTCTACCAGACGCTGACGCGGGCGCTGCCGGCGGCGATGGACCGCGAGCTGTTTCCCTGGCTACAGGCGCTCTATCCGGTGTGGGCGCGGCTGACGCCTGAAGCGCTCGAGCTCGGCGTCACCGTGGCGATGTCCGAGCTGCTGCTCTCCGGCTGCACCACCACGACGGATCATCACTACGTCTTCCCCGCGGGGCTCGAAGACGCCGTCGATATCGAGGTCGGCGTTGCAAGGCGCCTCGGCATGCGCGTGCTGCTGACGCGCGGCTCGATGAATTTGTCGCAACGCGACGGTGGCCTGCCGCCCGACAGCGTCGTGCAGGACGAGGACACCATTCTCGCCGACAGCGCGCGCGTGGTGGCGAAGCATCACCAGCGCGGCGCGGATGCGATGGTGCAGGTCGCGCTGGCGCCGTGCTCGCCGTTTTCCGTGACGACCTCGCTGATGCGCGCCACCGCCGATCTCGCAGAAAAACTCGACGTGCGCCTGCATACCCACCTCGCCGAGACCGAGGACGAGAACAAATTCTGTGAGCAGATGTATGGCTGCCGCCCGCTCGACTATCTCGAGCAATGCGGCTGGCTCGATGCGCGCACGTGGCTGGCCCATGGCATTTTCTTCAATGCGGACGAGATGAAGCGGCTCGGCAAGGCCAGAACGACCATCAGCCATTGCGCGTGCAGCAATCAGTTGCTGGCCTCCGGCTGCTGTCCAGTGTGCGAAATGGAGGAGGCCGGGGTCGGGATCGGGATCGGCGTCGACGGCTCGGCCTCGAACGACGGCTCGAATCTGATGCAGGAGGTTCGCGCCGCCTTCCTGCTGCAACGGGCGCGCTATGGCGTGACCAAGGTCAGCCACAAGGACGCGCTGCGCTGGGCCACCAAGGGATCGGCGGCTTGTGTCGGCCGGCCGGAACTCGGCGAAATCGCAGTCGGAAAGGCCGCCGATCTCGCGCTCTTCAAGCTCGACGAATTGCGCTTCTCCGGCCATGGCGATCCCCTGGCCGCCCTGGTGCTATGCGGGGCGCATCGGGCAGACCGGGTGATGGTGGCGGGACGATGGGCCGTGATCGACGGCGCGATTCCGGGCCTCGATGTCGCCGACCTCATCCGCCGCCACAGCTCGGCCGGGCGGGCCATGCAGGCCGGATAGGGACAGGAATTGAAAGAGGGGGCGACCACAAGTGCCGGGTGCTTCTGGCCACCCCCTCCGAACCTCCTCCGGGAGGAGCAGGTGATCTGGGTCAAGCAAGAAGCGTGCTACTTGCCCGGGAGCTTGTCGTCGATGCCCTTGACGTAGAAATTCATGCCGAGGATCTGGCCGTCATCGAGGTGATCGCCGCCCTTGCACTCCACCGCCTTGCCGTCCTGCCCAACGATCGGGCACTTGAACGGATGCAGCTTGCCAGCGGTGATCGCGGCCTGGGCATCCTCTGCCATTTTTTTCACGTCGTCAGGCATGTTGGTGTACGGCGCCATCGAGAACATGTGGCTGTCGAGGCCGCCCCATGTGTCCTCGGATTTCCAGGTTCCCGCCAGCTCGGCCTTGACGCGCTCGATGTAATAGGGGCCCCAGGTGTCGAGGATCGAGGTGAGCTGGGTCTTGGGTCCGAACTTGATCATTTCGGAATCCTGGCCGAAGGCGAGCTTGCCGCGTTCGCTGGCAATCTGCATCGCGGCGGGCGAATCCGTGTGCTGCATGATGATGTCGGCGCCCTGGTCGATCAGCGCCTTGGCGGCGTCGGCCTCCTTGCCCGGGTCGAACCAGGTGTTGGCCCAGATGATCTTGACCTTGATGTTCGGGTTGATGGTCTGCGCCGCCAGTATCGTCGCGTTGATGCCGGAGACGACCTCGGGAATGGGGAACGAACCGATATAGCCGAGCACGCCGGCCTTCGACATCTTGGCCGCGATCAGGCCTTGAATGTAGCGGCCCTGATACCATTTGGCCGAGTAGGTCGACATGTTCGGATTGCGCTTGTAGCCGGTGGCGTGCTCGAAGTGCACGTTCGGATATTTCTTGGCGACCTTCAGCGTCGGATCCATGTAGCCGAACGAGGTCGTGAAGATCAGCTTGTTGCCGGCGCGGACGAGCTGCTCGATCGAGCGCTCGGCATCGGGGCCTTCGGGCACGTTCTCGAGATACGTCGTCTCGATCTTGTCGCCCAATTCCTTCACCAGTGCCTGGCGCCCCAGATCGTGCTGATAGGTCCAACCGAGATCTCCGATCGGACCCAGATAGATGAAGCCGACCTTCAGCTTGTCGGCGGCGGAGGCTGCACTGGCGTTCCCGGCAAGCAAGAGCCCGGCAGCGAGTGCAAGAAGTGATTTCCTCATCATCAATCTCCAAACTTCAGGGGACAGCCACGACCCGCAACGTGCGCGCCCCATCGCGCACGCCGCGGAAATGAAAGCTCAGCGGTCAGGCACGAACACGGTGCCGAGCGCAGCCGGCGCGGTCGAGCCGCCGGTGCGCGCGCGGGAGAGCAGGACCAGCACGATGACGGTCGCAAGATAAGGCAGCGCCGACATGAACTGCGAGGGGATGCCGACACCCCAGCCTTGGGCGTGCAACTGCAGGATCGTCACCGCGCCGAAGAGATAGGCGCCGACCACGAGCCGGCCCGGCCGCCAGGACGAGAACACCACCAGCGCCAGCGCGATCCAGCCGCGGCCTGCGGTCATGCCGGGAATGAAGAACGGCGTATAAGCGAGCGGCAGATAGGCGCCGGCCAGGCCGGCACAGGCGCCGCCGAACATCACGGCGAAAGTGCGGATGCGCAGCACGGGATAGCCGAGGGCATGTGCGGAAACGTGATTGTCGCCGCAGGCGCGCAGGATCAATCCCGCCCGCGTTCGGTACAGGAACCACCAGACGCCGGCGATCAGTGCGACGGAGAAGTAGACGAAGCCGTCCTCGCCGAACAGCACGCGGCCGATCAGCGGGATGTCCGTGAGGCCGGGAATGGCGAGATGCACCGCCGGCGCGATGCGCTCGCCGACGAAGCGGGCGCCGATCAGGCCGGAGAGTCCAGCGCCGAGGATGGTGAGCGCAAGGCCGGTCGCAACCTGGTTGACGGCGAGCCCGAGCGTCATCAGCGCGAAGATCAGCGACATCAGCGTGCCCGCGACAATGCCGAACAGCGCGCCGATGAAAATCGATCCAGTGAGCCAGGCGCCGGCAAAGCCGCAGGCCGCGCCAACGATCATCATGCCCTCGACGCCGAGGTTGAGCACGCCGGAACGCTCGGTCACGAGCTCGCCGGTCGCCGCGATCAGCAGCGGCGTCGACGCGGCGAGCACCGCGAGGATGATGGCCTCAACCAGCTCCACGAGTCACCTGTCGGCTCGAAAACACCAGCTTGAAACGATAGAGGATCAGGGAATCGCAGGCGAGCACGTAGAACAGCAAAATCCCCTGAAACACCTTGGTGACGTCCAACGGGATCTTCATCGCGATCTGCGCCTGCTCGCCGCCGATAAAGGTCAGCGCCAGGAAAAGGCCTGCAATCAATATCCCAAGCGGGTTCAGCCGGCCCAGAAAGGCCACGATGATCGCGGTAAAGCCGTAGCCGGGCGATATGCCGGGCTGGAGATGCCCGACGGGACCTGCGACCTCGATGATTCCGGCGAGGCCCGCGAGCGCGCCTGATACTGCGAAGGTCAGGATGACGAGCTGGTTGGCATTGAAGCCGCCGAAGCGTGCGGCGCGCGGCGCCGCACCGACGACGCGGATCTCGAACCCCTTGATGGTGCGCGCGAGCAGGATCGCCGCTACCGCCACGACGAGCAAGGCGATGATCGAGCCGAGATGCAGCCGGCCGCCTTCGATCAGCAGCGGCACCGTCGCTACGGGATCGAACTCCGCCGTGGTCGGGAAGTTGAAGCCGTGCGGATCGCGCCAGGGCCCGCGCACGAGATAGTCGAGGAAGAGGTCGGCGACATAGACCAGCATCAGGCTGGTCAGGATCTCGCTGGCGCCGAACTTCACCTTGCAGATCGCCGGGATCAGCGCATAGAGCGCGCCCGCGGCGGCCGCGAGCACAAACATCGCCGGCAGCACCCAGCTCCCGGCATCGGTGCCCTGCGTCTTCACCGCGATCCAGCTTCCGGCGACCGCGCCGATCAGGAATTGTCCTTCGGCGCCGATGTTCCAGGCATTGGCGAGATAGCAGAGCGACAGCCCGGTCGCGATCATTACCAGCGGAGTCGCCTTCACCGCGATCTCCTGAAGCGAATAGCCGTCGGTCAAGGGCGCGATGAAATAGGCGTGCAAGGCGAGCAGCGGATTCTTGCCGAGGATCGCGAACAGGATGACCATGGTCGAGATCGTGAGGCCGATCGCGATCAGCGGAGAGACGAGGGCGATTGTGCCAGAGCGTTCGGCGCGCTTCTCAAGCACCAACTGCATGCGCGGCCTCCTTCGGCTCCAGGCTGCTGCCGCCCATGAGCAGGCCGAGCTTTTCGCGGCTCGCTTCGCTCGCTGCAAGCGGTGCGGAGAGCCGGCCGTGGAACATCACAGCGATGCGGTCGGCGATCTCCGTGAGTTCGTCCAGATCCTGGCTGGTCACGAGCACGGCGGCGCCCGCTGTTGCGAGATCAAGCAGCGCCTGGCGTATCACTGCGGCGGCGCCGGCATCGACGCCCCAGGTCGGCTGGCTCACCACCAGTACTGCGGGGTTGCGCAGGATCTCCCGGCCCACGATGAACTTCTGCAGATTGCCGCCGGAGAGGGATGCTGCTTCCGGGTCGCGCTTGGCCTTGCGCACGTCGAACGTCTCAGTCGCGCGGTCGACGGTCTTGAGCGTGGCGGCGGTATCGATGAACCCGCGATGGACCATGCCGCTGGCCGCATGACCGGTGAGCAGCGCGTTCTCCGAGAGCTTCATGCGTGGCGCCGTGCCATGGCCGAGCCGCTCCTCGGGCACGAAGGCCGCACCCAGCTTGCGCCGCTGGGTGATCGAGAGATGGCCGGCGGCGATACCTTCGATCACGAACGTGCCCGGGTCCTTCGACAACCGCTCACCGGACAGCGCGGCGAACAATTCGTCCTGGCCGTTGCCGGCGACGCCGGCGATGCCGAGGATTTCGCCGCCCTTCAACTCGAAGGAGATGTGTTCGAGCCGTACGCCATGTGCTTCGCTGGGGGCCAGCGACAGATCGTTGACGACGAGCCGCGGCACGGTGGTCTTGCGGCCGGATGCCGCCTTCACCTCCTTGATCTCGCCACCGACCATCATGCGCGCGAGAGAGGCGGCGGTCTCGAGCCTGGGATTGCAGGTCGCGACCTTCCTGCCACCGCGCAGGATCGTGGCGGTGTCGCAGAGCCGCTTCACCTCCTCGAGCTTGTGGCTGATATAGAGGACAGCGCGGCCTTCGGCCTTGAGCCGCTCCAGCACGACGAAGAGCTGGTCGGCTTCCTGCGGCGTCAGCACCGCGGTGGGCTCGTCCAGGATCAGGAATTTCGGATCCTGCATCAGCACGCGGACGATCTCGATGCGCTGGCGTTCGCCGACCGACAATTGCCAGACCTCGCGCCGGGGATCGAGCGGCAGTCCATAGGTCTTCGACACCTGCTCCAGCCGCGCCGACATGTCCTTGAAAGACTCCTTGCCGTCGAGGCCGAGCGCGACGTTCTCGGCGACGGTGAGATTGTCGAACAGCGAGAAGTGCTGGAACACCATGCCGATGCCGCGGCGGCGCGCGTCCGAGGGACCGGACAGGATCATGCCCTCGCCTTGCCAGCGGATCTCGCCGGCGCTGGGCTGGATCAGCCCGTAGATCGCCTTCACCAGCGTCGACTTGCCGGCGCCGTTCTCGCCGAGCAGCGCGTGGATTTCCTTCGGCCAGATATCGATGTCGATGGAATCGTTGGCAAGGAAATCGCCATAGCGTTTGGTGAGCCCGATCGCCCGCAGCAGCGGGGACTCGCCGGAATTCAGGCTGTCACGTGTCGAATCCAACATTCGTTGATGCGCTTGCATGGTGAAGTGCCCCAATAGTGGGCCAGTTTGAACCCCGGCGTAAGGTGTGAAAATGCGTCATCCCTTGCTCAACGCTTTGGCAGGCGGCCGGGACTGGCGGCTCGCTTGTTTTCGCCGGTGCGAAGAGACGTCCGTCCCGCGGGCGCTGTTGCAGATTTGTGACGGTCCAAGCCAGTAGAAACCGCAAACTACTTCGTCCATACGCCCTCGTGCAGCGCTTCGGCTTCATCCTCGAGCAGCGGACCTACGACCTCGGTCGGCCGCTGGCCGCTGGCAAAGACGTCGCGGCAGGGCAGGTCGAGGGTCGGGTTCTCCGGATGATTGCCGGTGACGCCGCGCAGGCGATGCTCGCTGAGGCCGTAAACGACGCGGCCGATTCCGGCCCAGTAGATCGCGCCGGCGCACATCGCGCAGGGCTCTGCCGAAGAATAAAGCGTCGCCGTCGCCAGCACCTCGCGGCTGAGCGTGCTGCAGGCCTGCGTCGCCGCGAGACGTTCGGCATGCGCGGTGCCGTCGTGCTCCGGCATGTAGCCGTTCTCGGCCTCGATCAGCACCTTGTCGTCCGCGACGACGATGCAGCCGAACGGATGATTGCCATGGGTGAGGGAGCGGCGGGCAACCGCGAAGGACAGGCGCAGGAAGTGCTCGTCCCGTTGGGATGCGCCGGTCATCAATCCTCCGCCGTCATTGTTTCCGCTGTGCGCCGGCCGACTTGGGCAAGATCGGCCTCGCTCGGCTCGTGTTTCATACACGAATCTACCGGAACCGGCAGGCCGGAAAGTCATCCGGGAGAAATACGAATCAGGCAAGCTCCGGGCGGTGGCCGCACCATCGGAGTTACTTTAGCCTCCATATGAATAGCGATATCTCGTTGCCTTCAAATCACGGAAACCGATTCTACCAGGGTGCGGCTGCGACGTTTTTCGCCAACGCCCTCCAGGCGGTCAATTTTCTCGGGGATCGGTTCCTGAGAGAATCGCATCATTCGTTGTCGGCCATCGAGGACCTCTACCGGCACTCGATGGACAGCGCCTTTTCGGTGACCGAGGCCTTCCTCGTCACCGGCGCGCCGCACGCATCCGCCTATTATCCCCGCGACTTCGCCTGGTTCTATCCCGATGTCCTGGACCCCGAGACCATCATGGATGCACAGGACGCGGTGCGGCGGGCTCGGCTACTCGACAAGAGCGTCCGTTTGTTGCTGGAGGCGGTTCGCGCCGGCGTGGTCACGACGACCATCGTCCCGGCGGGGCGTCGTCGATATCTCGGCGTGAATTACTTCTCGCGTCCGTCGGATACGCTGCTCGGCATTCTGGCCGGCCTGCAACAGATGATCTCCGCCGATCAGAGGGCGCCATCCTATCTGGCGATGTCTCAATGCGCGCATGCCGGCCGCCTGCTGCTGGCCGAGTATGGCGGTGACCTGAAGCGTGCGATCCTGCAGCTCGCAAGCGAGCTCGAGCCACTCGATGACGGCGGCAGCAGGTATTTGCTGTGTGACACAAATGCACCTCGCTCCGCCGCAACGGATACCCGTGCCGAGCGCCGGCGCTTCGTGACCAATGCTTGCGTCCATACGACCTTCGTGTGGAGCGTACAGCTCGGGCTGGTCGACGAGATCGAGCTGAAGCGGCTGCTCGGGTGCGACCTTGCGCAGTACAAGAAGGATCTGCTCCGTCTGTTCGGCAGGGACGGATATGTCAGGCATTCCCTGGATGGTCCGGCGAACTCACCGGCGTCTTCGGTCGCGCTGGACTTCGTCAGCGTGCATCGCGGCTTCTGGGATCTGAACGATGCGAGCGAGCGGACGCTGTTTGCCGCCACCGCGGATCTCATCATTGCGGAGCCGCGCTTTCGCATCCCCAGCACGTTCCATTTCCTGGTGTCCGTGGATAATCCGCGGACCAAGGTGATCCACAAGATTGCGGCGCCCGCCTATCAGGGACGCTCCTCCTGGCCGACGTTCAACGTCGAGTTCGCCGATCGCATGCTGGACTACGATGAATTGTCGGGGAGCGATACCTACCGTTCCTGCGCGCAAGGCGTATTGAAGGACATTCGCACCGCGACCGAACTCCACGGCGGATATCAGGAACTGATCTCCGAGCACGGTCTGAAATATCGCACCTGGGCCTATAAGGGCGCGGTGGCTCACTCGTGGTTTCCGCGTTTCCTCTCCGTCTGGAGAAGGGCGTATGGATCGCCTCTCCTGCAGTGGAATGGCTGACTGGTGCGGTGATGTGCCAGCGGAGGAACGGCGCAGATGATCAGCGCGAACCTGTCACGCCACGAGATCCAGCAGCCGGCACGATCCGCGCACGAGCACCTTGCGGCCGGCCGGTGTCATCGCTGGCACGCCGTCCTTGATAACGACCAAGCCGAGTTCGACAAGGCCTTCGATGAGATAGGACTTCGACAGGCGACCGTTCGACGGTGGGTTGCGAAGCGTGCGCAGAGCTTCCCATTGGTCCGGTGCAAGTTCGACGTCGGAATCGCTGTTCATGTTGCCTCGCGCGATGGGACCGTTGGCGCCTCTGTTAGCGACGCCGCATGAAGACCGTGCGACGACAATGAGTCGGGAATTCGGTGAGCCGTTTAGAACGTCTCTTCACAAATTGCCGCGCTTCGTTGCGATACGAGAGCGAGATCACTCGATCGCGAACCGTGCCGGCGCGGCGATCACCAATTGATGATCTGCGGTTGATGCTGCGCTGCAAGCTACCGCAGCGCATGGGAAGTATCGCTGTCCCATTCAGTGTCGCGAGATGCCTGGAAATCATGAGGCGAGCAGTCCGGGATTCTGCTACGTTGATTCCCGGGGAATGACTTCACACGGCAGGAGTGGAGTGCATGAACAGGCTGGTTGAAATTCGCAGTCAGGAATCCCTGTGCCGGGAGCGTGCATCGCTCGATTTCGAACGCCGGATTTTCTGGCTCGCGCAAGCCGAGGAATGGGAGCAGCGCGCGCTCGACGAAATCGCCTTTCACTTCCGGGAGTGTAACGTCGGCCAGGCGGAGCTTGCGCGAAACTGACCTTTCGCAACCGAGGTTTGGCCGCGAGCGGGACCTACTGGTAAGTCGCCACGATATCGGACACGGCGCGCTCGAGCTGCTGCGCGGTGGCGCATTGGCGCACGACGCTGCAAAAGGTGGCGTAACGCGGCATCTCGGAATCGCCAAAGCCCCAGGCCAGCCGTCCTTCGGGATTGAGCCAGACCAGCCGCTTCGAACGCTCGGAGATGCGGCGCAGGATGTCGGCGCGCGGGTCGAGATTGTTGCTGCGGGCATCGCCGAGCACGATCACCGTGGTCTGCGGCGTCAGCGCGCTCATGAAATCCTTCTCGAAATCGACCAGCGAAGAGCCGTAGTCGGACGAGCCGAAGCCGACCTTTGACATGATCTCGGCCATCGCCTCTTCCGGCGAGTTCTTCTCCAGGATCTCGCTGACCTCGATCATATGCGAGGAGAACGCGAATGAGCGGACGTCGTCGACCACCTCGTGCAGCGAGTGGATCAGCAGCAGGAAGAAGTCGGAGACCTGTGCGACCGAGCCGGAGACGTCGCAGAGTGCCACGATCTTGGGCCTGTCGCGATGCTTGCGCTTCCATGCGGTGAGGAACGGCACACCGCCCCAGGCCGCGTTGCGACGGAGCGTGCGGCGGACGTCGAGATGACCGCGGCGCTGGCGCTTGCGCGGCTTCGAATAGCGCTCGCGCAGGCGGCGCGCGATCTGACGGATGAGGGCGCGCATCTCGGCGACCTGGCGGCGCTCGATGCGCGCAAGCGGCGCGTTGCGCAGAATCTCGTGGCGGAGATTTTCGGCCTCCTCGCGGGCGTAGAGCGCAAGCCCTTGGGAGACCGTGTCGCGCACCGCTTCGCGCAAGGCATCAAGCGCAGCGCGCAGACGCTCGGCCAGTGCCGGATTGGTCGCGGTCAGCTCGTCGAGATCGTCGCGCAGGCGCTGCAGACCCATGGCGTCGAGGATGCGGCTCGAGAAGATGCCGCGCTGGGTGGAGTAGCGGATATCCGACAGGGAGGCAGCCCCGGAGGCGCTGGCGATGGCGGCTGCGATCGCATTGCGATCCTGCGACAGCAGCATCTGCGCAAGCGGGCCTAACTCCTGGGGAGGCTGACCTTCGCCTGCTTCGCTGGCCGAGCCGGAGGAGGGCGACTGATCCGAATCCTGCGGGGCGTTCTCGTCGCTGTCGGCCTCGGGCTGATCCTGCCGCGGCTCCGGCTGGCTGAAGAACAGGTCAAAACAGTCGCCGAGTGCGAGCTTCTCGTCCTGAGACTTGGCAAGCGTCAGCAGCAGGGAGTCGCGCAGGATGGCCCGGTCGGAAAAGCCGACCTGCTTGACCGCGCGCATCGCATCGATGCTTTCCGCAGGCGAGACGTGAACGCCGACGCCCCGGGCCGCCCGAAAGAAACGATGGAGATTCTCGCGCATCGGCGTCAACCGAAGACGTTGGACCGCGCCGCCTTGGCAATGAAGGTCGTCACCTGCGGCCTTGCTGCCTCGATGTCGGCTTCGTATTTCAGGAGCACGTTGAGCGTGTCCTTGACCATCTCGGTGTCGAGCTCCGTGGCCTGGAGCAGCACGAGAACGCGCGCCCAGTCGATGGTCTCGCTGACCGACGGTAGCTTCTTCAGATCCAGCGAGCGGATCTCATGGATGAAGCCGACCATCTGCCGACGCAGTGTCTGCGAGATGCCGGGCACACGGCTTTCGACGATGCGCTCCTCGAGCCGCTGCTCGGGGAAGCCGATATGCAGATGCAGGCAGCGCCGCTTCAAGGCGTCGCCGAGGTCGCGCTCGCTGTTTGAGGTGAGGATCACGGTCGGCGGCGTGATTGCGGAGACGGTGCCGAGCTCGGGGATCGTGACCTGGAAGTCGGACAGGATCTCCAGCAGCAGCGATTCAAACTCCGCGTCCGACTTGTCGATCTCGTCGATCAGCAGCACGCAGCCGCCCGGCTGCTCCAGCGCCTGGAGCAGGGGACGCGGCTCGACGAATTCCTTGGAGAAGAACACGTCGCCGAAATCGTGGAGCTGGTCGAGCGCGGCATGCAGCGTCTGCGCGCCGCCGAGAACTTCGCCGAGCTTGTCCTTGAGGATCTGGGTATAGAGAAGCTGCTTGGCGTATTTCCACTCGTACAGCGCCTTGGCCTCGTCGAGGCCCTCGTAGCATTGCAGGCGGATCATCTTCATGCCGCGCCAGGCCGCGATCGCCTTGGCAAGCTCGGTCTTGCCCACGCCCGCGGGGCCCTCGACCAGGATCGGCTTCTCGATCTGCTGCGACAAATAGACGGCGGTCGCGATCTGCCGGCTCGCGATATAGCCCTGCGCGGCGAGGCCGCTCTCCACTGCCTCGATCGAGGTCGAGGCCTTCTGTTCAGCCACGAAAGGGCGCTCCCAAAGGTCTTGCTTGAGGCTTGTTCTGCCTGCGTTCCCCGCAAAGAACAAGCCTCGTTTGGGAGGCATCAGACCCGCGTGAACGGCGTTTTTCCGCTTAGCGCAAATAGTCGAGCGGTTCGCCGTTCGCGCAATCAGTGCCGCAGCAGCTCCGGCTTGCGGATGGTCTGTCTGACCTCGGCGCCGCAATCGGCGCATTCATAGACAAAGTCGATCTTGGCAAGGCTCCAATGCGGTTCGACCTCGCGCACATACATCGGCAGAAACCCCATGCAGGTGGGACAATTCACGGGCGCGATTTCGACATCCTGATGATGCTGTACATAAGCTGGCATCTCGGCTCTCCTTCGCAGGCGACCACCAAACCCCGCTGGAAAGCTACTGCCGGTTGCTCCAGGCGCGTCATCAACTCTTTCGAACAGAGATGGAACGGCGGAGGTTTGTCGCTCGCTGTGACATTCTTGTTACGTGTCTGTACTGTAACGGGCGGACCGAACGCCTATTTCTCCGGCCAATCCGCTTTTTCGGATTTCCACTCAACGATAAGGGAGCAATGCCCATGACGCATGCCATTCGTTTTCACAAGACCGGCGGACCGGAAGTCCTGGTCTGGGAGGAGGTCAGCGTCGGCAAGCCCGGTCCGGGCGAGGCGCGCATCCGCCACACCGCCGTCGGCCTCAACTTCGTCGACATCTACAACCGCTCGGGCGTGTACCCGGCGCAACTGCCGAGCGGGCTCGGAAGCGAGGCCGCCGGAATCGTCGAGGAGGTCGGCCCCGGCGTCACCGATCTGAAGCCGGGCGATCGGGTCGCTTATGGCGCCTCGCCGCTCGGTGCCTATTCCGAGGCGAGGCTGATCCCTGCGGACCGCCTGCTGAAGCTGCCCGACGGCGTCGACGACAAGACCGCGGCGGCGATGATGCTCAAGGGGCTCACCACACAATATCTGATCCGGCAGACCTATCGGGTGAAGGCCGGCGATACCATCCTGCTGCATGCCGCGGCCGGCGGCGTCGGTTTGATCCTGGGCCAGTGGGCCAAGCATCTCGGCGCGACCGTGATCGGCACCGTCAGCAATGACGAGAAGGCCAAGCTTGCCAAGACACATGGCTGCGACCACGTCATCATCTACACGCGCGAGGATTTCGTGAAGCGGGTCGACGAGATCACGGGCGGCAAGAAGGTCCCGGTGGTCTACGACTCCGTCGGCAAGGATACGTTCCTGAAATCGCTGGATTGCCTGGCGCCGCTCGGCGTCGCCGCGCTGTTCGGTGCGTCCTCGGGCGCGGTCGAACCGCTCAATCTCGGCCTGCTGGCCCAGAAGGGCTCGCTCTACGTCACCCGCCCGACGCTGTTCACCTACGCCGCCAAGCGCGAAAATCTGGTCGCGATGGCGAATGAACTGTTCGACGTCGTCAAGTCCGGTGCGGTCAAGATCGAGGTGCACCAGACCTATCCGCTGAAGGACGCCGCAAAGGCGCATGCCGATCTCGCCGCACGCAAGACCACGGGATCGACCGTTCTTCTGGTGTAGGTCCGGCCGGATGGTGGCGCAGGCTATCCGGCCTGCGTCACGTCCGTTCGTGCTTGCGCAGATCGCGGATGTGGTCGAAGCGGAAGGTCTGGAGATCGACATCCTCCGGCGGGATCTGGGGCAGGGCGGCCTCGGTCAGGATGGCCTCGGTGACGTCCTCGACCGAATTCCCGGCAATCTCGTGGATGAACGAGACGTTCCGGTATTCACCCGAGGCGATGCGGGAGATGACTTCTCGCCTCGTGATCTCAGGGTCGACGATCGCCTCGCGGCCCCTCCGTCCATAGTCGATCATCACGACGAAATACTGCATGGAAAAACGACCCTGCCGCGCCCCGTTGCGGGAGCACGGCAGAGTATTTCTGAAAAACGGAATCAAGTCAAGAAGAATTTCTATAAAAGCGAAATCGGCTGACCGAAGCTCTTCACTTCCCCTTCTTGCGGGGGCGCGCCGACTTCGCGCGCAGCCGCTCGAGCTGCCCTTTGGGCATCGACAGGCAGATCTCCCCGACCCATTCCAGCTTCACGCCGACGATCGGCTTGGCATTGAAGCTGGTGAGATTGACGACGGACGGGCTTTTCCCACGCTCGATCGTCTTCAAATAGCGTTCGCCGGTCTTGAGCCGGACCACGGCCTCTTCGCCGTAGAAGCTCGACAGCGGATGGCGCTGGTCCTTATAGACCACGATCACGTCGCCGCTCTCGTATTTGGGCAGCATCGAGTCCCCCACGATCTCGAATGCGACGGTTTCTTCCATGATCGGGAAGGGCAGCGCGATGTCGCCGAGCCCCTCCGGCGGAACCTGCTCGTAATCCGGCTCGATCACGGCGCCGGCGCCGACGCGGCCCATGATCGGCGCGAGATTGAGCTCGAGATATTCCATGATCGGAATGATTTCCGAGGCCTTCACCAGGCGTTCGCCGCCGAGGATCTCCGAGACTGCGCCGGGCCGCACGCCCATGGCCGCCGCCAGGCCGCCCTTGCTCTTGCCCGTTTTCTCCAGGCCCCGCTCGATCATTGCAACGTCCAACATGGTGATTCCCTCGATTGCGCACCGGTCCGGCTCTTGTAATCCGAAATTCGGAATTGTTGCAATTATGAATATCAGAATTATCGCTTGACTTGATCTTCGGAATACCGGAATGTGTGTTTCGCCTCCGGTCGTTCGATCAGTTGAGGCCGATCACAGGACAGCAATATGGAACCGGGCCATTGGCCGTCGGAGCACTCCGACGCGCTTCGCGACTATTTTTTCAAGGGCATGTCTTACGCGGAGATCGGACGACAGATTAACGCAAGGTTTGGAACGGCTTACACGCGCAATGCGGTGATCGGCCGCGCCAAGCGGCTCCGGCTCGTGATACCGGAATGGATAGCGAGCCCGTCGATCGCCCCGCATCTGCCGGGTGAGGCACCGGTTTCGCCGCGCCGCGCGGTGTTACCGAACCTGAATGTGCCGCCGAAGTCCGCAATGAAGCCTGCGGTGCCGGTGAAGTTGCGCTGCGTCGGCGTTCAGCCCCGCCTGGTCCAACTGGTCGAACTCGGGCCGGCCGACTGCCGCTATCCCTATGGGGGCGACAAGGACGGGGAGGAGATCGCCTTCTGTGGTCATCCCTGCCAGCCGGGCTCCAGCTATTGCGCGCCGCATGCGCGCCTGACCCGCCGCTCCGGTGCTGCGTCCGCCCGAATCCCCGGTCCCGTCGTGCTGAGGCTGGTGTCTGCGGCCTGAGTTCGTGGTCCCCGTTCCATCGTCAATTTCGCAAGGAGTATCCGAGTGGCTCGTGTCCGACGCAACAAATCCTACAAATTGGCGCAGATCTACGATCGGCGCTCCCGCGAGGTGCCGTTCAATGCCGAAGTGGCGGAGGTCGAGGTCGACAATCCGCTGGCTCTCGATTCCGGTGAGAAGATCCTGGCCATCCGGTCGATCCGTGGCGATCCCCTCGGCCGGCTGCACGCACACCACCAGGTCGACGAGGCGCAATACCTTGGGGGGCGCGCCTTCCAGAGCGATTGGGAGAGGGCGGAGCGGGGTCCTCAGGCGATGGACCCGACGACGGAATATGTCGACGGTGCGCGCATGCGCGAGCCCGTCACCGAGAGCCAGCGCCAGGCGGTGTTGCGGCTGAACCGGGTCGAACGCGAACTCGGCACCGACGGCGCCGCACTGGTGCACGACGTGCTCGTGCTGGGCCTGACCATGGATCAGATCGGGCAGCGTCGCGCCGTCCGGACACAGCGCTGGAACGACTATTTTGCACGGCGTTTTCGCGAATGCCTGGACCGGTTGGCGCTGATCTACGGCTTTGCGACGGAAACAGCGACGCAACGGGCACAGCGGCGAAGATGAAGACGGCACGCCGGCAGGCTCGGCTGCTGGCGTGCCGGTCCGTTGCCCAAAACGCGATGAATCGCCGTCGCGCTTTACGTTGTCGTGATCTTCTCGGAAAACCGCTGCGCACTTTGCGCTAACGCGGCCCTCCGGGGCCGGATCATGCTCTAGGGATGCGGTACGATCTGGTAAGGCGTCGTATAGGGCTCGACACGGAGTGAGGTGTTGGCCAAAAGTCCGATCTTGGCGGTCGGCGCCTGTTGCAATTCACCGTTCGGGCCGCGATGCACGTTGTATCGCCAGACCGTGAGATCGCCTTTCTGCGCCAGCGCATGCGCAACCGCGCTCGCATCGTTGCCTCCGAGCGCCTGAAGCTCCTCCGCCGACAATCCGACCACGATTTCGTCCTTGACGGTGATGATCTTGAACAGGTTCATCTTGGTCTCCTGCGCCCATGCGCCTTGCATCGAGAGGGTGAAAAGCGCGGCCGCGGCGCCCTTGATGAGATCGCAGCGAGAAATCATGCCGTCGTCCTTTGGTGCTGAGGCGCCCGAATCGAAGAGTCTTCAGCCATGGCGCCGTCGTCTGCGTGGCCGTGTCGCAACGGCTTGGTCGTTCGTTCGTGGACAACGGTTCATGGCCGAGAGCATTTCCGGACCAGTGAATCCCGATGCGACAACCCAGCCGGGATCAGGAGATCGGCTGTGAGATCCATCTTCATTTCGCCGTCGGTACAACCGCTAGGGTTGGACTCAACAATTGCGTGTATGCGCTGGAAGGCGCCGAATTCGCAGCCAACGTCCATTCATGTCGGAAACGAGCCGAAACGTTGCGCCGATTGACAGCGACCGCGGCTGTGTGCGTGATTGATGCCGCTTCTTGACGCAGGTGGGTGACGGCGGTCGATATTCCTGTTATCCGGAATTGCCATGGTGCGATGCAGACGAAGCATCGCTACAGCCATTGATGGACTTGTCGGAAGGGTTGTTTGTTGACATAATTGCAACCCTCTGGTTGAGCTCGTGGCTTGGATAGTTCGTTCAGCGTGCCAACCGGTCGGGGCCATCCGGTCGAGAGTTCGTCGCGATAGGGCTGTTGTGGCGTCTGGTCGTGGCGTCCGGTTCTCGAATGGATCACAAAGGCCGATGCTTGTCATAGGTGCGAGATGAAGAACCTCAATTTCGCGGCTGAACTGCACCTCAAGCTCGGCGCTCCTGCAAGCGGTACGGTCGAAAGTCTGCGGCTGCTCCGTGCGTTCCTGAAGCTCGCGCCTCGACAGCGTTTCGAGGTCATCAAGCTGGTCGAAGACCTCGCCACCGAAGAAGCTCTTCCCGAGCACCCCTTGTCCTGAGCCCGGGACGCGCGCCGGCCTTGGGCCCTTCGTTTCCTGCTTCGTTTTCCTGCCGGAGCCGGTCTCCGGCGACATTTCCACCGAGGCTGGCGCTGGAAGGCGATCCGGCAAGTGTGGTATTCAGTTGGGAAAACGGGAGGAGTGCGACCATGATCGAACCGAAGCTCGAAGTTCCGGCCGAACTGCGCGACCTGGCCGAGAAGACGATTGACCAGGCGGAGAAAGCATTCGGGATGTTTTTCGAAGCCGCCACCAAATCAATGTCGTCCGTTCCTGGCGCAGGGACGGAGGTGTCGAAACAGGCGCTGGTTTTCACCGAGCAGAACATGAAGTCGGCCTTCGAGCATGCGCGCAAGCTCGTTCATGCCACCGACCTCCAGGAAGCGATGCGAATCCAGTCCGATTTCCTGCGTAGCCAGTTCACCAGCGCCGGAGATCACATGCGCCAGATGACCGGCAGTCTCATGCAACCGGGCAAGGGCAAGTCCTGAGGCTCGGCTTGTGCACAGCGTGCCCATAAATTGAACTTGCATGGCGTGGCGATCCGCACTTCGATGCTGGTGCGGATCCATGCCGGGCCACCGAATGAGCTCATTCGCCGTCTGGCATCTCTTCTGCTGATCCCTGTCGGTCCTCCGGCAGGGATTTGCATTTCTGGCAGATGTGGTCCCCGGCGGCTGCCGCTTCACGCCTTGCGCTAACGCGGTCCTTCGGGTCCGGATCGTGCCCTAGCGCAGCGATGCGATGTAGGCGGCGATGTCGCCGGCTTCGGTCCGGCTCAGGGGGAAGTTCGGCATCTTCGGGTGCGGATCGAGCAAGAAGAAGGCGAGCCTCTCCGGATTGAAGTCCTGCCTGCGCGCGACGGCGACAAAGGAGGGGACGTCGGCACTCGCCTGAGCCTGGCCGTTCGCGACGACATGGCAACTCGCGCACCAGCGCTTGGCGAGATCGGCACCGTGATTGGCATCGGCTGCGAGCGCCGAGGACGTGCCGACGCTCGAGGTTACGGCGAGCAGCACGCAGATTCGTCTCAAATGCTGGTGCATAGGGTAACCTTCATGCATTCGTCGGCGGCAAAGCTCATCCGCAGCACGACCCTGGAAATTGCGAGAGATCAATGCGGGCGATGATCGACCGCAGCAGCTTGCGGACCGAACGGTAGAGATGCCGCACGGGTGTCGGCATCCTCGCCGCGGGCAGGCCTTTGGTATCAAGACTTTCGATATAGTGCGACACGTGTCTCTCCGAGGCCATGCGGCTCTTCTACCCCGCCGCCCCGGAACCGCCTTGATCTGCCGCAAAGCGCCCGCCGGCTAATAGTCGCCCGGATTCATGATCATCGGGCTCTTCGTGTCAGCCGGCGCAAGCGCGCTGCTGGCGCTGTCACGCAGGAAGCGGTCAAGCGTTTCCTGGATCTTCTCCTTGACCGCGTTGGGGCCGCGATCGCTCATCTCCGTGTGCTGCGCGCCGGTGTGGACGATGTCGATACCACGCGCCTTGGCCTCTTCCGGCGTCGGCAGCACGCCGGGATCGGTCACGAAATGCGGGTCTTTGGACCTGAACGACAGGATCCTCATGCCGTCGCTGAGCACGAAAGGTACCCGCAGATTGTCGAGAGTGATCACCTTCGACACCAGCTCCGGGTGCTGGTGGGCGACATACATCGAGACATCGCCGCCGTTGGAATGGCCAACAAGGGTGATGTGGTCGTAGTCGACGTTCTCCAGACGCCTCTTCAATTCGCCCAACACGAAAAGAATATTGGCCTCACAGCGGATATAGACGTCACGCCGGCCGACATATTGCTGCCCGACGAGGGTCATCAACGGCGGATCGCTCGGCAGGTCCTGCTGGATGCTGACAACCAGATAGCCCCGCGCGGCGAGTCCGTTGGCGAGGAATGAATATTCGGTGGCCTTGACGGTGTTGCCGTTGCTGATGATGGCGAGGGGCAGCTTCCAGAGGCCGAGATTGGCCTTGGTCTCGTAGTCGCGCCGCACGGCCACCTCGACGGCGATCGGCCGCTGACGCGAGGCATCGAACAACGCAAGGGCCTCATGGCGGATCGCGAACCGGCTGACGAGGAAATACTCCCCGACGCCGAGGACGCAGAGAAACGCCAGGATGGCAAACACCCTCTTCATGGTTTCGTCTCAATCACGTTCGGCTGAATATGGTCATTGGGAACTCCCGGATCGAGCGATCGTGAGCAGGTTACGGGATTAAATTCAGGCAAGTTTGTGAGCAAGGCCGCAGAAGGGCCGCATGCCCCGGGGGGACTACGTTGCGAACGGCGGCGGAGGGCTAGAGACAGCCGGATTTGCCGCGTTCGGGGCAGAGCCGGAATGCGCTCGACAACGTGAGCAGGAAGCGGGGACTGCGGCGCGTGTTGTCCGGTGCCCGGTAGCTCAAGGGCACGGCCACGCCGAGATCGGCCTGTAGATCGTCCGGCAGGAAGAAGCGCACACCGGCTCCGGCCGATGTGAGCGACAGACCCTCGCTCAGGCGGTAACCGTGGTTCCAGACGGCGCCGGCGTCGCCGAAGGCGTAGAGCTGATAGCCGGTCCAGTAGCGGAAATTGAGCTTCTGGTCGAAGCGCAGTTCGAGCGAGCCGGCAAGGCCGTTGTCGCCGCTGATCTCGGCTGCGCCGTAGCCCCGGCCGAAGGCCGCACCCCCGAGATAGAACTGCTGCGAGGTGAACAGCGGCCGCGACGCCGTCTGGCTCGCCGCGGAGAGCTTGAGCGACCAGGCATCGTTGAGCGTCTGGTAGCGCGTGAACCAGAGGTTCAGCACCGAGAAGTTCGACGAGGCGCCGTTGCGCGACACCAGATCGTCGTTGAAATGCGAAGCGCCGAAGACGTCGAGGCCCTGGCGGTAGGTCAGCGTTGCGAAATTTGTTCCGCCGAAGTGATCCTGCAGCCTGTAGTCGGCGGTCAGGCTCGCTGTCCTGATGTGGTCATTGTACCAGGGGCCGTACAGGTCGTGCTCGGACACGTTGCTGAAGCTCGCCGCCGCAGTCAGCGTGAGCGTGGACGATTGCGATTGCAGCGGAACGACGCCGGCGCGCAGCTCGAAGGCCTCGGTCGTCGTGATGTCGCTGTCGAGGCGACGGGCATCGCCCGGCCGGACCGCGCTGTACAGGACGGAAGCGCCGAGACGTACGCCGTCGACGCCGACGGGCACGTCATAAGACAGCCGCGCAAAGCCGAGCTCGCGAGGATCGTTGGCGATCGTCGACAGGTTGACCGCCAACGTGTCTCCCGGCGCGAGATAGGAGTTGAACGCGCCGGTGGCATAGGTCTGCCAGGGCCCGACCGGGGATGATCCGAGATTGTCCAGACCGAACGAGGAGAAGACGTGCCAGGTCTTCAAATGGACTGTGAGTCTGAAGCGGCCGGATGCGCCGCCGATCTCCTCGAGCGCGGTATCGGTGATCCGGGTGCCCGGCCTGCCATTGATGAGGAAGAGCTGGCGTTCGAGCGTCGGCAGGCGCGACGGCTGCTCGGCCAGAACCGGTCCGAGCATCGGCCTGACGCCGAACTGCTCGGCGCCGTCGCCTTTCAGCTCGACCTGCACGATGGCGCCCTCGATCACCTGGATCCGGACCCCGCCATCCGCAATGTCCTGCGGCGGCACGATGGCCCGGCTCAGATGGAAGCCGTCGGCGCGGTAGAGATCGCTGATCGCGCCTGCGATCCCGGCGAGATCCGCCTGCGAGACTTTCTTGCCGACATACGGCTGATAGACAGCGGCAAGGCGATCGGGGGAGACGGCGTGGGCACCGCTGATATTGATGCAGCGCAGCACGAATTGCGGCTTGGTGTTGCCACCGGTGTTGGGCTGGTCGACCGACGGCAGCCTGACCGGCGGACGGCTCAGCGTTTCCCGTTCGGTTTGGTTTTCAAAGTATTTCTCGGGCTGGCGCGGATCGAAACCCGGCTGGTTCGCCTGTTGTGCGAAGGCTTGGGAAACTCCCGCAAAAATGGGAGCCAATAGCGCCAGCGCGGTAATGAGATGCCGCCTCTCGACGCACGCGGCGAGTCGTTCTCCGTAGTTTGACGGAGAGACTGCCGCGGGGCGGTAAGAGTTCATTAGCTGCATGATTTTTCATAGTTTTTTATGGTCAATGATTGGTTAAGGTGGCTGCTCCGCTGCCCGTCTCCCGCTAATTCTCTCTTGAGTGATTTCGGATACGCCTCAGGTCCGGCTGTAACGCGGACTGAGGGTTGTCATGCTCGACAGAATTGGAATGCGGTGCGCCTTCGCGGCGGCACTGATCCTGGGAATGGCTTCCGGTGCGTTCGCTGCGGACGATGGTGTCTGGTCGGTCAGCAAGTCGACCGGCGAGGTGTGGATCGCGACCGACGGGGCGCAACAGGTTTCGCTGAACCCGGAAGAGACCCTCAAGCCCGGCAATACCATCCGCACCGGACGTAATGGCCGGGTGCTGCTCGTCCGCGGCGAGGAAACGATACTGATCGCTCCCAACTCCGTGGTCGGCTTGCCGGCGGAGAAGAAGGAGGGCCTTTCGACCACGATCATCCAGCAGGCAGGTTCGATCCTGCTCGAGGTCGAGAAGCGCAACGTCAAGCATTTCGAGGTCGAGACGCCCTATCTCGCCGCCGTCGTCAAGGGAACGAAGTTCAGTGTCACGGTGGAGGCCGGCAGTACCAAGGTCGGCGTGCTCCGCGGCCAGGTCGAGGTCTCCGACTTCAGGACGGGACAGATTGCCCAGGTCATGCCGGGACAGGCGGCCACCGTCTCCGAGCACGGCAAGCCTGGCCTCAGCCTGAGCGGTGCGGGCACGTTCAATCCCATCGAGCATGGCAAGCCGCGCGCTCCGACGGTCGAGCGCATTCCCGTGCCGAAATCAGGCCTGACGGCGCCGCGCAATGCCGGGAACGGCCATGCAATCCACGCGCTCGGTCCGGTCGATAAGGGCAGCAAGGCGGCCGGAGCTGACACCCTCAAGGGCGGCGGAAGCCCCAAGCCCGGCGTCGTGCGCATCTCGAGCTCGCTCGGCGAGGTCAAGCTGAACGTCCACAAGGCCACGCGCGGGCTGGCCCACGGCGTCGATGCTCCCGGTCAAGTGCGCAGGGCGAATGCGAGCACCGGAAGCCAGGCGACGGTCTGGAGCGACGGCAAGACCAATCCGACCGGATCCAACAGCTCTGTCCAGACCGCGCTCACGACCAGCGGAGGTGCGACGGCCGGCAATGGCGCCTCGCATGCAGGAGCGGCGATCGCTGCAGCAACAGCCGGCGCATCGAGCGACAGCCCCGGGGCCGACAACGCAAATGGCGGTGGCAACAACGGCAATAACGGCCACGGCAACAATGGTGCCACCGGCAACGGCAGGGGCAACAACGGCAACGGCAATGGCGGCGGCAATGGCAGCAACGGCCATGGCGTTGCCCACGGCAGACGCTGAGACGGTTTTCTCGGGAAATGAAGGGGGCGCTCCCATTGCAGAGAGCGCGCGGGAGGATCGAAGTGAAACGCTATCGGCCGCATATTCTCGTCGTGATCGCGCTCGCGATCGTGCTGTCCACGGGATGGCATGGCGCGCTACGCAACGCGCTCACCGATCTGCGGTTCAGCTGGCAATCGCGTGCGGCCAGCGGCAATGTCGTCGTGGTGGCCATCGATGCACCCTCCATCGATCGGATCGGGGTGTGGCCCTGGCCGCGCCAGCTGCACGCGGATCTGCTGCACAGGCTCGAGGCTGCGGGAGCCGGGGACATCGCCTTCGATGTCGATTTCAGCACGCCGTCGGATCCGGCTTCCGACCAGGCCTTCGTCAATGCGCTACGCGAGGTCGGGGGCTCGACGATCCTGCCGTCCTTCAAGCAGCCGTCGCCGAACGGTGGACCGGCGCACGTCAATCGCCCACTGAAGCCGTTCGCCAACCAGTCCTGGCCGGCCCTTGTGAACGTCGCAGTCGAATCCGACGGGCTCGTTCGCCGCTATCCGTTCGGAGAAAGGCTCGGCGATGCCTTGATGCCGTCGATGGCCGTCGTGCTGGCCGGGCAGGACGCCAATCGGCGGCCGCCCTTCCTGATCGATTTCGGCATTCGCGCAACCTCCATTCCGAGCGTATCCTATGTCGACGTGCTGCGCGGCGATACCGCTGCCCTCGCCAAGCTGAGGAACAAGAAGATCATCGTCGGTGCCACCGCGCTCGAGCTTGGTGACCGGTTCAGCGTTCCCAACGGCAAGATCATCTCGGGGCCGGTCCTCCAGGCGCTGGCCGCCGAATCGATCCTTCAGGGCCGGATGCTGCGCTGGACGTCCGATGTCGGCATGATTCTGGGCCTGGGTTTGATCTGCCTGCTGATGGTGTATTCGTGGCGCCGCGTCGCACCCGGAATTCGCGTCGCTGTCCTCATCGCCCTCGGAGCGGCCGTCGAATTGATTGCAGGCCTCGTGCAGGCAAGATGGCCCCTCGTCATCGACACCTCGCTATTCCACATCGCGATCATCGCCTATCTGGCCGCGATTGCGCTGGACGAGATCGATTTTCGCGGTCTGCTGGGACGCATCGCCGAGAGCCGCTTTCACCGCATCGCGATGTCGCTCGGCGACGGCCTCGTCTGCACCGACGAGGAGCACCGGATCACGGTCTGGAATCCGGGCGCGAGCGCGATCTTCGGCTACACGCCGGCCGAGATGATCGGCCGCCCGTTCGAAACGCTGTGCGCTGTGGCGAGGGACGGCAATGCAAGCCCGTCCATGCACGACGCCGCGCGCCAGGCGCTTCTGGTTCCGGGCGGGGCGGTCGTGGTCGAGTTCGAGGGCCGGCGCAAGAATGGCGAAACCTTCTCCGTCGAGGCGAGCTTCTCGGGCTGGCAGGGAACGGATGGCTTTCAGTACGGCGCGATCCTGCGCGACATCTCTGTGCGCAAACGCGAGGCCGAACGCGTCAAATATCTTGCCGAACACGACGTGCTGACCGGTCTTGCCAATCGCAACGCGCTGCATGCCGGACTGGTCGGCATGATCGCGGATGCGGAGCGACAGCCTCGCGAGGTCGCGTTGCTCGTGATCGGGCTCGACGGCTTCCAGCAAATCAACGACATGCTTGGGCATGCGGCCGGAGACCTCGTGCTGCGGGCGGTCGCGCAGCGTCTGCGGACAGAAGTCGATGGCAAGGCGGTCGTTGCCCGGCTCAGCGGCGACGAATTCGCCATCGCGCTCGATGGTGCAGAGGCGGGCGAGCCGATCGCGGCAATCGCCGAGCGGATCGCGTACGCGTTCGAAGCGCCGCTTGCGACGGGCGCGCGGCAGCACCGCGTCAGGATCAGCATCGGAGTTGCCGTCTATCCTGAAGGCGGACACAACGCTGACGAACTCCTGAGCAACGGCCATCTCGCGCTGAGCCGTGCCAAGGCGACGCGGCGGGGCAGCCATGTGCTGTTCGAGGCTGCGATCAGGCAGGAGCTGGAGAACCGGCTGACGCTGGAGAGCGAGTTGGCGCTTGCCGCAGATCGCGGTGAGTTCGAACTATTCTACCAGCCCCAGGTTCGTCTGCTCGACGGCAGCCTCGTCGGGGCCGAAGCGCTCATCCGCTGGCGACATCCCGTGCGCGGCTACGTCTCGCCTGCGGAGTTCATGCCGGTGGTCAACAGCTCGGCACTGTCAGAGCGGATCGCGAACTGGGTGATGGAGACCGCCTGCCGTCAGGCGCGTGCCTGGGAGTTGTCCGGCAACGGCGTGCGCGTCGCGATCAACCTCTCGCCCTCGCAGCTTGACTCCGGCGATCTCGCACATTCTGTTGCGGCACTGCTCGAATCGACGGGGCTCGCGCCCTCGCTGCTAGAGATCGAGGTCACCGAAGACATCCTGCTCCATGACGAAAGCCGCGTGCTCGACATGTTCAAGCGGATCCAGCAACTGGGTGTCCGCATCCTGTTCGACGATTTCGGCACGGGCTATGCGAGCCTGAGCTATCTGAAGAAATTTCCGCTCGACGGGCTCAAGATCGACAGGTCGTTCGTGTTCGGCCTGCTCGCGAATTCCGACGATGCCGCGATCGTCGGCTCGACAATCGGGCTCAGCAAGCAACTCGGCCTCACGGTCGTGGCTGAAGGCATCGAGAACCGCGCAACCGCCGACTTCCTGGTCAGCATGGGATGCGAGGAAGCGCAGGGATATTTCTTCGGCCGTCCGATGCCCGCCGAGGCATTCGAAAAGCAGTTTCTGGCGGCCGAACTCGAAGCTGTCAGCGCCGCCTGAGCAAGTGGCGGCGGTCTATCTCCGCCGCGCGATTGCCATCCCGAAGAGGAACGCGACGAACAGACTGGCGAGCGGCGCTTCGCGCGTGATCGCCGAGACCGTCGCGAGGGCTCCGCCGGGCTTGCGCGATTCCTCGATCGTAGACGTCAGACGGCCGACTGCTGCGTGCAGGCCGCCGGCGACTTCACCGATCGTGCGGGAGACATCGGCTGCCGTATCGATGGCACGCTCGGCCGCGCCGGGTTGCGAAGTGGACTGCGGTATCTCGGTGCTCAAGCGCGCGACTCCAAGCCTGATGATGGAGGCCGACACCTTTGGCTATCCGCGCGAGCGCTCGTTTTGAACAGCGGGTCGGATGACCTTTGGCTATCCGCGCGAGGCGCCGTGGTTGACGGCGGGTGCCGGCCTTGGATGAGCAATTCAGCGCACGGGATTTTGTTCCGAGATGATTCGGCGATCGAAGAGGTACCCGGGAAACGACGGGTGCGAATCTCTGTTAGGCTTGCTCAACCTTGTGACGTGAGGAGGCAGCCGTGACCGATCGGACCGTGACGGATCGCGCCCGGCGCATCGCCTTGCTCGGCGCCCCCATCGACATGGGCGCGTCGCAGCGCGGCACCTTGATGGGTCCTGCGGCGCTGCGGACCGCGGGCCTTGCGACCCTGCTCGAAAGCCTGGATTTCGAGGTCGCCGACTACGGCGATCTTTCCGTAAGCGATGTCCGGGACCTCGCCGACAGGCCGCCGGAAAGAGCCAATCACTACCGCGAGATCCAGCGCTGGACGCGCCTTCTGAGCCAACGCGGCCATGAGATCGCGAAGACGGGCGCGTTGCCGATCTTCCTCGGCGGCGATCACACGCTGTCGATGGGTTCGGTCAATGCCATGGCGCGCCATTGGCAGGAACGTGGACGCGAGTTGTTCGTGCTCTGGCTCGATGCCCATGCCGACTACAACACGCCGCAGACGACGATTACCGCCAACATGCACGGCATGTCGGCAGCGTTCTTGTGCGGCGAGCCGGGCCTCGACGGCCTGCTTGGCGACGATCCGCGCGCTTCGATCAGCCCTGACAGGCTCGATCTGTTCGGCGCGCGTTCGATCGACAAGCTGGAGAAGGAGCTGATGCGGGCGCGCCAGATCAGGGTGGTCGACATGCGCCAGATCGACGAGTTCGGCGTCGCCGTTTTGATCCGGCGGGTCATCGAGCGCGTCAAGGCCCGCAACGGCGTCCTGCACGTCAGCTTCGACGTCGATTTCCTCGACCCGTCCGCGGCGCCGGGCGTCGGCACCACGGTGCCGGGTGGCGCGACTTATCGCGAGGCACACCTGATCATGGAGCTGTTGCACGATTCAGGGACGGTCGGATCGGTCGATATCGTCGAGCTCAATCCCTTCCTGGACGAACGCGGCCGGACGGCGCGGACTGCAGTCGAGCTGATCGGCAGCCTGTTCGGCCAGCAGATCACCGACCGCCCGACGCCGAGCAACGCGATCGCTCCGGGCGAGTGAAGCGGCGGCTGACAAAGCCGGTGAGCTTCGATCTCCTGAAGCAGGGGATGGGTTTGGGTTGAACGGATTGCCGCAGCCTGTTCAAGGGCGGCGTCTCTCTCGATGTCGCCGCTTCCAACAGGAAGGGAACATTTGCGCAATTGCCAAGTTTTCCCGGTGCCCTTCCCCAAGGGTGACCCCGATGGCCCCAGCTCCGATGTCCCCATAACCCCGCGAGCTGGGGCCTCTTTTTCCCCAGACCGGACGGCGGCGCGGCCGGACCTTGCCGACGCGTTATCTTTCCGGCAGTCGCCAATAGAGGCGGACACCATGAAATGGATGCTTGTGGTCCTGGTGGGTGGCGTCGCGCCGGTTAATAGCAATCTCGTATTCGACAGGTTCGCCGATTGCCTTTCGGCCGAGGCGCAGATGCGACAGCATTACCTGGATGCGTTCGATGCCTGGGACCGTTTGGCCGCAGCGAGAATTGACCGGCGCAGCGACTACAAGAAGGCCCGCGATCTCGAGGCGAAGAGGTTGCTGAGCAACGTTGGCACCTGCGTGCCGCACGGCGGCGGAGATTCCGTTGCGCCGACGGAGCCGCCCAAGCCGTCCGCCGCGCCTTCTCAACAACCTGCCGCGCCGTCGCAGCCACCCCCTCGAACCTAGCGAAACGCAGCGCCTCATCGAAAATGGCCGCGCCCTTCGGAGCGCGGCCGCATTCGTGATAACGCGCGACACGCTTACCAGTGGTGATGATGCCAGCGGTGCCGCACGACGGGATAGGGCCCGCGGTAATAGGCGTAGGCGGGACGTACGACCCGGCGATAGCGGTAGCCGTAGGAAACGGGCTGCGTGTAATAGGTCGTCGTAGCGTATCCGCCACCCCAACGATACGGCGCACCGTAGTCATAGGCATAGGGGCCGCCATAGTAGCCGGCGCCGTAGTAGCCAGGACCGTAACCGTAATAACCGTAGCCAGGACCCCAGCCATAAGCCGAGGAGGCAAGACCACCGATCACGGCACCTGCGACAAGGCCGCCGGCGATGCCCGGTCCCCAGCCTCGCCAGTGAGCTTCGGCTGGAGATGTCGCCGCGACCGAACTCAGACCAAGAGCGCCGGCCATCAGCGCAGACATTGCAATCTTCTTCATCGCGATACCTCTTACATCACATCTGCTGCTGCCCCGGCTATAACGGGAAAAGTAGGCAATAGTTGCTATCTCCGGACCATCCTGCCGAAGCCACTTCCGAAGCAGTTTCATGGCAGCACCCAACCTTCCGAGCCAGCGCGAGCCAACTTCAAGATTACTGAAAATCGGGAAAAGCTAGAAACTTTCAGGAATGGCTCGAGTTGGCAGCAATGGAAATGGAGCTCTGGAGAGCAAGCATCTTGGACGATTCCGTGTGGAAGAATGCCACTGAGACCGCCTGGACGGTGTACCGGGCGCGGCATCCCGATGTCGACGCATGCGACAGTCGGCGATGCCTGCTGGAACGCTATTTGTTCAGGAGATGGGAAGAGCGCGAGAGCGACGCCGAAGAACTCGCCGGCTTCGGGATAGCCTACCTGCACCGGCTTCCCAGCGACGAATGTTGACGAACATGAAAATGCTCGTGGCGCGCGTGGCCCGCGGGAGCACAAGGCCGAGTTGGACCCTGCTCGCGGTGTCGTTTCTCATCGCGGCGATCATCGTGATCGCCCTGCGCATTGTTCGGGAGTTAGTTGAGGACGCGCTTTGAAGCCTAGGCTTGGGGCGCCACTTGCAGCAGTGACGTTCCGCGAGCCTCATGCAAGGGACGGCAGTCCATCACCTTGATCCTCCCGGCGCCGTCAAATGCCAAGACGGCGCTCATGACACCCGTGCTGGTGGCGTAAGAGATCACGGTTCTATCGTCCGAAGGATTGAGATCGTCCAACGTGCCTGCGGGATATTTGAGGAGGCGATCGATCCAATAGGCACGAAGTGCCTCGCGGCCGGTGATGGTCTGGATGCCGCTGCAGCCGCAGTGCACCACGGCATCGTCGGCATGAAGTTCCAAAAGGGCTTCGATATCGCCGGCGCGATAGGCATCAAGCCAATCGACCGCAACGGCCATCGGGTCAAATGACATGGTTCTCATATACCGTCCAAATCTGAGATTAAGGCCGCGTAAACCCCGCTAAGCCCCTTTCTCCAATCGATTAATTGTATTTTAATGCGCCACCCGGCCACGGCCATATGCCGAAGGACATAGAGGACCGGGCCGAGGCAAAGTTGATGTTGGACGCGTCCGCCAAGCAGGGGATCCTCAAGCCCATCCGGGTTGTGCTCGTCGATCGGCAGCCGATCGTCCTGCAGGGGTTGAAGTCGGTACTCGGGACGCAGCAGGATTTCGATGTCGTCGCATCGACCTGCGACTGGACAAGCTGCCTCGGGGCCATTCGGAGTTTGACGCCCGACGTGGCGCTCATTGCCGACGCCCTGCCGGACGCGACGGCATCCGACATCCTCGCGATCGTGAAAGCCGAGAAGCTTTCCACGCGCCTGGTGTTCTTTACCGAGTCGGACAGCGACCACAATCTGACGGCTGCGATTGCCGTCGGCGCCTGCAGCGCAATTTCGAAATATTCCGCTCCTGCCACCATGCTGCGATCACTGCGGCTGATGACGAAGAGCGGTGTGTCGCTGGAGCAGTCCGATCTCCTGCCAACCGGCAAGGAAGCCGACGGCGGCGGCAAGATCGAGAAGATGCTTGAGCTATTGACCCCCCGCGAAGTCCAGATCGTTCGATTGGTCTCGGAAGGAATGTCGAACAAGGAGATCGCGCGCACGCTCGACGTTTCCCAGGGGACTGTCAAAGTCCACCTGCACAACATCTTTCAGAAGCTCGAGATCACCAACAGAACGGTGCTCGCCACCATCTCATTACTGCAACGCACCTCTGGCTTCAGCGCGCTCGCCCTGGGCTTTCTGGCGTTCGCAATTGCCGACGAACTCAAGGCGTCGGAAGCCAACGACATGTTTGGCCATGACGACGGCCCCGGTCAGATGGACGAGCCCACCGGACACGAGGTCTGGAAAAAAGCCATCCTCCAGCATCTCATCGTCTCGAAATCCGGCGGGGCGCCTGCTTTCACGGAGAGGGACTTGCTTGCCAAAGCAAGCCTGGCCGCGAACCCGGCCGCGGCAATGGACGTGCTGCGCACCGCGGAGCAATTCCTGGGCTCGAAGCAGTGGAAAGATGGCGGTCCGGTTGGATCGAGCACGAGCAGTCTGCCAGCGCATCTGCCGCGGGCAGTCAGCGACACAGAGATTGGCGCAGGCTCGGAACATCAAATTCCACGGCCTGCTTCCAATCCGATCCCGGTTCATGGAGGGTATGGCACCTTCGCCGCTCTCGCCGGGGCTCTGATCTACGATCTCAGCGACTCTCATTTCGCCGCGCAGGCGCGTGAACTGGATCAGGCATCGATCGACAGCTTCCTGGCTGGCATCGGAGACAAGGCCACCACAAAGCTGGCCGCGGTGCGTGATGCTGACGCCGATCATGCAGACAGCATCGCCACGAATTTTCTTTCGCACGATTTCAGTCCGCATTCTGCCTTTGTGACCCCTGGAAATAGCGTCACGCAAGAAAGCGCGCAGGGCCAGGCGGGGCCGGACGCCGCCGGTCGCGACGTCCAAAAGCCCGTGGGGCTATTGGACTCCGGTCCCGATTCCGGTCCGGACGGATACAGCCGCGATCAGCTGATGGGGGGCGACGTTGTCAACATTGCGTCTCTCTCCCCAATCGATTCCAAGTCTGTCTCTTCCGACGCTGTCTCTCCCGACTCCGTCTCGGATGTCGCGACCGGGCCGGGCAGGCTCAATCTTGCGGCATTCGGAGGGCTGGCTTTTCTGCATCTGACAACGACAGTCAAATCCATCCCGCCACATACCCTCGCCTGGATCTACGACCCCGCAAGCAATCAAACGATCGTCTATGTAAATCCGACCGACCATCCCCTCGACATCGGGGACCACGGCCTGCTCGAAATCCATCTGCAGGGAATTGTATCCGTTGCGGCGGCGGATCTCGTTCATCAGTCCGAAGGTACGGCCGTCGCGGTGACCTTGGAGCAACTCGAACAGGCGCTGATGGCGGCCACGATCGATGAGGCCGCCCTGAGTACGAACAGCGGCCGCGCGAGCGAGGATTCCGGCGCGGCCGCCGTTTGGAGCGCTTCGGCCGATGACGGTTTCAGCTTCCAATTCGCACACGTTCGAACTGGCTCCGGAACGTCGGCAAAGTCCAACGGCTTCGGGAGCGATTCGGCGGATGCAACGGAAGAGAGTGCCAGTGCGTCCGGTGTGCCGGCTTACGGATCATCAATCGCGCCCGGTCATGGTGAGTCGCCTCCGGCCGTGGAAAACCTCTCCGCAAAGAATGTGCCGACTAATCCGAACACCGGGGCTCCGTCGACGCAGCAGAGCGAGTTGGTCCAACCTGGCTTCAACGCCGCGAACAGCAGCGGCCACGGTCATTCGGAACACACTGCGGAGCCAGGGTCGGCAAAGGCAGAAATGGCCCAGGCGGAATCCGAGCCCGGCAACGGCGTCGGTCACGGCAATGAGCACCATTCCCAGACTCCGGACACGCCGCCGGGGGCAGTGAGGACCGCAGAGTCGGGCGGCGCCGAGCACAGCAATTCGGGCCACGCGGCCTCTGCCCAAGGAGTGGGAGCGGGCGAGATTGCCGCAAGTCCGGGTCACACGGAGCATCGCCACTCACAGCAGGCTGCGGAGCCGGGGTCTGTGGCCGCAGAAATGGCGGAAGCCAAATCCAAGTCCGGCAATGGCGTCGGGAATGATCATGAGCACCCTTCCCAGACTCCGGACACACCGCCAGGGACAGTGAAGACCGCAGGGTCAGGCGGCGCCGAGCAAGGCAATGCGGGCCACGCGGCCTCTGCCCAAGGAGTGGAAGCGGTCGAGATCACCGCAAGTCCGGGTCACGCGGAGCACCGCCACTCACAGCAGGCTGCTGCGGAGCCGGGGTCTGCGGCCGCAGACATGGCGGAAGCCAAATCCAAGTCCGGCAATGGCGTCGGGAATAATCATGAGCACCATTCCCAGACTCCGGACACGCCGCCAGGAGCAGTGAAGACCGCAGAGTCAGGCGGCGCCGAGCAAAGCAATTCGGGCCACGCGGCCTCTGCCCAAGGAGTGGGAGTGGTAGCGGTCGAGATGACCGCCAGTCCCGGTTACACGGAGCGCCGCCACTCGCAGCAGGCTGCGGAGCCGGGGTCTGCGGCCGCGGAGATGGCCGAAGCCAAATCCAAGTCCGGCAATGGCGTCGGGAATGACCATGAGCACCATTCCCAGACTCCGGACACGCCGCCGCAGGCCGTGAAGACCGCAGAGTCAGGCGGCGCCGAGCACGGCAATTCGGGCCACGCGGCCTCTGCCCAAGGAGTTGGAGTGGACGCGGGCGAGATGACCGCAAGTCCCGGTCACACGGAGCACCGCCACTCACAGCAGGCTGCGGAGCCGGGGTCTGCGGCCGCTGAGATGGCGGAAGCCAAATCCAAGATTGGTAATGGCGTCGGGAATGACCATGAGCATCATTCCCAGACTCCGGACACGCCGCCGGGGGCCGTGAAGACCGCAGAGTCAGGCGGCGCCGAGCAAGGCAATTCGGGCCACGCGGCCTCTGCCCAAGGAGTGGAAGCGGTCGAGATGACCGCAAGTCCCGGTCATACGGAGCACCGCCACTCACAGCAGGCTGCGGAGCCGGGGCCTGCGAGCGTTGAGATGGCGGAAGTCAAATTCAAGCCCGGCAATGGCGTCGGGAATGACCATGAGCACCATTCCCAGACTCCGGACACGCCGCCGGAGGCCGTGAAGACCGCAGAGTCAGGCGGTGCCGAGCATAGCAATGCGGGCCACGCGGCCTCTGCCAAAGGCGCGGACGCAGGCGAGAGCGTCGCAACTCACGGCAACACAGACCACGGCAACTCTCAGCAGGTTGTGCATTTCGTTGCAAACCTGTCGGAAGCCGAGCAGCCCGCGACAGCCGCGTTCGACTTTGGCAGCGCCGATCAGCAACCAGTGTTCCGCTTCGACGGTGAAGACACTCCTTCCACGCTCGTCACTGTCCGCGAGCCGAAAGAACTTGCTGATCCCCACGTTACGCGCGATCAGAAAGACGCTCCCCAGAAGATCGTCGAAATTGTCCCCGGCGCACTGGACGAACAGGCGGCCCACCACCGCACTGACGGTCCACATCACGGCGTTGGACACGCGCCCCATGACTGGCTGATTTGAAGCGTTGCATCCTCATCGACAGAATATGGGTGGGGAAGGGCGACGGCGCGGGGTCCAATCCGGACTCTGTTGGAACCTGCCCGATGGGAATGGGGGAACCGGCAAGGCCGTTCCGAATTAACCCGGGACAGGACAACAGCGGATGCTTCGATGACGAGTGGTCGTTTCGCAAGATCCATTTATAGCGCTCTCCGCCATCCGGGCGTGATCGCGCTTATTGTGGCCGGCGTGGCGATTGCGGCAATGCTGGTCGTCGACCACGGCCCCTGGAATCGCGCCAAGACCCAGCCAGCCCATGTCGCGATGTATGCAACCACGGGAGAGGCGGCACGGGCCGTTGGCGCCAAGGTGCTTCCAACCACCCCGAAATCGCCGATCGAGCCTGCGCGACCGGGGCCCAAGACATCGCCGACAGTCAATCCCGTGACGCCGTAACTTCGTCGTCGCTGCAGCTCTGTGAGTCCGCAGCGATGCGGTCCGCGAGCGCCGCCTTGCGGCGTTCTCTCGCCTCAGCCCATCACCGACGAGCCGAGCAAGGCGAGGACGGCCAGCGCCATCAGCGCGGTGCCGAGCCAGCCGAGCGCGATCAACCATGACCGCGCCCTGAAGCGGCCCATGATGGCGCGGTTCGACACGATCAGCATCATCATCGCCATGATGGGCACGGCGACGATGCCGTTCAGTACCGCGCTCCAGACCAGCATGTTGATCGAGTCTATTCCCGTGAAGCCGAGGCCGAAGCCGATGATGGTTGCCGCGGCGATGATGGTGTAGAAGCCGACCGCCTCGTCGGGCTTGGCCTCCAGCGTGGCGCGCCAGCCGAAGATCTCCGCGACGCCGTAGGCGGCCGCGCCCGCCAGCACCGGGATCGCGAGCAGGCCCGTGCCGATGATGCCGAGCGCGAACAGCGCGAAGGTGAAGTCTCCGGCGAGCGGCCGCAGCGCTTCGGCCGCCTGCGTCGCCGAATCGATGTTGGTGACGCCGTTGGCGTGCAGCACCGATGCGGTCGTCAGGATGATGAAGAAGGCGATGCCGTTGGAGAGCAGCATGCCGGAGATGGTGTCGGTCTTGATGCGATCGAGTTCGTGATTGCCGCCACGCTTGAGGTCACGGAGCGGCCTGTCGCGTTCGCCCTGGTTCATCTCCTCGACCTCCTGCGAAGCCTGCCAGAAGAACAAATACGGGCTGATCGTGGTGCCGAGGACCGCCACGACCATCATCAGATAGTCGGCGCTGACATTGGCCTTCGGCCACACCGCGGCGAGCAACGCCGTGCTCCAGGGGATATTGACGGTGAAGGCGGTCGCGACATAGGCGAACAGCGCCAAGGTGAGGAATTTCAGCACCGGCGAATAGCGGCGATAGGGCACGAACACCTGCAGCAGGGTCGAGCCCGCCGCGAAGATCAGCGCGTGCTCGTGGTTGAGGCCGCCAATGACGAGCGAGAGCGCCTCGGCCATCGCGGCGATGTCGGCGGCGATGTTGAACGTGTTCGCGGCGACGAGCATGGCGACGAGGCCCAGCACGGCCCAGCGCGGCGCGACCTGCATGACGTTGGCGGCGAGCCCCTTGCCGGTGACGCGGCCGATCCGCGCGCTGACGAGCTGGATCGCGATCATGAACGGCGTGGTCAGAAATACCGTCCATAGCAGCCCGTAGCCGAATTGCGCGCCGGCCTGCGAATAGGTGGCGATGCCCGACGGATCGTCGTCGGCGGCTCCCGTGACCAGGCCCGGCCCCAGCCGTTGCAACAGCGTCGGCGCGGATTTCGTCGGGGTGAGGGCGCCGTCGCTCATGGAAGTGGACCTCTGGTAGGACGCGGTATTTTGAGCAAATGCCAAAGAGGGAACAGTGGTTCCCTGCCGCGCGCGAGGCGTCGCCGTGATTTCTGAAAATACTAATTCGACTTGACCGCCGGGCGAAACACATGTAGAGTGGCATCATCGCAAGACATGCCGGCACCTGATGCGGTCGCAGGGACTGCCCGCGTCGTCCCGCCAATGCCGGGCGGCGGCCGAGGTGCCTCGCTACTTGATGCTGACGAACATGCCCCAGGCGGCGGCCAGCGCGGCACCGGTGAACAGCATCACCGGATTGTCGCAGAACGTGCTGCCATACCTGCAGACGTCCGAGCCGAATTGTCCGAGCTCGTGACGGCTCGCCGAATAGAACAGTCCCGACAGCACCAGCAATGCGGCGGCGACGTAATACATGAGCGATCTCTCCGAGGCTCTCCCGATTGCGTCCGCACAAGGAGAGCGGGCGACATGCTTCAGCATGGCGCGAAGAGATTTCATTCCGCCGAATCCGATGCGGCGGATTTGGCTAAATTTGATGCCAATTGCCTGTTTTTCCCGGCGCGGCGGCGGGTTCGCCCTCACGCACAAAAAGGCCCCGCACCGCGGGGCCTTGTCTTGTCGGGTTACGAAAACTATCGCCGCGTACCCGCGCCGTAGACCTCGCGCTCGCGCCCGATGTCCTGCGGAGACAGCGGAGGACTTGCGGCATCGAAGTCGGTCCAGCCGCTCTTCTGCCAGGCCGCGCTGCGATCCTGCAAGTTCACGGATCTTTCGTGCAGAAGGGCATCGAGCCGCGCGCGGTCCTGGTCGGGCACCCTCGCGGACACCAGCGTGCCGCCGCGGCGAACGCCTTCGGCGTAGCGCGATGCATCCTCCTTGGAGACGCCGGCCTGCGTCAGGGCGCCGACGATTCCACCCGTGGCCGCACCGGCGGCCGCGCCGGCTGCGGTCGCCGCCAGCCATCCGGCAGCCACGACCGGCCCGAGGCCGGGAATGGCGAGCAGCCCGAGACCGGCGAGAAGGCCGGCGGCGCCGCCGAGGCCGGCGCCGATGCCGGCACCGGCGCCGGCGCCTTCGGCACGATCGTCGGTGCCGTCGCGGTCACGATCGACCTTGCCGGAGCGCGAGCCGAACCAATTGTCCGAATTGTTGGCGACGATGCTGATGTCGGAATGCGGCACGCCGGCCGCTTCGAGCCGGGTCACGGCGCGTTCGGCGTCGGAATAATTGTCGTAGAGGCGGGAGATGGTGATTGTCATGTCTGGGATTCCTTACTTGGCGGGGTTCACGTTGCCCTGGAAGTCCAGGGTGACGTCGGTCTTGGTGCCGGCCTTGTCAGCCTTGCCGCGCCAGACGCCCTGGTCGTCCTTCTGCAGGCCGGAGACGTTGGAATATCCGGCGCCTTCGATCCGCGATTTCGCCTGCCCCTCGGTGAAGCTGTTGCGGCCCTCGACCGGCTTGTTCGAGTTGTTCTGGTCCGAGCTGTTGACGGCGTTGTTGCCCGGCCCGCTTTGCGCAGGCTGCGACTGGGCGCCCGCGGGCACCGAGGCGAGCAGCAACAAGGTTGCGGCCAGCAGAGTTGAACGTTTCATGTTGTTGTCTCCTGCAAGTGATTGTGCGGCGACAACAAGCGAGATTCGAAATGGTTGCTCGGGTTCGAAGCTGCCAAGTTGCCGCGGCACCGACTTGTTCGATTGAGCTTCACTCAATTGAGTTAGCGAGGAACGATTGCCACGATGTCCTGTTTTGTCGCTTCGCCTCCTCGCAGTGTGATAGCCGAGGAACTTCGCCTTTGGCGGCTGATTGTCCTCGCTTTCACGGCAGGCGAGGCAGCTCCAACCATGCAATCACGCTATCCATTGTTGAAGAGGTGGACAGCGGAAGAGCATGAGTGCTTGAAGGCCATGGCGGAAGCGGGCCGGCGACCCGACGAGATTGCCCTCGAGCTCAACCGGAGCGAAGCGGCCGTGAGAGTGCGTGCCTGGCAGCACGGCATCGCGCTGCGCACCGTAACGGCCAAACGCGGCATATGAGCCGCGCCGGTGTTGGCGACCGCAGGCGTGCGGGGCGAGCTTTCTGAAGACGTTAAGCGGAAGCCTTGATTGAACGGGCCGCGTCACTTCACCGGCCGGGCCTCGGCGTGCGTCGTGGCGGGCTCCCAGGGAGCGGGAAGGATAACGCGGATCGGACGCGCCTCGGCGGCGGCTTGAACCGCAGGCCGCGCCTGGTCCTTGACGGGCTCGGCCGTCGCCACGGTGATCAGGGCCATCAGCATCGCGAGCGCCGTCATCGCAAGTCTCAGATCCAACATCGCAGCCTCCAGGTTCGCTTGTGAACGCGGGGCGCGGCCGTTGGTTCGGGCAGTAACCGGGAACAAGTGGCAATATTTGAAGTTTAAAAAAGACAGGTCCGGATCACCGGGCTGGAGGAGGACACGATGAACATCAAGACCATCATTGCCGCTGCCGTGCTGACGTCGTTTGCCGCGCCTGCGTTCGCACAGGCGTTCTACGTGGTGCAGGACGCCAAGACCAAGAAGTGCACGATCACGGAGTCGAAGCCGACCACCACCGAGACGACGGTCGTCAGCGGCGATACCGTGTACAAGACCAGGTCTGAAGCCGAGGCCGGCATGAAGACCGTCAAGGTCTGCACGTCGAACTAAGAGGGAGGCTGCGCAAGCGGCAAGCAAAAGCCCGCGTGGAGCGATCCGCGCGGGCTTTTGGCATCTTGGGTGGCTCCGGGAGAATCCGGTCACCCCGCGAGCGACACGTCGATCCGCTCGAATCCGCGCACCGTCGGCAGCGCCATGAAGCATAGCCGGCGCCGAAATCGTCCAGCGCTGTCCACGGCCTGGTCGAAGCGGTAAAGCTGGTTGTCGGTGAGCTGGCCGAGCACGCTGTGCGCGCTCTCGCCGTTCGGGGGGCACGCGTTAAGGAACAGAAAGGCCTCGGGCAGCCGTAATGTTCAGATCTTCACACAGACGCCTTGGAGCATCACCACCGCACGAAACACGCCTGAAACAGTGCTGAAACCCGATTGTCCTGAACTCCGCGTGCCCGGGCCTCGACCAACCAAGCGAAAAGGAGATCATCATGATCCAGATCGGTTCGAAGGAAGAAGTCGCGTTCCTGCTGGCGCTGTTCGGCACCCACACCCAGCCCGTGAAGCGGCCGAAGCCGAAATCGCGGCAAGGCTGAGAGGCTCAAAGCCATGCCCGGTTTGGCCGAATGCCAGAGCCTGTTGCGGCTCCTGATCGCCAGGGGCGATCCCAAGGCCATCCCGCTCGCCAAAGGCGCGATCGACCAGTTCCTGAACACGGCGCCGCTCAGCGCCCGCGGGCGCGGCCTGCGCGTGCTCCAGCGCGACGCACTCGACCAGCATGATGTGGCGGTCGGCGTGCAGCGCTCGTTCGCCGAGACGGTGGACGCCTATATCGAGCGCAAGCTGGCGGAGGAGTAGGCTGGCGCATTCGGGCGGCCGGACCGCGGCCATGTCTCGCGTTCCCGGAACCGCTGGATCCCGACAGAATTTTCGTCCCGAAAGAAACCTTTGTCCGCCCCGCGCCTAATACCGCAAAGGATGCGGACATGGCTCGATATTACTTCGACCTTCGCGACGACACGGGAACTGCGCTGGACGAGGAGGGACTGGAATTGTCCAGCCCGCGCGCGGTTCAGGCCGAGGCCGCCAAATCGATTGCCGACATGGCGCGCGACGCCGTCCTGGCCGCCTCGCCCGCGGGCGGCAGGCAAGAGATGGCGATCGACGTTCGCGACGCCAATGGGCCAATCATGCAGGTGAAGTTCTGCTTCGAGATCGATCATCTCGCGTCGCGATCGCGCGCACGCGGTCATTGACGTGTCAGTGACGGCCGGCATCGCGTGGGCGGCGGTGGCGGTTGGGACTGCTCCGAGTCCAGCACGGCGATCTTGCGGCCCAGTTGCCAAACTTCCACCTTGCCGTGCCGCGTGAACTGCTGCGCGAAGGTGAGGGCGGACTCGTCGGACGGGGCCTCGAACGCTTCGGCTGAGCGGAAGACGCCGTTCTCGCCGACGAGGTAAGCGCGATATTGCTGACTCATGTCGGCGCCCTCAGGCCGGGCGAATGCAGCCAGGCGGCGATCTGCATGGCGGTCTCGTCCTGCCGCGCCCGGCGCAGCAGCATCTCGCGGCGGCGCCCCGGCGCCAGCGCACGCGCTTCTTCGCGGCAGCGCGCGGCTTCGTCCGCGAGACGTTCGGTCAGTGTCTTGATATGCTTGATGCGTCGCCGTGTGATCATGGCGCATCTCCCTTGTTCGTGGGGGCGGGAGCGCAACTGGCGTTCTCATCACCGATCTCATGCCAAGGGCCTTGCGGTGACGGAGGAAGTCTAGGCCTGCCGCGGCGGGGAGTCGGTATCTTTTGATACGTGCCGCAGATTAAATTTTCGAGGTGAATCTGAGCCGGTTGAGCGAATTACTCAATTTGAGTGCGCCGTGATACTTGCCTTTATCACCGGCCGAGGCTCTGCCCATAAGCGTCGGTGGCCGAGAGACCGAGCGTGCTCCCGCCTTCCGGCAGATCGTGCGCGAGGCCCGCGAGCTGTTGAAGCAGTCGCCACCTCGATACATTCCTGGGACGCAAGAGGGTGGACGTGCTCCGAAGGAGGAGCCGCCGGACGTGGATTCGGGGTGACGCTGCGGCGTCGACACGCTTGCTCTGGTCTGAAGCGCGAGCTGCAGAATTTGCGAACGCGATCGGCCGGATATGGCGAAAGCCTCGCCGTCCGCGAAGCCACGCTCGCGATACCGAGCGGGCGCGGACTCGAACGGCGCTTCCGGTCTCGATGTCGTGCGGTTGAGCTGGCGCACGATAGGGGCCCAGCAGTCGCGCCTCAGATGATCGAGAGCGCTCTCTCCACCCTGCTCGAAGTGAACCTCCTTCAACGGGAGCCAAACGCATCCGTTGACATTGTTCTTGATTTGTTCTACAATAGGCAATATTTCAACCTGTGGGCGAATAGCAAAATCGAATTTGGTCCACGACTTCTGCGGGTCAGTTGATGAGTCAGTCGCTTCTTTCTTTTGTCCTTTTGAACAATCCCGTAACACCGGACATGTCTGCGGTCGCCAAGGTCCTTCACGCCCGACATCCGGAGCTGGCAACGGAGGTGATGGACGGAGGTGCGCAGCAGTCTCAGGCAAACTCGCCGCTCATTCGCTGCGGCACAGATCTCGTTGCCGTCATGTCGATGCCGGCACCCGTCCCAGACGATCAGGGACTGTGGGCGCGCGCGGCCACGACGTGGCCGGAGAGCAAGGCGGTGGCCGCCTGGCATCGAGGTCATCTGATCGTATCGATGCTCGGAAAGGGTGAGCAGCCGCTGCTCGCCGCGCGCGCCACGACCGCGGTCATCGGCGCGCTGATTGCGACGATGCCGGAATGTTGCGGCGTGGTGTGGGCCGGCCGGGTTGCGCGGCCCGCCGATCTCTGGCTCGAAACGTCCCGCGATTCCTTCGAACCGTATCCCGACTATCCCTTCAGGCTGTGGGTCGACATTCTGCCGTTCCGCTCAGGAGCCAAGATCGGCGCGGTCACGATGGGCTTGTCCGCCTTCGTCGGCCGTGAGATCGAGTTCGTGACAAGCAAGCTCACGCTTGCGGCGCTGTTCGACAAGGTGTCCGGGCTGTCCGTCTATCTGATCGAGCATGGCAATGTCGTGAAGGACGGCGACACGATCGGGGCAAGCGCGAGCGAGCGGATTCAGGTTCGTTACAAGAATTCCGATGCATTTGGCGGGCTGCCGGTTTTCTACTGTGTTGACGAGTTCAATCACTGATGTCGACGGGCGACTTCCGATCGGCGCTTGCCGTCAGCTTCATTGCTCGATGTCGATCGTTTGACACGTCGGGCAAAACACTGGCAGAGTGGCATCATCGGAAGAGTTCGGAAAAAGCCCGCGGGATGCCGCGGGCTTTTTTGTTGGAGCAAAACTTGGGTTTTCCAGCTGGGGCGGTCGCGGGAATAACTTCCTACGAGGTTCAGTCCAAGGTCTGTCCCCGACCTCCCGGGCTTCGTTTCGGTCAGCGCGTTGACGGACGGCCACACGATCGGTCCAAGCGCGAGCGAGCGCATTCAGGTTGTTGCAACAATTTCTGAAGTGTTTGGCTGCCGGTGTTTTACTCTACCGACAATCCTGTGTAGATGGGCAGCTCGGCACCCGCACCGGGACCGGCTAGACCTGTGCAAATGAGAGAAGACTGATGGTTGGTTCTCCTCCTGAGCGACGCCGGATTAAGGCGAAGGCTCGAAGGTTCTATGTCGTTGGTCTGGCTCGGTTTCAAACGGCGCCGGGATGGGAGATGGAGAATCTCGCAGTTCTCGCAGGGGGACGCCACGTACTCATTCCACCGCCGGGACGAGGCTTCGTGCCTTACCCTGAAACACCGCGACTGGTCATCGACAAATCTCTTGGCCGAGCTCCCGCGGACTGGGAGCTCTTTCACGACTACCGGCTTGTTTCGGATAGAATGAAGAGCCTCCTCGAGGAATTGGATTTGGAGGGAGTTCGCTTCGTCAGATGCGAGACACGTTACCGAGACGGTCGAGCGGCACCAACATATTGGCTTTGTGATGTCGTCAGGGTCCTCGATGCAGTCGACGAAGCGAAATCGGTTCTTGAGATCGAATATCCCACGCCCGGCCGCAAAGTTTACAATCTGAGGGGAAGAAGCAGCCTCGTCTTCAAGGAGGATAGTGTCGGGGCGGCTCATATCTTCAGGCTTCTCTTCTATCCCACGATAGTCTGTGACCAAGTCGCTAAGGATGCGTGCAAGGAGGCGGGCATGAAAGGCATCGGATTTACCGATGCGACCAAGTATTGAACTGATGCGCCGCGTTGTCGATTTGAAATCTTTCGTCGAGAGATCCGCCGATCAGAGGCAAGAGCGTTCTTGTCCAGCCGCGTCTCATCGGAGTATGGCCTAGAAAAGTCGGGCTCGCGAGATATTGCGAGCTTCTTTATTGCCATTCCTTGCGGCCAGGTGTTTTCCTGGCTGCTCATGCGAAGCCTCGCATCGAGCAATTGCATGGCGCCCCGAAGGCATTGCTGGTTATCAGCTGCCGCCTCGCCCGATAGCAGGGACGAGTAATCAAGACCGAAAATCTAGTTTCCTCCACTCGCATGCGGGCACCGACGTCTTGGGGCCGCGCTGATTCATGCCTTGGCGCAACGCAAGAGGCTAGCATGTTCCAGATCCATCACATCTTGCCACAGAGCCTTGCCGGCCACTTCACACTCAAGGTCTTGGGCGATCGTTTCAATCTTAATGGCATCAAGAATTTGATCGATCTTCCATCAAGTCAGGAAGCTGCTCGAGAGTTAGGATCAAGCCCTCATACAGGAGGGCATCTTGCGAGCTATAACAAGATGTTCTGCAAATTTCTCGAGGGGCTCCAGTCGCACCCATCTTTCGCCGCCGCCGAGCAAGGCGATACGGCTGCTGTTGATCAACTGGACGTCGAGATGAGCAGCTTTCTTGCAGCTGCCAAGCACGCGCTGGCGAGGGGGCATTTGTTCACCAATACGCCTTTGGGAATGACGCCCGAGGGCGCGAACAGGCATATCGACGACTGGCATGCAAACTGGAAAACGTATGCCGAAGAGAATCGCGACAGCATTCGGCAGATGCAGGACACTGTTGATCAACTTCATGCTGCCAGCCAATGGCGAGGCGCGCTGCGTGCTCCCATCCTCCTTCCCGACGGGACTCTCAGTCTCGCAGACAAGTTAGGGATCATAGCGCGATACTCACAGAAGGGTCTCACTGATTCACCTATTTCGCAGCACTTCGCAGCTGTTGAACCTGTTCCCGACCAGCCTGGCCTCATTCCTCCAGTCATTGATACGCGGGTACCACCCTTTACTCCGCCTTTGCCCGAAGATTTGAATCGACCGGAAGGATTGACGCCGGGGCCGCCTCAAACTTTTGGGCTTCCCGGTTTGCCTGCTGCTGATCCGCGAGGCTTTGGGCCGCTACCTCCCACGACGGTGGCCCCTCAAGATTCGCTGGTTCTCAGGTTCGATCCGACTAGCGGGGCTCCGCTGCCGTTTTTCGAGCGCTCCCCGATCCTAGATCCGGACCCTCCTTCGGCCGCCGCGCCGCCTAACGCGCTGTATGGTGTCGCAGCAGTCGCAGCGCTCGGAGCGGTCGCTCCGCAGCTCCTCCCGTTGCTAGGAATGTTAGGCGCCGTGGGGCTCGCAGGGACCGTGCCGGCTCGCGCTTCCGGTGCGGAGAGCGGCGCCGGGATAACCGGTGGAGGCGTCTTCTCCACCGGCACAACTCCATACGATCCATTTGCCCCGGGCAGCCCTGCCCCTCGGGCAGGCGGCAGTTCTCTTGGGCTTGCGCCCGGATGGCCGGTTGAAGACAATTCTCCCAAGCCAGAACATACCGGTACGTTCGCAGATCGCTTCGGCAATTGGACGAGCACGCCAAGCGCCACCATGCATGCCGAGCATTTGCCCCAAGTGGCCCCTACGCCCGCTGCAGGATCAATCGCGTCCGAAGACGTTCGGCGCCTCGCCCGGGTCAACGAGTCCAACGCGGGCAGCGTGTTTGCGTCCGGGAGTGCGCCGGTCCCCTATCTGCCGTCCACGGAATTCAACGAGCGATATGGCAGTTGGGCCGTTCCGACTGCTCACAGCGGGCAACCGCAGCTGAGCAAGCCGATCGGTACCTTCGCCGACGAGCCGAGCTACCTCATTCCGCCACCGATCTTCGGAGTAGACGGTTCGGGCAATCCGGGCACGGATGCCGAGAAGTGGTTCTCGCGTTGGATACGGCCGTTGCTTCCGCCGGAGTGAGGGCTTGTCTAGAAGTAGTGTACGCGGTGCGCGATCGGAGCCGTTTGACGCGTCGGGCAAAACACTGGCAGAGTGGCATCATCGAAAGAGTTCGGATCGAGCCCGCGGGAAGCCGCGGGCTTTCTTTATTCTGCGGAAATGTGACGTTCGCGCGCTACGCCGCAGCCAATCCAAACCACCGGATCAACGCATCCTCCAACCCGCCCTGGCTCCCGTCTCCCACCCAGGCCACATGCCCGTCGGGCCGCACCAGCACCGCGCCGGGCGCGGTGACCTGTCCGATCGCGGGAAGCTCCCATGGGCCGTCATAGGCGGCGTCGACAACACCGACGCGGTCCGCCCAGGGCGTGAGGTCGATTGACGCTCGCTTGCCGAAATTGACCAGCACGCCGCGTGCGCCATGCAGCAGCGTGAACAGGTTTTGCTTCTGTCCTTCGATCGTCAGATCGAGATCCGGCATGCGCCGGCCGAGCAGCGCGTGGCCTTCGCCGAGATCGTAGGCGATGTCGAGCCCGCTCATCATCGCGCCGAAGCGCTTGCGCGGCTCGTCCATGCCGAGCAGCTCGGCGATGGCCTCGCGCGCGGCCTTGCGGCCCTCGTCGCCGCGGCGGAGCAGGGCGATCTGCGCCATGGTGTTCTTGAGGACGCGCGCGCCAACCGGATGGCGCTCCGTGTGGTAGCTGTCGAGCAGGCTGTCGGGCGAGACGCCTTTGACCACCTGCGCCAGCTTCCAGCCGAGATTGACGGCGTCCTGCACACCCAGATTGAGGCCCTGCCCGCCGACGGAGTGATGGATATGCGCGGCGTCGCCGGCGAGCAGCACGCGACCGCTGCGATAGGACACGGCCTGGCGCGCCGCATCGGTGAAGCGGGAGATCCAGGCCGGATCGTGCAGGCCGAAATCGGTGCCGTAGACGGCCACGAGCGCCTCGCTGAGGTCGCGCTGGGTGGGCGGACCGGTGCGATCGAGACTTGCTTCGGTCACGACGACCAGCACGCGTCCGCTCTCGGCCTTGCTGAGGCCGTGAAAGCCGAGCGCATCGTGACGCAGGCCGAATTCCGGCGCCTCGCGCATCTCGACCTCGGCCATGAGGTTGAGAAGCGTCGGCGCGGTGCCGGGGAAGTCGATGCCCGCGGTCTTGCGCACCAGGCTGCGGCCGCCGTCGCAGCCGACCAGGTAATTTGCGCGCAAGCGCTCGCCGCCTGACAGCGAGACGTCGACGCCGGTCTCGTCCCGCGCAAAGCCCGTGACCTCGCGATTGCGATAGAAGGGAACGCCGAGCTCCATGGCCCACTCGGCCAGGATGCGCTCGATGTGGGCCTGCCGCAGCGCGAGCCCGTAAGCGTGCCGTGTGGGGAGGTCGCTGATGTCGAGTCTGGTCCAGGCAAAGCCCGCGAGCTGGACGATCCGTCCTTCGCGCAGGAAGCGGTCGGCAACGCCGCGCTGATCGAGGATCTCGATCGTGCGCGCGTGCAATCCGCCGGCGCGCGTCTCGACCATCGCCTGATCGGGGCGCCGCTCGACGATGGCCACGTCGACATCGGCGAGCGCGAGCTCGGCGGCCAGCATCAGCCCGGTCGGGCCGCCGCCCGCAATCACCACGGCGTGCTCGTTCCGCGCCGGGTTTTCCGCGCGGGTTCGCTGCGGGCGGCGGCGCGAACGGGAACTGGGAAGCAGTACGGACATGTCGTGACCCCTCGGCTTGGTGTCGGGTCGGGGGTTCTACGGCAGAGGCGGGGACTTGAAGCAAGCCCGTTGCGCACCACATATTGAGTTGGGAGGAGAGGCTTGCCCTTTTCGCGTTGGCCGCGTTGACACGTCGGGCAACACACCGGCATGATGGCATCATCGACAGAGTCTGGTTCGGCCCGCGCGGGAGATGCCCGCTGCGGGTTTTGTTTTGCCGATTCAGCAAATGCCGGTGGTTCGCTGCATGACGTCGGCGAGTTCCTCGAAGGAGAAAGGCTTGCGGATCATCGGCAGGCCGCCGCGCCGGGGCTCGCGACCGGAGAGTTGCAGCACCTTGAGCTCCGGACGGACTCGCCTTGCCAGCTCGGCCAGCTCATGACCGTCCATGCCGGGCATGTTGATGTCGGTGATGAGAATGGAGATCTCCTTGTGCTGCTCAAGCCGGTCGAGTGCGTCCGGTCCGCTTTGGGCCCTGACCACCTCGCAGCCGAGCTCTTCCAGCATGTCCACGACGACGTCGAGGACGGCGGGATCGTCGTCAACAATCAGGACAGTGTGGCTCATCGCGCGGACATTCCTTGCAACCAGAGGGGTAAACGCGCCGCTCGTCCGGTAGGTTCCTGCGGGCCTAATCGTCCTTCGACACATCGCCGGGCTTTTCAGGAACGCTGATGGTGCCGCCCTCGCCGTGCTCGAGATTGCGGCCGCTGTCCCGGGTCTCGCCGGGCTCTTCGATGATCGAATCCTGCATCTCGCGCTTTTCGTCGCGGCGCGGCTTGTCTGCGGGCAGGCCGCGCGATGCCTGCTGGTGCGTCGTCTCTCGTGTCATGGGCCGATCCTCCCGATCGGCTAACGTTCACCGAGCCTGCAAGTTCTTTTGACACGTCGGGCAAAACACTGGCAGAATGGCATCATCGAAAGAGGTTTGGTTCAGCCCGCGCGGAGCAATCTGCAGCGGGCTGCTTCATTTCCGAAAGAGGCTTTGACACGCCGGGCAAAACATCGGCATGATGACATCATCGAGACGAGTTTGGTTCACCCGCGCGGACGTCATCCGCCGCGGGTTTTTTCGTCTCGATTTCAGAATCGGACGGCGGCGGCGCATTGCGGCCACGCACTCGTCAAACCTGGAGCGCCGATCGGCGCGCCCGCCGTCCGAACCATTGCCGGCCGTGCACGCGCGAACGTGCCGGCCCGCGGCGCATGGGCCGATGGCCCGCGCCGCTGCGGTCTCCGGACGACACGGAGATAGGGTTCGCGCCCGAAACGATCGCGCCTCGCCTGGCGCGATCTGCCGCGCATTTTCTTCGCATGGAGGGATGATGACCGTCTATCTGATTTCGCTCGCGCTTACGAGCCGGACAAGCTGATGGGCTATTGCGTGGCGATCTACTTCGCAAAGCTCCTGGTCTGGGACGAGGTGCTTGGATTTGGCTCGACGGACGCTCTGGCGGGATTTGCGGCGATCACGGCCAATCTGGTCGTCTCCTTCTACTTCGCCAAGCGCGGTTTCGAGAACGTTGCGAGGATCATCAAGCGGTGAAAATTCAGGACGAAGAAATTCGAGCGATTGTCGCGCAGACGCTGGCCGAGCAACAAAGAATTCAGCAGGAGAGCGTCGATGCCATCGTATTGAAAGCGGTGGCATCAGTCCTGGCCTCGTTCGGGATCGAAGACGATGACCGGAAAGAGCTCAGAGCTGATTTCCAGCACCTGCGGCGCTGGCGAAAGAGTGTGGAACAGGCCCAGAGCTACACCTTCAAGGCCGTGATCACGGTGATTGCGACCGGCCTGATGGGGGCGGTCTGGCTCGGTGTCAAAGTCGTGCTGGGCAAGTGACCTCGACGCCACGGAATCGCCGTCGCAGCATTACCTCGCCAACAGGTTACCCGATGTACAGAATTCGAGCCGTCGATGCGGACGATGACGAAGCCGCCGAGATGCTCGGTGATTTGCATCGGCTGACATTCTTCCATGGGGCCTCAATGCCGCAATTCGATTTGGGGACGTGGTGGATCGCCTACCACGGCGATGACGCGGTTGCCTTCGCAGGCGTCGTGCCCTCGACGCATGCGCGGAACAGCGGATATTTCTGCCGCGTCGGGGTCTTGCAGCGGCACTGGGGGCGGGGACTTCAACTCAGGTTGATGCGGGCGATCGAAGTGCGAGCGCGGCGCCTCGGATGGGACAGCATCGTCTCCGATACGACGGACAATCCGGTATCTGCCAACAATTTCATCCGTGCGGGTTATCGGCTGCACGAGCCCGAGACGCCCTGGGGCTGGTCGCATACGCTTTACTGGCGGAAGTGGCTGCGCTGAGCAATTGGAGCGGGCTTCCCGTGACGCGGAACGCGACTCTCTCATACCAGAGTGGCTGCGCGAGCCGCGCGTAGCTTCCGTACGCCCGGAAATGTCTAACGGCCCGGCAGCTTGACGGCTGCCGGGCCGTTTCTGCGTTTGGAGTGAAGCGAGCGAGGCACTTGCGAAGTTGGCGGCGCCGGGCTTTAAGTCTGCTCCTGCAGGAAATTCGGCGGCCATAAGCCGATGTAAGGGAGCGCTATCGATGCCCAACAGACCTCAATTGCCGGAACGTTCGCCGCGGGCGACCGGAGGCCTGACTGCGCTCGATGGTCTGCTGGTCGTCGATTTCACGCGTGTCGTCGCCGGCCCGGCCTGCACGCAGACACTCGCCGACTTCGGCGCGCACGTCATCAAGATCGAGAACCCCGACGGCGGCGACGATACGCGCGCCTATGAGCACGCTGAAATCGGCGGCGAAAGCGCCGCCTATCTCAGCCTGAACCGCAACAAGCGTGGCATTGCGCTCGATCTTACGGTGCCCGAAGCCCGCGAGATCGCGCTGGATCTGATCGGCAAGGCGGATGTGGTCGTGGAGAACTTTTCAAGCGGGGTCATGAAGAAGTTCGGGCTCGACTATGAGACGGTCGCGCCGCTCAATCCTCGGCTGGTCTATTGCTCGATCTCCGCCTACGGGCGCTCCGGACCGTTCGCCTCGCGCCCCGGCTTCGATCCCATCACGCAGGCAGAGAGCGGCTTCATGTCGCTCAATGGATTTGCCGACGGCCCGGCGGTTCGTACCGGCCCGCCGATCGTGGACATGGCAACGGGGATGTCTGCGTGCAACGCCATCCTGATGGCGCTGCTGGCCCGGGACCGGCTCGGCCGCGGGCAACAGGTCGAAGTCGCCTTGTTCGACGTCGCAATGGGGATGACCGGCTTCTACGGCATGGCCTATCTCATGAGCGGCGAGAACCCCGGCCGGTTCGGCAATTCGCCCAGCGGCTCTCCGACTGTCGGCGTCTACGAGGCCTCCGATGGGCCGCTCTATATGGCCTGCGCCAACGACCGGCTCTATCGCCGGCTCGTGGTCGAGGTGTTCAACCGGCCAGATCTCATCACCGGTCCGCAGTTTGCCACGCGCAAGGACCGTTCCGAGAACAAGGAGCTCCTGCGCGCAGCCATCGCGGAGGTCTTTGCCGGCGATACTCTCGAGAACTGGATGGCGAAGATGAAGCAGGCCAATATTCCGGTCGGCTATCTCCGGACAGTCGAGGAGGGGTTCAACGCACCCGAAGCCCGCGAGCGCCAGCGCTTGAACCGGATCCCGCATCGTACTGCGGAATGGGTGCCCAACATCGAGCCGCCAGTTTCCATGAGCCTCACCGGCGCGGTCGATCCCGTTGCTGCCCCGCTGTTAGGTGAGCATACCGAGGATGTCTTGCGCAATGTGCTCGGGTATGACGAGCGTCGGATCGCGGAGTTTAGCCGGAAGGGTGTCTTTGGCTCAGGCAAACCCTCGGCGCCGGTCTAAGCCCGAGCGGTCAACCCTCATGGCACCCGGCTTCGGCCGGCGTGCGAATTGATGCGTCGTGATGCCATCTGCATTGGCTTGATTTGGCGATGGGGCGGCCGCATAAATGCAGGAAAGCGAGGGACACGAATGGCGCCTGGTCGAAAGCCGAGCATGGGTCAGCCCACCGGGCCGGACGCCGGCGAGCACGCCCATGCGGCAATGATCGCGAAGGCTGGGGCCCTGCTGCCGCGACTCCGAGAGAGGGCGGCGCGGACAGAGGAGCTGCGGCATCTGCCGTCGGAAACCGAAAGGGATCTCCACGACGGTGGTCTATTCCGGATGCTCCAACCGGCGCGGATTGGCGGCGCCGAGCTTGATTATGTCGCCCTGGTCGACTGCGCGGAGCTGCTCGGACAAGCGGACGCTTCGGTCGCCTGGAATCTCGCCAATCTGGCGAGCCATCACTGGATGCTCGGCATGTTCGAGCATAAGGCGCAGGATCTTGTCTGGGGCCGTGATCCGGATGCGCTAATTGCATCCTCGTTCATTTTCCCCGCCGGACGCGCCACGAAAGTCGAGGGGGGATACCGGCTGCACGGCAGCTGGCCGTTCTCCTCCGGTGTAGCCTCCTGCGACTGGAATATGCTTGCGAGCGTGGTCTACTCCGACGACGAGGCCGATGGCATCGAGTATCGCATCTTTCTGCTGCCAAAAGCCGATTACAAGGTGCTGGACACCTGGAACGTCGCGGGACTGCGCGGGACGGGGTCTTGCGACGTGGAGGTCAGGGATGCCTTCGTGGCAGACTACATGACGGTTGCGGTCGGCGATCTCTCGGGCGGCCCGACGCCGGGAAGCAAGATCAATCCAAATCCGCTGTATGCGCTCCCCGTATTCTCGCTGTTCCCATACGTCCTTTCCGGGGTTGCGCTGGGCAATGCGCAGGCGTGCCTCGACGATTATACGGAGGTCGCACGCCATCGCATTTCGACCTACAACCGCGCCAAGCTGAGCGATTTTCAGAGCACTCAGATCAAGATCGCAGAAGCCTCGGCGAAGATCGATGCCGCGCGCCTGATCATGCGGTCGGCATGCCTGGATGCCATGGAGGACGCGCGGCGCGGTCACGTCCCTGATATGGCAAAAAAGACCCGATATCGACGCGATGGGTCTTTTTCAGTGAACCTGTGCACGGACGCGGTCTCGATGCTGTTTGCCGCGAGCGGTGCGCGCGGGCTGTTCACGACTGGTGTGTTGCAGCGGCAATTCCGCGATGCTCACGCGATCAACTCGCATCTCGCATTCAACTTCGATGCGGCCGGGACCAATTATGGACGCGTGGCGCTGGGCCTGCCGTCCGAGAATCTCACGCTGTGAGGCCGGCTGATGAGTGATCTGCCGCAGCAGCCCCGCGTTTCCGACCCCGCCAACGAGTTCGCGAGCGATAACTCGCAGATCGATCCCCGCGACTTTCGCAACGCCCTCGGAACCTATGCAACGGGCGTGACGATCATCACGGCCGCAGCGCCTGACGGCAAGCCTTACGGGCTGACGTGCAATTCGTTCGCCTCGGTGTCGCTGAATCCTCCGCTGGTTCTCTGGAGCCTTGTCGTTTATTCCTCGAGCCTGACCATCTTCCAGAATGCCAGCCATTTCACGGTCAACGTGCTTGGCGCCTCCCAGCAGGCACTTGCGAGCAAATTCGCGAAATCGTCGGATGACAAGTTCACCGGTGTGGACTGGACGCCGGGCCTCGGCATGGCACCGGTCCTTGCAGAGAGCGTCGCCAACTTCCAATGCCGCTCCGTGAATCGCTATTATGGCGGCGACCACGTGATCTTTCTCGGCGCGGTCGAGGCCTATACCTACAACGCGCGCGAGCCGCTGCTCTTCGCGCGAGGGGCGTTCGGCCGATTTCTCGCGGACGACGAGCGCAAAAAGTCCCCTTAGCGTGCTTCAGGCGATGGATGGCCTAACGCTCCGCCGCTGAAAGCTTGTAAATTTCCAGCGCGTCGGCTTCCGCGCCGCGCGCCGCCTTCGCCAGCCTGAAGAGTTGGCCCGCAAGCGAGGCCATTGGCACAGGCGTCGACGTCGCCTGTGCGACGTCGACGACCGTATCGAGATCCTTGAGCATCGTTGCAATGTGGCCAAGGGGTGGCGAGTGAATGCCTTGGGCCATCCGCGGCACGAAAAGCTGTAGCGGAATGGAGTCTGCAAAGCCGCCGGCGAGGGCTTCGGGCAAGCGATTGGCATCAATTCCCGCGTTCGCGGCCAAACGTGTGGCTTCCGCGAGAACGGCCATCGCGCAACCGACGATCACCTGATTGCAGAGTTTTGTGGTCTGGCCGGCGCCGGTCGGGCCCATGTGGGTGAATCTGCGCGCCATGGACAACACGTAGGGCCGTACCCTCTCGATGTCAGCAGCTTCTCCACCGGCCATGATTGCAAGCGTGCCTTCCTCGGCCCCCTTCGTGCCGCCGGAAACCGGTGCATCGATCCAGCCGGCGCCATTGGCGTCTTTCAGTCGCCTTGCGAGGCCGCGTGCGGCGTCGGGATGTATCGACGAGAAGTCGACGACAAGCTTGCCAGCGCCGGATGCCGCTGCCAGCCCCTCGGGCCCGAAGATCACGTCTTCGACCGCCGCCGCATCGGTCACGCACATGAAGGCAATATCGGAGTTCACCAGGAGATCGCGCGGCGTGGCTGCGCGCTTGGCACCGGCTTCGATGAGCGCGGCCACCTTGCCCTCCGAACGGTTCCAGGCAGTGACCTGATAGCCGGCCGTGAGCAGGCGTCGGGTCATCGGTGTTCCCATCAGCCCCAGGCCAAGATAACCAAGCCTCTCGGCGCCTTGCGGGTTTGCCTTGCTCGCATCAGCCATAGGTTGCCTCCTTCTGCCGCAGCGGCGCCGCTTTATCATACATTGCGCGGCGGGCGACGAAACCGTCGGCCTCGCATGGCTTGCCTGATTGTTTGAACCATGAAACATTTGAGGCAGTCGGGTTGAGGTGGCGCCGGTCGGCGCCGGAGCAGCGGAGTGGGCACGATGCGAACCGTTTCGAAGTGGATCCTGGCTTTGGGGGCGGCGGCGGCCGTGAGCGCGGGGGCAACCTCGTCATGGGCGCAGCAGACGATCCGCGTCGGCTGGACGATTCCAGCCGAGGAATCCAAATACTGGATGATGCGCCGCGCGGCTGAATTTCCCAATCTCGGCAAGACCTATAACATCGAATGGACCCAGTTTCAGGGCACCGCGCCGATGACGCAGGCCCTGGCGGCCGGCGCGCTCGACTGCGCAACGCAGGCGCCGCTGTCGCTGTCCAATGGTGTCGTGGGCGGCAACCTCAAAGCCTATATCGTGGCGCAGCACGTGTTCGAGAAGCCTGGCGGTTTCTCGGTCTATTGGGCCGTCAAGGATGACTCGCCGATCAAGACGATCGCCGATCTCAAGGGCAAGACGGTCGGCATTTCCGTGATCGGCGGCGGCACGCAAGGTCCGTTCAACCTGCTCCTAAAGCAGAATGGTGTGGATCCGGCCAAGGATATCAAGCTCGTCGAGGTCGGCTTTGCGGTGTCCGAGGATGCGCTGCGCCAGGGCCGCGTCGATGCCGTCAACATGAATCAGCCATTTGCCGCACGCGCGGAGGCGAAGGGCGGCACGAGAAAACTGTTCTCACTGTCGGAGGCCATGCCGAACATCGTGCATATCCTGGAAGCCTGCCGGGCCGATTTCGTCGACAAGAACCCTGAAGCGGTCAAGGCCTATGTCCGCGACATCACGTCAGGAATGAAGAAGGCGTTGGCGAACCGGGAGGAGACCTTGAAGGTCGTCAATGAAGTTCTGAAAGCGCCTATCCCGGTGCTCGAGACCTATCTGCTTAAGGACAACGATTTCGGCCGTGATCCTGGCGCGGCGCCGAACTTCCCCGCGATTCAGAAGATGCTGGACATCTACGCGGAGACCGGAATGCTGCCGAAACTGGATGTCGCACAGTTCAAGCATCCGTCGATCGTCGCTCCCCTGGAATAGACGAGCGATCGTGCGATCCGAACGAGGAGCTCGCGGCGTCCCGGATGATCCGGGACGCGGGACGAAGAAGATGCACGCATGATGAAGTTGCGATCACGGGTCACGACAGACGGCCTCGACCGGGCCCCGCACCGTGCATTCATGCGCGCGATGGGGCTCGACGACGCCGCGATTGCGAAACCGATGGTGGGCGTCGTCAGCATGAAGGGCGAGCAGACGCCCTGCAACATGACCCACGACTTCCAGGTGGCTGCGGCCAAAACCGGAATTGAGGAGGCCGGCGGCACGCCGCGCGAATTCTCGACCGTGTCGGTTTCCGACGGCATCAGCATGAATCACGAGGGAATGAAGTTCTCGCTGTTTTCGCGCGAACTGATCGCCGACTCGATCGAGGCCGTCGTCCATGGTCTGGCCTACGACGCGCTGATCGGATACGGCGGATGCGACAAGACCCTTCCTGGCGTGATGATGGGCATGGTTCGTTGCAACGTACCCTCCATCTTCATCTATGGCGGCAGCTCGCTTCCGGGCCGCGCGGATGGGCGTACGCTGACGGTGCTCGACTCCTATGAGGCTGTCGGCAGCTTCATGACCGGTGAGATCGACGGCGCCACGCTCGAGCGGATCGAGCGTGCCTGCCTGCCGACGATCGGCGCGTGCGCCGGTCAGTTCACCGCCAACACCATGGGAATGGTCTCGGAGGCGATGGGGCTGACCATTCCCAACGTCTCGATGGTGCCCGGTGTCTATGCCGAACGCGCACAGATCTCGCGACGGGCCGGCCGCCTGATCATGGAGATGCTGGAGCGTGGCGGGCCGCTGCCGCGCGACATCGTGACGCGGAAGTCCCTGGAGAACGGCGCGGCGATCGTTGCTGCGACCGGAGGCTCGACCAATGCCGCTCTGCATCTGCCGGCGATCGCGAACGAGGCCGGCATTGTATTCGGGATCGACGATGTGGGCGAGGTCTTTGCCAGGACACCGCTGATCGGAAATCTGCGCCCCGGGGGAAAATACACGGCGAAGGATGTCTACGACATCGGCGGGGCCGCCGTGGTGATCCGCGAGCTGATTCGGAGCGGTCACATCGACGGCAGCTGCATCACCATCACAGGGCGCTCGCTTGCTGAAGAGTACGGTGCAGCCAACGCGCCGGACGGCGAGGTGGTTTACGCGTCTGCCGCGCCGATCATGCCTGACGGCGGCGTGGCGGTGCTGAAGGGAAATCTCTGCCCCGATGGTGCGGTGATCAAGGTCGCAGGCTTGAAGAGCCAGTTCTTCGAAGGCGTGGCGCGCGTGTTCGAAGATGAGGAAGGCTGCGTCAAAGCTGTTCGGGATCGCAGCTACAAGGCAGGCGAGGTGCTTGTGATCCGAAACGAAGGGCCGGTCGGTGGCCCCGGCATGCGCGAGATGCTCGGTGTCACCGCGCTGATCTACGGGCAGGGCATGGGCGAGAAGGTGGCGCTGATCACCGATGGCCGGTTCTCCGGCGCGACCCGCGGTATGTGCATCGGCTACGTGGCCCCCGAAGCCTTCGTCGGTGGTCCGCTCGCGCTCGTTCGCGACGGTGACAGGATCCGGATCGATGCCGCAAACCGACGGATGGATGTGCTGCTCGACGAGCAGGAACTCACCACGCGGCGGCGAGATTGGAAGCCGCGTCCGCCGCGTCACCGTGCAGGCGCTCTTGCAAAATATGCGCGGCTGGTTGGGCAAGCGCCAGGCGGAGCCGTGACGCATGAAGGCCCGGCAGAATGGCCGTGGTTCGAATGACGCACCGCACGGGTGCGAAAATGGCCGCCTGTCTGGCAGGTTTCTTGCTAAGCTCGTGCCGCTGACGGAGAACGTTCAGCAGGTTCGTCGAAGAATGTTCGCGCGCGTGGGGCGAGAGACGGGATGACGGTAGTGCCGGCGAGATCGAGCGAATGGGTGAGACCGGTGACATCACACGAGCCGGCTTCTGCGATCATCGAGATCGACCGCGTCTCGCAGGTCTTTCAGACCTCGGCGCGCAAGGATCATGTGGCGCTTTCGGACATCTCGCTGACGATCGAGGAGGGGGCCTTCGTCTCCATCCTCGGTCCGTCCGGTTGCGGCAAGTCGACACTGCTTTATATCGTCGGCGGTTTTGTCAGCCCGACCAGCGGCGCGGCAAAGATCAAGGGTCATGCGATCACGGGGCCCGGTCCGGATCGCGGACCGGTGTTCCAGGAGTTTGCCCTATTCCCCTGGAAGACCGTGCTGGGCAATGTGATGTATGGCCCGCGTCAGCAAGGTGTGCGCGCCACTGAGGCGGAAGCGCAGAGCCGGACCTTGATCGAGATGGTCGGCCTCAAGGGCTTTGAAAATTTCTATCCCAAGGAATTGTCGGGCGGCATGAAGCAGCGCGTCGCGCTGGCGCGGACGCTTGCCTACCATCCAGAAGTGCTGCTGATGGACGAGCCGTTCGGGGCGCTCGACGCACACACCAGGACACGCCTGCAGAACGACCTTCTGAATATCTGGGAACGTGATCGCAAGACGGTGCTGTTCGTCACTCACTCGGTTGACGAGGCTGTCTTTCTCTCGGACAAGGTCGTGATGATGTCGAAATCTCCCGGCCGCATCCGGCAGGTGATCGACATCGATCTGCCGCGTCCGCGCCGCCGCAACGAGCTGTTGCTCGATCCGCGCTACCAGAAGTACGTCGTGGATATCGAGCGAATGTTCGATGAAGGCGAGGAAGGCGGGCCTGCCTCATGACGTCGCCGGCCGCCTTGATCAGACGGGCCGCGCCGGTGATGGCCTGCATCGGCTTGCTGGCAGTGTGGCAGGCCGCCTCGCTTGCGCTGAAGAACGACAGTTTCCCGACGGCGATCGAAGCGATCCGAGCGGTTCCCGACATTCTTGGCGATAAGGAATCGCTGATCAACATCCTGGCCTCGCTTCGCCGCATGGCGATCGGGTTTGGGGTGGCGGTGCTCGTTTCGATTCCGCTGGGCCTGTTGATGGGACGCAGCCGGGGTGTCGCGGCTTTTTTCAATCCGCTCCTGATGGTGATCTATCCAGTGCCGAAGGCCGCCTTGATGCCGATCATCATGCTCTGGCTGGGAGTCGGCGACGTTACCAAGACCCTGGTGATCTTTCTGGGCGTCAGCCTTCCCGTGATCTATCACAGCTTTGAAGGCGCAAAGGCCGTCGAAGAGAAGATGCTGTGGTCGGGCGCTGCGATGGGGCTTTCGACGGCACAACGCCTGGTGCGGATCGTGTTGCCTGCGGCGCTGCCCGAAATCCTGACCGGGTGCCGCACGGGCCTCGTGCTGGCGCTGATCACGATGATCACCAGCGAGATGATCGCCCGCCAGTCCGGCGCCGGGAACATCCTGTTCAACGCGCTCGACATGGGCCAGTATGAAACCGTCTTCGCGATGATCATCATCGTGGGTGCGATGGGAATCTGTCTCGATGCGATTTTCGAACGGATCCGCGCAAGACTGGTGCGCTGGTCCGAGCCTCAGTTCGACATGCCGCTGAGCTTCTCATGATGTCGCGCCTGTTTTCCTCAAACGTCCTTCTCGGGATTGCCCCGATCGTGCTGATCGTCGCGGTGTGGCAAGGCCTGGTGTCATTCGGCTTCGCGCCCGCGGTCTTGCTGCCGCCACCGGGTTTCGTCTTCGGCCGGCTGCTCCAGCAACTCGTGACGTGGACGTTTCAGCAGGAGATCGCGGCAACCCTGATCCGGCTGTTTGCAGGGTTCACGATTGCGGTCGTGTTGGGTGTCAGTATCGGCATTGCAGCCGCCGCCAATCCGGCGATCAACGCCGTGGTTCGGCCGATCGTGCGCGTATTGGCGCCATTGCCCAAGGTCGCGCTCTATCCGGCATTGCTGTTGCTGCTCGGCTTCGGCCACGGGTCGAAGATCACGTTGGTGGCTGCTGATGCTCTGTTTCCCATTCTATTGTCCACCTACTACGGGGCGTCGACCGTCGAACAGAAGCTGATCTGGTCGGCGATGGCAGCGGGAACGCCGCGCTACGCAATCCTCTTCAAGGTGGTGCTGCCGGCGGCGATGCCATCGATCCTGACCGGATGCCGGATCGGGCTTGTCATTTCGTGCATCGTGGTGTTTCTGGCCGAGATGATCACGTCGACAGACGGATTGGGGCACGCGCTCGTGACCGCGGCCCGAACGTTCCAAGCCGTCGACATGTTCGTGCCGCTGATCACGATCTCGCTGCTCGGGTTGATCCTGAACGGCCTGCTGGGAGCCTTGCGATCGTATCTCTTGCGGGGCTTTCCCGAGGCGTGATCCGTCTCGACAAGAAACGACGATACCGGGAGTGAACCATGCTGGCTGATCGCATCGAGGCAAAATGGATTGACGCATTCTGCGAGATCTTTGAACGTTGCGCCGTGAAGGCCGGGGATACCGCCGCGATCCTCTCGGAGACCCAGTCGCGCGCGCTGAATGTGCATCTGGCAGAACTGGCGCTGCTGCGGATGGGTGCGCGGCCGTTTCATGTGGTGATGCCGACACCGCGTAACCGGAATATCGTTCCAGTTCGTTCGACAGGGGCGAGCGAGGCGATCCAGAAGCTTGGTCCGGTTATCACCGCACTTCAGCAGGCAGGCTTCGTAGTGGATTGCACCATCGAAGGCCTGATGCACGCGGTGGAGACGCCCGAGATATTGAAGGCCGGCGCACGGATACTGGTGATCTCCAACGAGCATCCCGAAGCCCTGGAGCGAATGGTGCCGGATCCTGCGCTCGAGAAGCGCGTTCGGGCCGCGGCGAAGATGCTGCGTGGGACGAGGCGGATGCGGGTGACCTCGAAGGCCGGGACCGCGCTCGATGTCGACATGGTCGGCGCGTCCACTGTCGGCGTGTGGGGCTGGACCGACAAACCCGGCACGCTGGCGCATTGGCCCGGTGGCATCGTCGTCAGCTTCCCCAAGAGCGGGACCATCAACGGCACCTTGGTGATGGCGCCCGGGGACATCAATCTCACGTTCAAGCGCTACCTGACCTCACCTGTGAAGATGACGTTGAAGGACGACTATGTCGTCGAGCTGGAAGGCGAGGGCACGGATGCCGCCATGATGCGCGCCTATCTCGGCGCTTGGGGCGACCGCGAAGCCTATGCGGTGTCGCATGTCGGCTTCGGCATGAACCCCGGTGCGCGCTATGAAGCGCTCTCGATGTACGACCAGCGCGACACCAATGGCACCGAGATCCGAGCCGTCTCCGGCAATTTCCTGTTCTCTACCGGCGCGAACGAGTTCGCCGGCCGCTACACGGCGGGGCATTTCGATCTGCCGATGATGGGCACGACGATCGAGCTCGATGGCGTTGCCGTGGTTCGGGAAGGCGTGCTCCAGGACGTCTTCGGCTAGTCGTTGCGGTCGAGCACCGGAGGCCGCGCCAAATCGAAGTGACGAAGCAGGTCGACCATGGCCTGCAGCCGCTTTGCGCGATAGGCGTCGACGTCCATCCCTGAGTAATCCAGGAATCCGGCGCCCGTGCGCAGGCCGATCCGGCCCTCATGCATATTGCGGGAAATAACATCGGGGGCCCGATAGCGGTTGCTGCCAAGCGCGCCCTCGAGATAACGACTGGCGTAGTACAGGATATCGCCGCCACCCCAATCGATGAACTCGAGCAGACCGAGCACAGCGTACCGGAAGCCAAAGCCGTAGCGGATCGCCTTGTCGATCTCCTCCGCGCTGGCGACGCCTTCCTCGACCATGCGGGCCGCTTCGTTCATCGCCAGCGCCTGGATGCGCGGAACGATGAAGCCTGGCGTCGCCGCGCAGACCACCGGCATCTTGCCGATACCTTCGAGCAGCCTCTTGACCTCGCCGACGATGGCGGGATCGGTGGCTTTGCCGGGCGAGACTTCGACCAGCGGGATCAGATAGGCCGGGTTGAGCCAATGCACATTGAGGAAGCGGCGCGGGTTGACGATCGCGCCTGAGAGATCGTCGACCAGGATGGTAGATGTCGTCGAGGCGATGATCGTTTCAGGTCCGACTTGCTTCGAAGCCGCCCCCAGTACCTCTCGCTTGAGCTCGACGACTTCGGGAACGCCCTCGAAGACGATCCCGGCGCCGGCTAGCGCTTCGCCGCTTTCTCCGGCCGATACCACCGAGACCCGTGCAATGAGCGGATCAACGTCCGCTTCCGTCAGCAGTCCCAGCTTCGACAGGCTGGCAAAGGTCTTGCCGATTTCGCCCAGCGCGTCCGCCTCCAGCTTGGAGAACTCCTCCGCGGAGCGCGCCTTGACGTCGATCATAGTGACCTTGTGCCCGGCATAGGCGAACGCGACGGCGATGCCGCGCCCCATGCGGCCAGCCCCGAGACAGGCGATATTGATACGATGGGTCATCGATCAGAATCCATTGCGGAGCAGCGTCTGCAATTCAGCTTTGCTGAGATTGTCGAGCCCCAGCGTCTTCAGCGTTCGGCCGCCTTGCGCAAAATCCTCGCCGCAGACCGCGCCGCCGATCGACAGGAACGCTCTGGCCAGCGGCGTGGCCACGCCAGCCAGGCCGGCGACGGACACCAGCAGAGACAACCCAAGCCGCAGGTCTTCGCGCATGTAGCGGTGCTCGGTCAGCACAATTCGCTCGCGCCAGTCGCCGGATTCGGTCAGCCGGTCGTGTGAGCCGCGGCCATACATCCAGATCTCGCCTTCCTTCGCGTAATGATGGGCGAGCGGGAAATGTGGCGCGCTGTAGCCGAGTGCTTCGCGCACCGCGATGCGCTCCGCGTCAAGCGCGTCGGTGACCCGCCGGATCGCCGCTTGCGTGCCTTCCTTGTGAATGTCCCAGCGCTCGAAATGTTCGATCGGACCGGCGTTCATCACGATCAATGGCGGATGGATGATCGGTCCTGCATTCATCAGCGCTCCGGACAGCGCGTCTCCGCACGGCTCGATCGCATCGGGGAAAGCACGTCCGACCACCTCGAGCGCGCGTGGCGCGTGGTCGAGCGGAAACACACCGACCGGAAGCCGCTTGGCGCGGATGGTGATCGCAACCTCGAACGGTCCGTGCTTGCGGGTGAGCCACGGCAATGTGCCGGTTTCGGCAAAGCTCGCCTTGGCATGGTTCCCGGCATCCCGTGCAGCTTGCGCGAAGACCATCGAACCGAATGTCGCCGGCGGCAAGAAGACGACCTGACCGTCCCGCAGATGCGGGGCGAGCAGGCGAGCGATATCTGCCTGCGCGAAGGCAGGAGCGGGGCACAGGATCAGCTCTGTGCCATCGACGGCCTCGGCGATATCGGTCGTGACCAGCCCGAGCGTCACGTCGTGGCGGCCGTTGTGATCCCTCACCAGTATGCGCGAGCCGGCGGCGCGATGCGCTGCGACCTGATCGGCGTCGCGGCGCCAAAGCCGCACCTCATGCCCCGACAGCGCAAAATCGCCTGCGGCCGCGAACGAGCCGTTTCCCCCACCCAGAACCGCAATCTTCAAGATGCTTCTCCTTGCGCGCGGGACTGCGCATCGAGCTGCTTCAGCAGGAAATGCTGGACCTTGCCCAGCGCCGTGCGCGGCAGGTCAGTGACGAAGACGATGTCGCGCGGCACCTTGTAGCGGGCCAGTTGCGCCTGGAGATGAGCTCGCAACTGCTCCGCCTCGGGTCGGCAGCCGGACCTTGGGATGACATAGGCGATCGGCACCTCGTCCCAGCGCGGGTCGGGCCGGCCGATCACGGCGCATTCGCTGACATCAGGGTGTTCGAGCAGGACGCGCTCGACCTCCGCCGGGTAGACGTTCTCTCCGCCTGAAATGATCATGTTCTTCTTGCGGTCGCGCACCCAGAAATAGCCGTCGGCGTCGCACAGGCCGATGTCGCCGGTGCGATACCAGCCGTCGTGCAACACCTCGCGCGTTGCGGCCTCGTTGCCCCAATATTCGAAGAACACGTTGGGTCCGCGCACCGCAATCTCGCCCGGCGTGCCTGCAGGCATCTCGCCACCGGAATGATCGATCACCTTCGCTTCGCAGCACAAGCCGGCAAGTCCGGTCGATCCCGCGCGCGAAAGGTCGCCGCCAAGCCGCGTGTAGATGGCGATCGGGCAGGTTTCGGTCGAGCCGTAAACCTGAAGCACGGGGACGTCGCGCGCGACGAAACGTTCGATCAGGTGCGGAGGCACAATGGTCGAGCCGGTGGCGACGGCCTTGAGGGACGAAAGATCCGCAGCAGCCCAGGCGGGATGCTCGCTCACGGCCTGGATGATCGCAGGCACCATCACCGTGAGCGTCGGCCGTTCCTGTTCGATGGCGGCAAGCGTGGTCTCCGGTGTGAAGCGCGCATGGACGGTGACGGTCGCGCCCAACTGCAGGGCCGGCGTCGTCTGGATATTGAGGCCGCCGACGTGGAAGAATGGCAGGACGGTCAGCACCTGGTCGTCGGACGTCATATTGTGCATGTGCTGGCTCATGACACCATTCCAGAACAGTGCCTCCTGGCGCAGTACCGCGCCTTTCGGCCGCCCTGTTGTTCCCGATGTGTAGACGATGAGCAGCGGGCAGGAGAGATCGGCGTGCGGATTCCGGCCGGTGCCGTCGCTGCGCGCCAGCAGGCTTTCGAAGGTCGTGCCGCGAGGCGGCGCGAAGTCGAGGCCGACGATGGCCGTACCCGGCGCGGTCTGCCCAAGCTCGGAAAGAACGCCTTCAAAGGCTTGCTCGAGCACCAGCACCTTGGCGCCGGCGTCAGCGAGAATGAAGAGTTGCTCGGCGACTGCAAGGCGCCAGTTCAGCGGCACCAGCATCGCGCCAAGCCGCGCGCAGGCATAAAGCAGGACCAGGTAGTCCGGTCGGTTCAGACTGAGGATGGCGACGCGGTCGCCGCGGCCAACGCCGAGCTGCTGCTTCAATGCCGTCGCGGTCCGCTCGATCCGCGCGGCAAAAGCCGCATAGCTCAGCCGTTCGCCTTCAAAGACAATGGCCGTCTTGTCCGGCGCGAACGCCGCGTTGCGGTCGATTAGACTGCAAAGGTCCACGGTCAGTCGTCCGTCTCGCCAGCTTCGTAGAGCGCCTCGCGTCCGATCCGGTCGAGGCACAGTTCGGCGGTCCAGGGCAGCATCAGCGAGCCACAACGGCTGTCGCGATAGATCCGCTCCAGTGGCAGCGAGCGAAGCATGGCCTGGCCTCCGCAGGTGCGGATCGCGAGCGCGGCGAGCTCATTGGCGCCTTCCATCACCGAATATTGCGCGGCGTAGGCCCGCAGAACCTGCTCCTTGCTCGGGTTGGCGCATGCTTCGGTGACAGCCTGGAACCAGATCCCCTTGATCTGTTCGAGCTTGATCTGCATCTGCGCGACCGCGATCTGCTTGGTCGGGTACATCCGGCGCTTGACCGGCGGCATGCCCGGCACTTCGCCGCGCAAGTAGCGGACGGTGAAATCATAGGCGGCTTGAGCCAGGCCCATATAGGTCGGCGACAACGTCAGGAACATGTGCGGCCAGCGCATCGCAGCCTGGAAATAGACGCCGCGCGGCATCAACGCGGAATCCTCCGGCACGAACACGTCCTTGAACAGGAGCGTCCGCGAAACAGTACCGCGCATGCCGAGCGGATCCCAGTCGCCGACGACCGAGACGCCATCCGATTTAGCAGAGATGGCCAGATATAGCGTGTTGCGGCGCGATGCCTTCTCACCTTCCTCGATCTCGGTGCAGAGCACGCCGTAATAGTCGGCGTGGCCGGAGAGCGATGCAAAGATCTTCTTGCCGTTGACGATCCAGCCGCCTTTCACGGGTTTTGCTTCCGTGCCAAATGCGACGCCGCCGGCGGCGGCCGCACCACCCTCCGAGAAAGGCTGCGAATAGATCGCGCCGTCATCGACGATGCGTTTGTAGTGAACCGCACGACGCCGCTCGTGCTCCGCGCGGGTCTCGGCATCCATGTCGAGGTCGTCGGCGAGGGGCCCCGACCACAGTGTCGAGCAGACATGCATGTTCCAGGTCAGCGCGGTCGCACCGCAATAGCGGCCGATCTCGGCGGCCGCTAACGCGTAAGTCTGGTAGTCCGCGCCGAGCCCGCCGTGCTTCTTTGGAACGGCGATGCCGAGCAGGCCGACGCGGTGCAGGTCGCGATAATTCTCGGTGGGAAAAGTCGCTTCGCGATCGTAGGTCGCGGCGCGCGCCGCGAACACGCTCTGGCCGATCTCGCGGGCGCGCGCAATGATGCTGGCCTGCTCGTCGCTCAGGCGGAATGCGACCGGATCGAAGATCGGTGCATCCAGTGCGACCTTGCCGGTGGCTCCGATTGTCTTGCTGACTTGCATCGTCATTGCGCAGTCACCTTACGCTTTGGTCGCGAGAGAGTTCAGGAACTTGCCAAGCGCCTCGTCGAAGGCATCGGGGCGTTCGAGATTGGCGAGATGGCCGACGCCGGGAAGCTCGACATATTCGGCCAAGGGAATGTAAGTCGCCGTCTTTGCCATCATCGGTGCCGGCGCATTGTTGTCCCTGGAGCCGGACAGCAGCAGCGTCGGGACGGAGATATCCCCAAGCGTACTGCGCTGATCGAAGCCGATGAGAGCCAGCATCATGGCGCGATAGCTCGCCTCCGGCACAGTTCCCATGCATTCGCGTGCAAACTCCATCCCGGCCGGATCGGGATCGTCGCCGACGAGCTCTTTCACCAGCGAGGGCGCCAGCGATTTCATCGTCTCTCCGCGGTCGAGCGGCCCGAGCCGCGCCGCGATGAACGATTTCTGCCAGTCGCCGTCGGCCTTGCCGAAGGCAGGACTGGTCTGCGCCAGCACGACCGCGCGCGCCAGTTTTGGCGATTGCACCAGCCATTTCTGGACGATCATGCCGCCGATCGAGTGACCGACCAGAATGGGTCTGGTTGCACCGAGCTGTTCGATGAATTGCTGGAGCGCCTGCGCCAGGGCAGCGATGCTGACGCTGGCGAGCGGCGCCGATCCGCCATAGCCGGGCATATCCCAAGCGATCGCGCGGAAGCGGTCGCCAAATGTGGCAAGCTGGCGCCGCCAGGCTCGCGCGGCCCCACCGATGCCATGCAGGAAGATCAGAGGTGTCGCGTCCGGATCGCCCGCGGCCTCATAGGCGAAGCGTCCGTCCTTTGTTATCATTGGCGCAGGCTGCGACACGCGACATCCTTTTGCTCGGCCCTTTGATGCTAACAGGCCTGTGGGGGATGGGAAGTGATAATTTTATACTTAAAGCAATTTCCGGGCCGCGCCCTCTCGTGTCGCGGCATTCGTGACGGCTAGCGCCGCTCTCGTTGCAAAAACTTGAAGGTTAAAATATATCGGAGAACGATAAGCACCTCAGGGAGCCAGCGCATGTCCGGATTGCCGCACTCGCCGCACGCGCTGGTGACAGGTGGAGGTCGCGGCATCGGCCGCGCGATCGCGGCATCTCTCGTCGGTGCCGGCGCCACCGTGACCGTGCTCGGCCGGAACGCCGCGACTCTCGCAGAGGCGATCGACGCCGGCGCCGCGCATTTTGCGGCCGTCGCCGACGTTTCCGACGAGGCGTCGTTGAAGGCAGCCATTGCCGAGGCGAGCGCGCGGCAGCCGATCGATATTCTCGTTGCCAACGCCGGCAGCGCTGAATCCGCGCCATTCACCAAGTCGGACACCGCTCTTTTCACGCGCATGATGGATGTCAATTTCATGGGCGTGGTCCACGCCGCCCGCGCTGTACTGCCGGGCATGAAGGGCCGTCCCTACGGCCGTATTGTCGCGGTCGCGTCGACGGCGGGTCTGAAAGGCTACGCCTATGTCAGCGCGTACAGCGCGGCCAAGCACGCGGTGATCGGCCTCGTGCGCTCCCTTGCCCTCGAGATGGCCGGCAGCAATGTCACCGTGAATGCGGTGTGTCCTGGCTTCGCCGACACCGATCTCGTCGCGGGCAGTATCGAGAACATCATGACCAAGACAGGGCGTAGCCGCGAGCAGGCGATCGCAGAGCTCGCCAAGCACAATCCGCAAGGACGCCTGATCACGCCTCAGGAGGTGGCAGACGCGGTTCTTTGGTTGTGCGGCGAAGGCGCCGGCGCGATCACTGGGCAGGCGATTGCGGTCGCCGGAGGCGAGGTCTAGCGTACATGGCGCAGGCGCCGAACAAGGAAGCCAAGGAGATCGCATGAGCAGACCAGCAAATCCCGTCACCATTCCGCTCGCGGACTATTCGCCGCAGCACTTCCTGCTGGCGGTGGTCAACGGCGTTGCGACGGTCACGCTCAACCGGCCCGAACGAAAGAATCCGCTGACGTTCGAAAGCTACCGGGAATTGACCGATTTCTTCCGTGCCTGCGCGTTCGATGACGAGGTCAAGTCCATCGTCGTCACCGGCGCGGGTGGCAATTTCTCGTCCGGCGGGGATGTGTTCGAGATCATCGGTCCGCTGGTGAAGATGGACACCAAGGGGCTGACCGCCTTCACGCGGATGACGGGCGACCTCGTCAAAGCGATGCGGGCCTGCCCGCAGCCGATCGTGGCCGCGGTCGAGGGCATCTGTGCCGGGGCCGGTGCGATCGTTGCCATGGCCTCGGACATGCGCCTCGCGGCGAGCGGGGCCAAGGTCGCGTTCCTGTTCAACAAGGTGGGCCTCGCCGGTTGCGACATGGGGGCCTGCGCGATCCTGCCGCGGATCATCGGACAGTCCCGCGCCTCCGAGTTGCTCTACACCGGCAGGTTCATGACCGCGGAGGAGGGCGAGCGCTGGGGCTTCTTCAGCCGCATCGTGACGCCGGAGCAGGTGCTGACCCAGGCGCAATCGCTGGCCAAGCAGGTCGCGGAAGGGCCGACCTTCGCCAACACCATGACCAAGCGGATGCTGGCGATGGAATGGGCAATGTCTGTGGAGGAAGCGATCGAGGCGGAAGCCGTCGCCCAGGCCCTGTGCATGACGACGGCCGATTTCACGCGCGCTTTCGAGGCTTTCGCCAACAAGGTCAAGCCGGTCTTCAGGGGCGATTGAACGGACGCCTTTGCCGGCGCTACGCCAGCTAAGGGGACTTGCGCGAAATTATTTTAGGCTTAAAATAGTTTCATGGCCGGGTGAATTGGCGAGGCTCCCATGAAAGTCGCGATCATCGGTGGCGGACCTGCGGGTCTCTACGCTGCGATCCTGCTCAAGAAGCAGCGTCCGGGCGCCGATATCGCGGTGTATGAGCGCAACCGTGCCGACGATACTTTCGGTTTCGGCGTGGTGTTCTCGGATGCGACGCTCGACAATTTCGAGAAGCACGATCTGCCGAGCTATCGCCGCATCACCCAGGAGTTCGCCTACTGGGACGACATCGCCGTGCATTTTCGCGGCACCGTCCACCGGGTCGGCGGCAACGGCTTTTGCGGCTGCTCGCGGCGCAAGCTGCTTCTGATCCTCCAGGAACGGGCCCGCGAGCTTGGCGTCGTCCTGCACTTCGAGGTGGACGTCGACGACGAATCCCGCTTCGCCGATGCCGATCTCATCCTGATCGCCGACGGCATCAACAGCCGCTTCCGCGAGAAATATATTGATCATTTCCAGCCGGAGGTCGACGTCCGCTCCAACAAGTTTGCCTGGATGGGCTCGACAAGGCCGCTCGACGCCTTCACCTTCATCTTCCAGGAGACCGAGTGGGGTCCATTCATCGCTCACGCCTATCAATATGAGGCCGGACACTCGACCTGGATCTTCGAGACCGATCCTGAGACGTTCGAGCGGGCCGGCCTGACGGGGCTGGACGAGACGCAGTCCGCCGCGCGGATGGCCGAGATTTTTGGCTGGTTCCTCGATGGACACAAGCTGCTCACCAACCGTTCGATGTGGCGCAATTTCCCGATGATCCGCAGCAAGCGCTGGGTCAAGGACAACATGGTGCTGCTTGGCGATGCCAAGGCGAGCGCGCATTTTTCGATCGGATCCGGCACCAAGCTCGCGATGGAAGACGCGATTGCGCTGGCCGAAGCCATGCAGAACGCGCCGAGCACCAAGGCGGCGCTCGATCTTTATGAACATGGCCGCCGTGAGGAGGTCGAGAAGACGCAGCACGCCGCCGACGTCTCGCTGGTCTGGTTCGAGCATGTCGATCGCTTCTGGGATTTCGACCCCGTGCAGTTTGCCTTTGGCGTGATGACGCGCTCGAAGGCAATCACGTATGACAATCTCAAACTTCGCGCGCCCGATTTCGTGGCCGAGGTCGAAAAGTCATTCGCCAGCCAGGTGCGCCGCAGCGGTTTCGATGTCGACACCGAGCGGCCGATGGTGCCGCTGTTCCAGCCGTTCCGATTGCGCGAGATGGAGCTCGCCAATCGCGCGGTGGTGTCGCCGATGTGCATGTATTCGGCCAAGGAAGGCGTGCCGACCGATTTCCATCTCGTGCATTACGGCTCGCGCGCGATCGGCGGCGCGGGGCTGGTCTTCACTGAGATGACCTGCGTCAGCCGCGATGCCCGTATCACGCCCGGCTGCGCCGGCCTGTGGAACGACGAGCAAGAGGCCGCGTGGCGTCGCATCGTGGATTTCGTCCACGGCAATTCGGCCGCGAAAATCTGCCTGCAACTGGGGCACGCCGGCCGCAAAGGCGCGACCAAGCTGATGTGGGACGGCATGGACCGTCCGCTGGAAGAAGGCGGCTGGGAGATCGCTTCGGCGTCGCCGTTGCCCTATTTCCCCGACAGCCAGGTGCCGCGCGAGCTCGATCGCGCCGGCATGAACGCGGTGAGGGATGCTTTCGTTGCGGCGGCCGAGCGCGGCGAGCGCTGCGGCTTCGACATGCTGGAGCTGCATTGCGCTCACGGCTATCTGCTCGCAAGCTTCATCTCGCCGTTGACGAACAATCGCACGGACGAATATGGCGGTTCGCTCGAAAACCGTCTGCGTTTCCCGCTCGAGATCTTCGAGGCGCTGCGACTGGTGTGGCCGTCGCACAAGCCGATGTCGGTGCGCATTTCCGCGACTGACTGGGCCGATGGCGGCATCACCGGCGACGACGCGGTGGCGATCGCGCGGGCCTTCGCCGAAGCCGGTGTCGATCTCGTCGACGTCTCGACGGGACAGACCGTCCGCGATGCGCAGCCAATTTATGGGCGCATGTTCCAGACGCCGTTCTCGGATCAGGTCCGCAACGAGGCGCGCGTGGCCACGATGTGCGTCGGCAACATCACGACCGCGGACCAGGCCAATACCATCCTGGCCGCCGGCCGGGCGGATCTCGTCGCACTCGGCCGGCCGCATTTGGTCGATCCGTTCTTCACCATGAAGGCGGCGGCCTGGTACGGGGCAAACGAGGCGTTCTGTCCGCCGCAATATCTTCCCGGAAAAGAGCAAATTTTCCGCAACAGCGTCCGCGACCGGCAGGACCTCGAGGAGCTGAGAATTAAGGCTAAGCCCAAGACCCGGGCCGAGCTCAAGGCGGAGGCGACAAAGCCGCTTGCGGCGGAGTGACCGCCCGTGCGACGTTAACCCATTGCCTGTGTTTCGAGTGGAGTTTGGGCGATGAAGGCGATTGTCATCGGTGGCGGTATCGGTGGTCTCACCACGGCATTGATGCTGCGCTCGCGCGGCCTGGATTGTGAGATCTTCGAGCAGGCCGACACGATTCGCGAGCTCGGCGTCGGAATCAACACGCTGCCGCACGCCATGCGCGAGCTCGCAGGTCTCGGCCTGTTGCAGAAGCTCGACGACGTCGCGATCCGCACCGATCAGCTCTATTATCTCAACCGCCACGGCCAGGAGGTCTGGCGAGAAGCCCGCGGCATCGACGCCGGCCACGACGTGCCGCAATTCTCGATCCATCGCGGCCGCCTCCAGGGCGTCATCCATCGCGCGGTCGAGGAGCGGCTCGGGCAGGGGGCGATCCACACCGGCTGCCGGCTTGGTGCGTTCACACAGGATGAGGGCGGCGTCACCGCCTATTTCTTCGATCGTGCGGGCGCCCATGTCCACACCGCGCGCGGCGATATCCTGATCGGTGCCGACGGTATCCATTCCCGTGTCCGCGAAACGTTGTTCCCGAACGAGGGCCCGCCGTGCTGGAACGGCCTGATGCTATGGCGCGGTGCGCGCGACTGGCCGCTGTTCCTCACCGGCAAGTCGATGATCGTGGCCGGCGGCCTCAATGCCAAGGTGGTGATCTACCCGATCGCGGAAGGATCGAGCCCGGCGAGCCGCCTGACCAATTGGGCCGTGCTGGTGAAGGTCGGCGAGGGCAATGTGCCGCCGCCGCGGAAGGAAGACTGGTCGCGGCCGGGTCGCCGCGAAGAGCTGATGCCCCACGTCGCGCGCTTCTCCGTGCCCTATGTCGACATCAGGAGCCTGATCTCGGCGACGCCCGAATTCTACGAATATCCGACCTGTGACCGCGATCCCTTGCCGTACTGGTCGTCCGGACGTGTCACGCTGCTCGGCGATGCCGCGCACCCCATGTATCCGGTCGGCTCCAATGGGGCATCACAGGCGATTCTCGATGCGCGCTGCCTCGCGGACTCGCTGGTGCGTGCCGAGCATCCGCGCCAGGCGCTGCTCGAGTATGAGAAAAAGCGTCTGCCCATGACGGCCGATATCGTCCGCTCCAACCGGCGCGGCGGCCCCGAGGGCGTCATCGACGCCGTCGAGCAGCTCGCGCCAGATGGATTCGACAATGTCGACAATGTCCTGAGCTATTCCCAGCGCGAAGCCATCGTGCGCGGCTATGCCACCAAGGCGGGCTTCGCCGCAGTGCCGGGACTTGCCGCGGTCCGCGCCTAAGACGCGCGGCTAGCTGCCGGGCGGCGGCGGCAGGAAGTGGATGTTGAACTCAGCCGCCATCGCTACCACGTCCTCCGGCTTCTGTTCCTTCATGTTGTGAAGTCCCCAGAACAGGTCGAACAGCTTGCGGCTTGGCGAGACCCAGAACAGCACTTTTGCAGTCTGTTCCGACTTGTTGAAGATGCCGTGCGGCACGCCCATGCCGAGGCGGATGAGGTCGCCGGCGGTCGCCTGCGACTCCGAATTGCCGAGCATGAAGTCGAGCTTGCCCTCCAGCATGTAGAGATATTCATCCTGGTCGGGGTGAATGTGCGGCGGCACGAACGTGCCCGGCGGCAAGGTCGCATGCCAGGAGAAGCTGTGTTCGGCATAGCTCTTCGGCACATAGGTCTGACCGAGGATGTTCCAGGAAATGCCCTGGATGCCCTCATTGGCCCGAGTGATGCCGGTGATTTCGCTGCTCATTGAAGTCCTCCCATAATCCGCCGCGGCTTAGTTCGCCGCCTTGCAGTCCTTGGCGTAGCGATCGCCGTAATTCTCGAAGACCTTCTGGACGATCTCGGTCTGGAACTTGCCGTCCGGCCGCTTGGCAACCTTGGTCAGGTAGAAATCCTGGATCGGATAACCGTTGGTGTTGAACTTGAAGGCGCCGCGCAGAGAGGTGAAGTCGGCCTTCTTCAGCGCGGCCCGGACGGCGTCCTTGTTCGAGAGGTCGCCCTTCACGGCCTTGACCGCACTGTCGATCAGCATCGCGGCGTCATACGCCTGGAAGGCGTAGGTTCCAGGCACGACGTTGTAGGCGGCCTCGTAGGAGGCGACGAACTTCTTGTTCTGGGGATTGTCGAGATTGGGCGCCCAGTTGGCGCCGCCGAACATGCCGACGGCCGCGTCCTGCTGTGCCGGCAGGGTCGATTCATCCACCGTGAAGGCCGAGAGCACCGGAATGCTGTCGGCGAGCCCGGCCTGCCGGTATTGCTTGACGAGATTGACGCCGAGGCCGCCCGGCATGAACGTGAACAGGGCATCGGGCTTCTGCGAGGAGATCTTGGACAGCTCCGGCTGGAAGTCCAGGGTGTTCAGCGGCATGTAGGATTCCTCGACGATCTCGCCCTTGTAGTCGAGCTTGAAGCCCGCCACCGAATCCTTGCCGGCCTGATAGTTCGGCACCATCAGGTACATGCGCTTGTAGCCGCGATCCTGCGCGACCTTGCCGAGGATCTCGTGAACCTGATCGTTCTGATAGGACGTGACATAGAAGAACGGATTGCAGTCCTTGCCGGCGAACGTCGACGGACCGGCATTGGGGCTGATCAGGAAGGTTTTCGATTCCGTCACGGGCCGGTGGATCGCCTGCAGGATGTTGGAGAAGATCGGGCCGATCACGAAGTCGACCTTGTCGCGCTCCAGGAGGCCCTTGACCTTGGTCACTCCCGCGTCCGGCTTGAGTTCATCGTCGACCACGACAACCTCGACATCGCGGCCGCCCATCTTGCTGCCGAGATCCTTCACCGCAAGCGCAAAGCCGTCGCGAACTTGTTGGCCCAGTGCAGCCGCAGGCCCCGACAGGGTCACGATCACGCCCAGCTTGATCTTCTCCTGTGCGAGGGCAGGGGTCATCGCGGTGCCAAGCAGCGCGGCGGCTGCGGCCAAGGTCATCTGCATCTTCATGATCTGTCCCTCGTGACTATCGGCGAGCGTTGCAGGCCGTACTCTAATCCAAGCTTATGCTGATGATGGCTGCCGCGGCAAGCAAGCTCAAGGCGCCGCCATCAGGGCAGGCAGTGCGCATGCAAGTGGCGCGCCAATTGTTTGAAGCTTAAAGAAACTCATCTGCGGTCGATTGTTGTAGCTTTGGACTTGCGGCCGGCTTCAATTTACTTGAAGCTCAAAATGTTGGGGAATCCGTGCTGGCGCCAATGCCCGCCGAGAGTGACTGCACCGGGATGCTCGATTCCGAGACCAAGGCTGTCGAAACGCCGGAAGACCATGCCGACGAGTTGCGGCTGTGGTTGCGTCTGCTGACCTGCACGACCCTGATCGAGGGCGAGGTGCGTGGCCGGCTGCGGCAGCGGTTCGACGTCACGCTGCCCCGTTTCGATCTGATGGCGCAGCTCGACAAGGCCCCTGACGGCATGACGTTGTCCGATGTCTCCAAGCGCATGATGGTGTCCAACGGCAACGTCACGGGTCTCGTCGAGCGCCTTGTGGAATCCGGCCATCTCGATCGTCGGACCTCGGAGACCGACCGCCGCGTCCAGGTGATCCGCCTCACGAAGCTCGGCCGTGCCGAGTTCCGCAGGATGGCTGCGGAGCACGAGACCTGGATCGCCGATCTCTTCGCCGATCTGTCGCCGAAGGATGTGCGCGAATTGATGCGGCTTCTCGCCAAGACCAAGGCGTCGGCGCAGAAATCGGCCGCGCGCCGCCGGCCGTAAGCGGGGGCCGGTGGGCCGCCAATCCCTTTTGCCGCAGGAAAAAGCACCGGATGCCCAAAATCCGCTATTGCGCCAAATTGCTTTAAGCCTAAAATGTTTTCCAGATCGTGCTGCCGGGTGCAATCCATGCTGAAAGGAGCGTGCGATGGCCAACGCCGCCAAGGTTCAAGTAACGGGCTCGCATGACGGCAACGCCGCGACGGCCCATGTCGATACGTTTGCGCAGCAGCATCTGCCGGCGCGCGAGCTCTGGCCCGAGTTCATCTTCACGCGAGCGGAGCTGAACTATCCACCGCGATTGAATTGCGTCAGCTATTTCCTCGACCGCTGGGTCGAGCAGGGACTTGGCGATGCGCCTTGCGTCATCAGCCCCGCCGTCAGCTACACCTATCGCGAGCTGCAAGCCCTGGTGAACCGCATCGCCAACGTGCTGGTCGGCAAGCTCGGCCTTGTCCCCGGCGGTCGCGTGCTGCTGCGCTCTGCCAACAACCCCATGATGGTCGCGACCTATCTCGCGGTGATCAAGGCGGGCGGCATTGTGGTGGCGACGATGCCGCTGCTGCGCGCCAAGGAGCTGTCCTATCCGATCCAGAAGGCGGAGATTGCGCTGGCGCTATGCGACGGAAAGCTCTCCGAAGAGATGGAGAAGGCGAAAGCCGCCGCAATCGGTCTCAAGCAGGTGGTCTATTGGGGGAGCGGTCCGGGCACCACGCTCGAGGCGCTGATCGCCGATGCGAGCCCGGAGTTCAGGGCGGTCGATACCGCGTCCGACGACATCTGCCTGATCGCTTTCACGTCGGGCACGACAGGCGATCCCAAGGGCACCATGCATTTCCACCGTGACATGCTCGCGGTCTGCGACGGTTATGCGCGCAATATCTTGCGGGCCGAGCAGAAGGATCGCTTCGTCGGCTCGGCGCCGCTCGCATTCACGTTCGGCTTCGGCGGCGTGCTGTTTCCGATGCATATCGGCGCTTCGTTCGTCGTGCTCGAGAAGACGACGCCGGACGACATGCTGGCGGCGATCGAGCAGTACAAGACCACGGTTTGCTTCACTGCGCCGACCGCATACCGGGCGATGATCGCCAAGCTTCCGGGCCGCGACATCTCCTCGCTTCGCAAATGTGTTTCCGCAGGCGAGACCCTGCCCAAGCCGACCTTCGACGCCTGGCTCAAGGCCACCGGCATCAAGTTGATGGACGGCATCGGCTCAACCGAGCTACTGCACATCTTCATCAGCGCGACCGAGGACGAGATCCGTCCCGGCGCTACGGGAAAGCCCGTTCCGGGCTATGAAGCCAAGATCGTCGATGATGAGGGCCGTGACGTTCCGCCGGGAACCATGGGAAAGCTCGCGGTGCGCGGGCCGACCGGCTGCCGCTATCTCGCCGACGAGCGCCAGCGCAAATACGTCCAGAACGGCTGGAATATCACCGGCGACACCTACCTGATGGATAGCGATGGCTATTTCTGGTACCAGTCGCGCTCCGACGACATGATCGTGTCTGCCGGCTACAATATCGCCGGCACGGATGTCGAGGCGGCGCTTCTCACGCATCCGGCGGTCGCCGAGTGCGGTGTGGTCGGCGCCCCGGACGAGGCGCGCGGCATGATCGTGAAGGCCTATGTTATCGCCGCGCCCGGTGTGACGCCGGACGCCGCGCTGGTGACCGAGTTGCAGGAGCATGTCAAACGCGAGATCGCGCCCTACAAATATCCGCGCGCCATCGAGTTCGTGACGCAACTCCCGAAAACCGAGACCGGAAAATTGAAGCGCTTTGCCCTGCGGCAACTGGCGCAGGCCGCTGTGTCGTCTTCGGGTGTCGCGGCGGAATGAGAGGGATGGAGAATTGTCCGTGACGACGCCGAAAGGCCCGCAACTGGCGGCGCTACCGACCGCAGCCGAGAATGACGCCCGTCCGCGGGTGCAGGTGCTCCAGCCGTCGGGGTGGCCGATGCCGAAGGGCTATGCCAACGGCATGGCCGCCGAGGGGCGCATCGTCGTTAGCGGCGGCGTGATTGGCTGGGATGCCGATGAGCGCCTCGCCGATGGCTTCGTCGCGCAGGTGCATCAGACCTTGGGCAATATTGCCGCGATCCTTGCCGAGGCCGGAGCCCGGCCCGAGCATCTCGTGCGCCTGACCTGGTACGTCGTCGACATGGACGAGTACCTAGCCAATCTGAAGGAGCTGGGCAGAGTCTACCGCGACATCTTCGGCGCGCACTATCCTGCGATGGCGCTGGTGCAGGTCGTTCGGCTTGTGGAGAAGGCGGCGCGCGTCGAAATTGAGGCCACCGCCGTCATCCCTCGCTGAACTCTGCTGCGATCAGCTTCGCCTTGATCAGCTCGCCTTCGATCAGCTCGCCTTGGCGAGTTCGTTGTCTTCGGGCGAGTTCAGATAAACGCCCGAAATGGTGTCGACCCAGCAGAGATGGTCGTGCACCTTCTTCACGCCAGGGACATTCTCCGCCGCGACGACGGCTGCCTGCCGAGCGCGTTCCTCGGTGATAACGCCGCTGAGGTGAACGATGCCGTTGCGGACGATGACGTTCAGCCCGAATGGGCACCAATCCTTCTTCTCCATGGTATCCATGATACGGCTGCGAATGTGGTCGTCGTCCGCCGTCGGATCCGGCACCTCGCGTGCGAGCTCCGCCACCGCCTGAAGCAGATTGGCGCGAGAGACAATCCCGACAACCTTGTCGCCGCGCACTACCGGAAGCCGCTTGACGTTGTTCCGCTCCATGAGCTCGACGATCTCCGCAAGCGCCGTATCCTCGGTGATGGTCACGACCGATTCTGTCATCACCTCCGAGACTTTGCGGCCGTGCTCGTGGACGAAGTCGCTGGCCGATTTGTCCGGGCCGAGGATGAACCTCAGCCAGCGACCGCGCTTGCGCCCGGTGCCGATTTCGCTGCGGCGGATGAAATCTCCCTCGGAGACGACGCCGACCAGCTTGCCGGCATCGTCGACCACCGTGAGACCGCTGACGTGCCGTTTCAGCATGATATTTGCCGCCTCGACGATGCTGGTGTCGGGGGTAACCGAGATGACCGACCGGGTCATGATCTGGTGGGCGCGCATGGACAACTCCGCTGGCTTGTCGAATTTCGATGCGCGAAAACTAGCTGGAGCATCCGGGCGCGGTTTGACGCAGGTCAATCGGACGAAGCCCGCCCATCCTGATTAAGCAACTGCGACAAGCGCCCGGATTTGATGCAGCTCAACCCCGATGCGAAGCGGGGCCATATCCTGTGGAATTAGAACAGAGCCGACAGGAAGCATTCAGCTATGAGCGTCGTCCAGATATTTCCCCGGACCGAAGAAACGGCGGCGCAGGCTCTCTCCGTCGATCCCGCCGCGGGTCGCGCAGTCTCGACCGTGAGCCCCGAAAAGCTTGCAGGAATGGCGGCCGCCGCCGATCCTCTGTCTGCGTCAGAACCATACCCTCTCGACCGTGCGTTCCATGCGATGCTGGCGCGGGTCACCGGCGGAATTTCGCCGCTTGCCCTGTCGCTCGCCTGGCTCGATTGGGGGGCGCATCTCGCTGCGGCGCCACAACGTCAGATGGAGATTTTCCGCAACGCTGTGCGCGACACCGGCAGGCTCGTGGAAGCGGTCGCGCACACGGCGTCACCGGGACAGAAGCCGTGGTCGGTGATCCAGCCGCAGGGCCGGGATCGCCGCTTCAGTGGACCGCAATGGGAGGTCCCACCGTTCAATCTGCTGGCTCAGGCATTTCTGCTCGGAGAGCACTGGTGGCGCGATGCCGCGATCGGCGTGCGAGGCGTCTCGCACACCAACGAAGCCATCGTGGAGTTCTCGATGCGGCAGATGCTCGACATGCTGGCGCCGTCGAATTTCGCGGCGGCCAATCCGAAGGTGCTGGAGAAGGCGTTCCAGAGTGGCGGCGAAAATTTCGTCTTCGGATGGCAGAATTGGTGCAGCGACCTGATGCGCCTGCTCTCCAACGCGAGGTTGGCGGATGACGCGCAGTTTGTGGTCGGCAAGACGGTGGCCGCGTCGCCCGGCAAGGTCGTCTACCGCAACGAACTGATCGAGCTGATTCAGTACTCTCCGACCACCGCGCAGGTCCGACCCGAGCCGATCCTGATCGTGCCGGCCTGGATCATGAAATACTACATCCTCGATCTTTCGCCGCAGAACTCGCTGGTCGGATATCTGACCGGTCAAGGTTTCACCGTGTTTGCGATCTCTTGGCGCAATCCGGATGCGAGGGATCGTGATCTCGCCTTCGACGATTATCGCAGGCTGGGCGTCATGGCGGCGCTGGACTTGATCGGCCTGGTCATGCCGGGGCGGAAGATCCATGCGCTCGGCTATTGTCTGGGCGGCACATTGCTGTCGATCGCCGCCGCTGCAATGGAGCGTGACGGCGATAACCGCCTCGGTACCGTCACTCTCCTTGCCGCCCAGACTGACTTCACCGAGGCGGGAGAGCTGACGCTCTTCATCAACGAGAGCCAAGTCGCTTTTCTCGAAGACATGATGTGGCAGCATGGCTATCTCGACACGACGCAGATGGCCGGCGCCTTCCAGCTGCTGCGCTCCAACGAGTTGATCTGGTCGCGTCTGTCACACGACTATCTGATGGGCGAGGGCGCGCGACCGAGCGATCTGATGGCATGGAACGCGGACGCAACGCGGCTGCCCTATCGCATGCACTCGGAATATCTACGAAAACTGTTCCTCGACAACGATCTCGCCGGGGGGCGATATCAGGTCGGAGGCAGGAGCATTTCGCTCTCCGATATTCACGCTCCGATGTTCGTGGTCGGCACGCTCGCCGATCACGTGGCGCCATGGCGATCCGTCTACAAGATCCACTATCAGGTCGATGCAGACGTGACGTTCCTGTTGACCAGCGGCGGTCACAATGCCGGTGTGGTTGCGCCTCCCGAGGAGCCCGGCCATAGCTATCAGGTGCTGACCAAAGCCGCTGATGCGCCCTATGTCGGCGCGGAGGAATGGCTGAAGCTGGCCCCGCACGTTGAAGGGTCGTGGTGGCCGGAATGGGCCAAATGGCTGGCGGCGCGGTCCGGCGCGCCCTGCGATCCACCGCAGATCGGGCTTGGAGATGCGCTCGGCCTCCCGGATGCGCCGGGAGACTACGTTCACACCTAGACCTCCGGCTCGGAGCTCGGCGCGAGCTCCGAGGAGCGGAAGGGCTTGGTCTTGTTCAGTTTCCGATAGGCCGCCGACGCCGTCCGCAACAGCTTCTTTTCCCGCTTGCGATTGAGGAAGCGATTGCTCGCATCGAGGCCGGCGCCGTTCAACGACGCCGCCAGCGTTTGTCCCCGCGCATCGTCGTTCAATTGTCCGAGCGATCGTTGCGCCTTGCGCAACTTCTTGAGGATGGACTTCTGTTTCGTCAGCGATTCTCCGGCGAACAGGTCCTGGAGCGACTCGATCGAATAGGTCATCCGCTTGTTGAGAAGGCGTAGTTTGTGGCGTTTTTCGACGTCGAGCTTGCGGAGCTTTCGCGCTTTCTTGAGCAGCGTCGTTTCCCATTCGGTCAGCCGCTCCGTCGCCTGGTCAGCGAGCGTGCAACGGCGCAATCGGATGGCTTCCTTGCTGCGCCGGGTCGACCAGGGGCCTCTCTCGATCCAGGTCGAGGTCTGCTCGACAAGGCGGCGATAGCGCGCGGATTGCAGCGCGCGCGCCAGCTGGCGGTGGCTCTCGGCGCGCTTTTCGTCCCAGTGCTGAAGCTCGGCGATCACGGCAAGCTCGTCGCCACTCTCAGCGACGACCCGCTCGATCGCCACGTCGAGGTCCCGCACCATGCCGAGCTGGCCGTTGAGCCATTTCAGTTCGGCCCAGACATTCGGGCGCACAGCGTCGTCGACCATCGGGGAGAAGAAGCGGATGGCGGTGCGCAGGTGTGTCAACGCGATTCGGATCTGGTGCAGCGCGTCGGGATCGCCGCGGCAGGTGCCGTCATGCTGAGCGAGGACGGCGTCGAGGTGACGGCGCGCGATGATCCGGAAGGCGGTGTCGCAGGCCATGCCGGGGCTGAGGCGCGCGGGCAGGGCATTGCGCCGCGTCGCCGGCTTGGCATGCTTGGCCGCCGTCGAGCTCTTGGTGGGTCGCGACATCCTTGCCCGCGTCAATCAGCTTGCCCTATTGCCCCTCAGCGATCGCGTCCCGACAGCTCTGGAGCGTTTGCTCCTGTGTCCCGGATGCATCGATGGTCGCCCAGCCAACATGGCCGATACTATATTGCTCCTGCAGCGCGGCAACCTCTTCCGTGGCGTCGGATGCGTCTCCCCGGCGGCTTCCGATCCGCATCTGCCGGGTCGCGAGATCGGCAACGAGGAACAGGCCGTTCAGCGGCACGTTGCGGTCGCGTGCCAGCGCGGCGATCGCGTCCCGTTCGTCCTCGCGGGCGAACACGCCGTCGATGATCGCCGAATGGCCTTGCGCCAGCACCCTCCGGGCGCGCTGAGCCAGCGTATCGTAGACGCGCGCCGCGTGTTCCGGCGTGTAAGCGGAGGGCGGAAGGCGGTGCGTATCCTCGACCCCGAACATCTGCTTGCGAACGAGGTCGCTGCGCAGCACGACGGCCCCGGGGGACGGCGCGACGACGGGTGCGAGCGCTTGCGCCAGAACCGTCTTGCCGGTGCCCGACAGGCCGCCGACCGCAATCAGGCGCGGTGCGGCGGGATGGATCAGCGCCCCCGCGAGGTCAAAATAGCGTCTTGCCTCGCCAAGGATGCCGGGGTCATCGGGATGCGCGGGCTTCAGCCGCGCCAGGGCCACTTGTGCGCGGATCGCTGCCCGGACGGACATGAAAAGCGGCAGGGCCGAGAGCGCATCGAGATTGTCGGCCGGCGTCGCTGCGAGATAGCGGTTCAGGACGATGTTGGCCGCACCTGGCTGATCGTGGTGCAGCAGGTCCATCAGCGTGAATGCGAGATCGTAGAGCACGTCGACGGTTGCCATCTGCGCATCGAATTCGATGGCGTCGAACAGCACGGGCCCGTCCTCGATCAGAACGATGTTTGCGAGATGCAGATCGCCATGGCAGCGGCGCACGAAGCCCTTCCGGCCGCGCTCCTCGAGCAGGGGACGAACGCGCAGAAATGCCTCGTGCGAGGCCTGGCCGAGCTTTTCGATGTCCCCCGCGTCGAAATGGCCGCCGGCTCGCAGGCCGTGACTGTTGCCGTCGATCAGGGCCGGGATGGAGGAGATCCATGCCTCGCTCCCGGCGCGGGCCGCCGCGGCGTGCGAATCTACGATCGCGTCAGCAGCGGCCGAGGCAAGAGCGGCATCCAGCGGGCCAGCCCTTGCCAGATGATCCAGCGTGCGGTTTTCGTCGAAGCGCGACATGTCGACCGCATACTCGACCGGACGGCCGGGGCCGTCGACCTTGAACGATCCGTCCGGCTCCTCGGTGATCGCGACGACGCGATGGTATATCTGCGGCGCCAGCGGCCGGTTGATCCGGATCTCCTCTTCGCAGGCTGCCTTCCGCTTCTCGAGCGTCGAATAATCGAGGAACGGAAACTGCACGGCGCGCTTGATCTTCAGCGCACGCCTGCCGTCGAGAAGGACCGAAGCCGCATGCGTGTCGATCCGCTTGACGTTCGGATGCTCAGCGGAATTGGTGAGCGCCACGAAGATCCGGTCCTGGGTCGCAGAATCGTCTGTCATGTCTGGCACATCCAGATGCGTCGGGAGGCGGTCCGCCCGACGATCAAATCCCTACGAGCGGATCGCGGCCAGTCCTTGACGTCGATCAACGCCCGCCGCGAACCACCGGACCGAGTTCCCTTGGCTTGACGAGGATCAAGCGTCTCGATGAAAGCCGGCTTATTGTGGCGGGCCAAGGAGAATCCGATGCCCATCAAGGATGTCTTTCTGCCGCTTGTCGGTCAGCCGCGCGGGCCATCCTTGGCTGCGATAGAGAAGTGCGTGGCCGTCGCCGCCGACCTCGGCGCCAGGATCACCGCGCTGGCGCTTGAGGAAGAGGTTTACGAGCGGCCAAAGGTGATGCTGCCCTACGATCGCGAGGCCGTCGAGGCCGGCAGTTCGCGCGAGGCGAGCGACGCGCAGCGGCTCCTGAACGCATTCACCAATGCGGCGTCCTGCGCCAATATTCGCGCCCAGAGCCGAACGGGCAAGGCGCCGGCGGACCAGATTCCGGCGATCCTGGCGGAACACGCCCGTTTCAGCGATCTCACACTGGTTCCGGTGAAGCCGCACGACAGTCGAACGGAGACCATTGTCGAAACCTTCCTGTTCGAATCCGGCCGACCGCTTCTGCTCTGTCCGGAACATCACGCGGACGAACTTCGGCCGGAATTCGAGAACGTCATGATCGCCTGGGATCACTCCGCACGTGCGGCGCGGGCGGTCGGCGATGCACTGCCGCTCCTGCAGGTGGCCGCCTCGGTCCGCGTGGTGACGGTTACGGATGACAAGACCGAAGCGGTCGTGCAATCCGGAGCCGCTCTCGTCGATCATCTGAGGGAACACGGCGTCCACGCCTCCTTCGAAACGGCTAGAGGCAGCGGCAGGTCGATCGGCAAGATCTTGGGAAACTGGGCGAATTCCCATGGAATGGATGCGATCGTGATGGGCGCCTATCATCATTCGCGCTTGAACGAGATCGTGTGGGGCGGTGTGACAAAGACCGTCATTGGCCAGCCACCATGCTGGGTTATGATCTCACACTAGGCTCGTTATTCTCCAGCCTGATCGTCAACCATCGAACCGTCGCTGACCGGGCTCGCTTGCTTTCATGTCAACCTATCGTCTGAACCATCTGCTGGCGCCGCGTTCAGTCGCGCTCGTCGGTGCGAGCGCCCGTCCGGCCTCCGTCGGACGCGCTGTCCTGGAGAACATTCACAAGGCCGAATTCAAGGGACGGTTCGGCCTCGTCAATCCGCGCCATGCCGAAATCGGCGGCGTCGCCGCGGTGAAGAGTCTGGACCGGTTGGACTTCGTGCCCGAGCTCGTGGTCATCACGGCGCCAGCGCGCGAGATTCCCGCCATCATCGACCAGGCCGGGCGTCGCGGCTCGGCGGGCGCATTGATCGTTTCGGCCGGGCTTGGCCATGGACCGGGATCTCTGTACGAGGCTGCGATCACCGCGGCCCGCAAATACGGCATGCGGCTGATCGGACCGAACTGTCTTGGCATCATGATGCCGGGGGTCAGCCTCAATGCTAGCTTTGCGGCGCATATGCCGGGGGCGGGCAGCCTCGCACTGATCTCGCAATCGGGCGCGATCGCTGCCGGCATGGTGGACTGGGCTGCGCAGCGCGGCGTCGGCTTCTCCGGCATCGTCTCGATCGGCGATCAGATCGACGTCGATCTTGCCGATCTGCTCGACTATTTCGCGATGGATCACAAGACGCGCGCGATCCTTCTCTACATCGAGTCCATCAAGGATGCGCGCAAATTCATGTCGGCGGCGCGTGCCGCCGCGCGCGTGAAGCCCGTCGTCGTGGTGAAGTCCGGCCGCATGGCGCAGGGCGCGAAGGCGGCGGCCACGCATACCGGCGCGCTCGCCGGCGCCGACGCCGTGTATGACGCGGCGTTCCGCCGGGCGGGTGTGGTGCGGGTCTCCGATCTGCGTGAGCTGTTCGATTGCGCCGAGACACTCGGCCGAGTCGAATCGCCCGCGGGGAAGCGTCTCGCTATTCTGACCAACGGTGGCGGGATCGGCGTCCTCGCCGTCGATCGATTGGTCGAGCTCGGCGGAATCCCGGCGACCATCTCGGCTGAGGCGCGCAAGACGCTCGACGCGGTCCTGCCGCCGACCTGGTCCGGGGCAAACCCCGTCGATATCGTGGGCGACGCCGACGCCTCGCGCTACGCGGCGGCTTTGGAGGTGCTGCTGGCCGATCGCGACAATGATGCGGTCCTGGTCCTCAACGTGCAAACGGCGATTGCCTCGGCGGCCGACATCGCGACGACCGTGACGAACCTTGTCGGAAAATATCGCGAGGAGCATCGTCGCTGGGCGAAGCCCGTATTGGCGGCCTGGGTTGGAGCCGATCAGCACATCATTCAGGCGCTTTCCGGCGCCGGTATGCCGAACTACCCGACCGAAGACGACGCCGTGCGCGGCTTCATGCATCTGGTCCGACACCGCGAAGTGGTAGAGGAGCTGAGCCAGGTTCCTCCCGCGATGCCTGATACGTTCGTTCCGGACGCCCGGGAAGCGAGGCAGATCGTCATCGCCGCGATTGCGGACGGCCGCGAATGGCTCGAGCCTGTCGAGATCAAGAACCTGCTCGAAGCCTACGACATCGCGATGGTCCCGACCTATGCGGCAGCCGATGTCGAGCAGGCGGTGAGCTACGCAAAGGAGATCTTTGCACAGGGCGGCACCGTGGTGCTGAAGATCATGTCGCGGGACATCATCCACAAATCCGATGTCGGCGGTGTCGTTCTCAATCTGACGACGCCCGAGGCCGTGCGAGCGGCCACGTCCGACATTCTCGCCCGGGCGAGAAAGCTGCGGCCCGAGGCCCGCATTGGCGGCGTCATCGTCCAGGCGATGGTCGTCAAGGCGAAGGCGCGCGAACTCATCCTGGGCCTCGCCGACGATCCGACTTTCGGCACCGTGGTCGTCTTCGGCCGTGGTGGCACCGCGGTCGAGATCATCAACGACAAGGCGCTTGCGCTGCCGCCGCTCGATTTGCAACTGGCCCGCGACCTGATCGACCGCACCCGCGTGTCGCGGTTGCTGCCTGCTTATCGGGACGTGCCGGCGGTGAAGCCAGATGCCGTCGCCATGGTGCTGGTCAAGCTCGCGCAGATGGCGGCCGACATTCCCGAGATCCGCGAATTCGACATCAATCCGCTGCTGGCGGACGAAACCGGCGTGACCGCGGTGGATGCCCGCGTCGCGGTCGGGCCGCCGCAACGGAAGTTTGTCGGCTCCGGCCCGGCCAATTTCGCCGTTCGCGCCTATCCGTCGCAATGGGAGCGCCGCCTCAAGGTCAAGGACGACTGGCGCATCTTCGTGCGGCCGTTGCGTCCCGAGGACGAGCCGACCATCCACGAATTCCTGCGCCACGTCACGGCGCACGACCTTCGCCTGCGTTTCTTCGCGCCGATGAAGGAGTTTACCCACGAGTTCATCGCACGCCTCACCCAGCTCGACTATGCGCGCGCGATGGCCTTCATTGCATTCGACGAGGCCACCGGCGAAATGGTCGGCGTGGTCCGGCTCCATTCGGACTCGATCTACGAGAGCGGCGAATACGCGATCCTGCTGCGATCCGATCTCAAGGGCAGGGGGCTCGGCTGGGCCCTCATGCAGCTGATCATCGACTACGCCAAGTCGGAAGGTCTGAAGGTCATATCGGGCGACGTGCTCAAGGAGAACATCGTAATGCTCGAAATGTGCCGGGACCTCGGCTTCGAGGTCAAGCCGGATCCCGCCGAGCCAGATATCTGCGACGTCAAGCTGAAGCTCTGAGCGCGCTCTAGGAGCCCGCTTCAGTCGACGTTGCGGCAGACTTCCTGGCCGTTGTGCGCAAGTTCTTGACGATGATCGCGATCAACGGCACCAGCACAGGCACGATCGTGCTGAGCGGATGATGCACGGCGCCCGACACCTGGGCCTGGAGGGCTCGCGCTTCGAGCTGGAGAGCCTCGATGGAGGTGTCGTGAATTTCGCTGGCTAGTTCGAGGTCGCGCCCTGACGGAGCGCGGCCGGCGATCGCGAAGAGAACAGCCGCAATGGCAAAATTGACGGCGCCGAGGATGGCCGCCGCGGCAATCGCACTCCAGATCTGGACCAGCGCGAAATAGGCAGACAGCTCCAACATCAGAAGCCCGAACGCCGCGATCAGCGCCGCAAAGGCGCGCAGGCCGAGGCCGATCAACAGATGGCGCAGCCTGATGTCCGCGATGATCCGGTCGGTGCGCCACAGCGCGCGCAGATGTTTGACCACATTCTCGGTATTCACTTAGTGTCTCCTCAGCATGAAGCCGACAATCACGCCGAGTGCGAACGCGGAGGCGAGCGATGTGATCGGGCGCTCCGCGATGAGCCCCTGAAGCTGCTCCTGCTCGTCGTCGACGGTCTCGCCGAGTTCGGTGAGCGCGGCCCGGATCTGATCGGCGAGCGCCTCGGCGCGATCCTTCGAGCTCTCGAACATCTCTTCGCCGGCGGTGCTCAGCAAGCGTGTGACATCGACCTTCAGCGCCCGCAGTTCTTCGCTCATCCCGTCACTGTTGAACATGGACTTGGTATCCCCATTGAACGTGAGCAAGCCTAGGACCCGCGCGCGCGATCGCGCTTGATTTGCGTCAATCCGCGGCGTGGTCCGGGTCTTGAGACAGGTCAAGCCGGCGGCCATATGCTGGCCTAGAAATGCTGTCTGACTGGGGGCCAATTGCCCCGATGAGGTGGAACGCGTGAACCACGAACCGCTGTTGCTCGCAACGCCGTCCGGCGACGTGCTGAACTTGCGTCCCGAAGGGCCCTGGACCGCCGCGAATGTGGTCACGCTCGAGACGTTGTCGCGGTCGGTGGGACCCGACGTCGATCGGTCGCGCGTCGTCACCATGGACATGTCGGGCGTCAGCGCGCTCGACACGCTCGGGGCCTGGGTCCTGGAAAAGCTGTCTCGCAGGGCTTCGTCATCCGGCAGATCGACCGAGTTCGTCGGTGTCGCCGATCATTTCAGTGGGCTGATGGACGAGGTACGTCAGGTCAACCGCAATGCGCCGGCGCCGACGGCTGCGCCCAATCCGGTGCTGGCGAGGCTCGGCGATTTCGGAAAATCTACGGTTGGCGCGCGGGAAGACGTCACGATCTTCCTCCAGATGCTCGGCGCATTGTTCATGGCGGTGATCGGTGTGCTGCGACGGCCGCGTTCGCTGCGGTTGACGTCGCTGGTGTATCAGCTTTACCGCATCGGGTGGCAGGCGATTCCCATCGTCGCGCTGATCACCTTCCTGATCGGCGCCATCATCGCCCAGCAGGGCTTCTTCCATTTCCGCAGATTCGGCGCGGAGTCCTACACCGTCGACATGGTCGGCATCCTGGTGCTGCGTGAGCTCGGCGTGCTGATCGTCGCCATCATGGTCGCCGGCCGGTCGGGAAGCGCCTACACCGCCGAGCTCGGCTCGATGAAGATGCGCGAGGAGATCGACGCGCTCTCGACCATGGGGCTCGATCCCGTCGAAGTCCTGATCCTGCCGCGCGTTCTGGCCCTCATCATTGCGCTGCCGATTCTCACCTTCATCGGATCGATTGCCGCGCTCTATGGCGGCGGTCTCGTCGCGCAGTTCTATGGCGACATGGGGCCGGCGATCTACATCGCGCGGCTGCACGAGGCCATCACAGTCACACATTTCGAGGTGGGCATCCTGAAGGCGCCGTTCATGGCGCTGGTGATCGGGATCGTGGCCTGCAGCGAGGGATTGCGCGTCAAGGGCAGCGCGGAGTCGCTCGGACGGCAGACCACGACGTCGGTGGTGAAGTCGATCTTCCTGGTGATCGTGCTCGACGGCCTGTTCGCGATCTTCTTCGCGTCGATCGGAATGTGACGATGGATGCATCGCAAGACCAGTTCGCGATCCGCGTTCGCGACCTCGTGGTCGGCTTCGGCCGCCAGATCGTGCTCGACCATCTGTCGCTCGACGTCCGCCGGGGCGAGATCCTGGGGCTGGTGGGGGCGTCCGGCGGCGGCAAATCGGTGCTGATGCGGACCATCATTGGCCTCATTCCGCGCCAGGGCGGGGCCATCGAAGTCATGGGACAACCCACCGGTGGTCACGGCCGCGGCGCAGCCACGACATGGGGCATCCTGTTTCAGCAGGGCGCGCTGTTCTCCTCGCTGACGGTCCGCCAGAACGTCCAGTTTCCCTTGCGTGAAAATCTCGTCCTGTCGCAGGAGCTGATGGACGAGATTGCGATCGCCAAGCTCGAAATGGTGGGCTTGCGCGCCCAGGACGCGGACAAATATCCGGCGGAGCTGTCCGGCGGCATGACCAAGCGCGTGGCACTGGCGCGCGCGCTCGCGCTCGATCCGCCGATCCTGTTCCTCGATGAGCCGACATCCGGCCTCGATCCGATCGCCGCGGGCGATTTCGACGCGCTGATCAAGACGCTGCAGAAGACGCTGGGGCTGACCGTGTTCATGGTCACTCACGACCTTGCGAGCCTGACCACGGTCTGCGACCGCGTCGCCGCGCTCGCCGACGGCAAGATCGTGGCGATCGGCCCGATGCGCGAATTGCTGCAATCCGAGCATCCCTGGGTGCGCGCCTATTTCCACGGCAAGCGCTCGCAGATGCTGCAACACGAGATGAGATGAGACATGGAAACCCGCGCTCCCTACGTGCTGATCGGCAGTTTCGTGCTGGCCGCGATCCTCGCGGTGTTCGGCTTCGTCTATTGGCTGAACAACACCGGCGGCATCGGGCCGCGCACGAACTACCACGTGCAATTCCAGGGGCCGGTCCCGGGACTTCTGGTCGGCGCCGGCGTGCTGTTCAATGGTATTCGTGTCGGGGAGGTGACCCAGCTCGGGCTCGCGCCTGACAACCCGCGCTTCGTCAACGCGACGATCTCGGTTGCCACCGCCACTCCGGTGCGTTCCGACACCAAGGTCGGTCTCGAATTCCAGGGTCTGACCGGCGTGCCGGTGGTGACGCTGGAAGGCGGTGTGATCATGGCCAAGTCCGGCGAGCCCCTGACCCTGATCGCCGAGGCCGGCGCCGGTCAAAGCATGACCCAGGCCGCGCGCGATGCCCTGCGGCGGGTCGACACCGTCCTCGAGGACAATTCCGGTCCGCTGAAGGACACGATAGCCAATCTGAAGACGTTCTCCGATGGGCTGGCGCGCAACACCGGCAAGATCGACGGCATTCTGGCGGGCCTGGAGAAGATGACCGGCGGCGGTACGCCTGCGCAGAAGGTCACCTACGACCTGCACTCGCCGCAGAACCTCGGTCCGGCCGGCAAGACGCTCATGGCGTCGCTGGCCATTCCCGAGCCGAGCGCGGTCGCAATGCTGCAGACCCAGCGCATGCTGTTCGCGCCCGCCGGGGACAGACCGGGCTTTGCGGACTTCCTCTGGTCCGACAGCATTCCGAAATTGTTCCAGGCGCGCCTGATCGACAGCTTCGAGAATTACGACATCGCTCACGCCCCGCTGCGCACGTCCGACCTCGGCCAGGCGGATTATCAGCTCCTGATCGACATTCGGCGCTTTCGGATTGCCACGGAGGGTGAGCCACGGGTCGAGATCGGAGTGTCGGCGCGGATCGTCGACAAGAACGGCAAGGTGGTCGCCTCGCGCCTGGTCGAGACCAGCGAAAAGCTCGACAAGGTCGAGCCGGCCGCCTCAGTCGCCGCCTTCGACGCGGCCTTTGCCCGCATCGCCAAGGAGCTGATCGGGTGGACCGTGCAGGCGGTGTGACGCCTATTGCAGCGTCTTCAGGTAGGACAGAAGGTCGTGGATCTGGTCTGGACTGAGCTCGAAGGCGGGCATGTCGGCGTGACCGGTGTAGATCCCTTCGGCCAGCGCCTCACCGAGGGTCTCGATCGGATACCACCGATGCAGGGTGCGCAGCGGCGGCGCGCCCTCGAGCGGACTGCGGGAAACGCGGTCGATCGCGTGACAGCGTGCGCAGTTGGCCCGCGCAAAGGCCTTGCCGCGCTGTTCGGCGGTGGGAGCCGCCAGCGCAGGCGTAATCAGAAGCAGCCCAATCAGGCCGTGACGCAGGGCGCCTTGCAGCATGGAAAGTGATCCTGTCGAACGCTGGATGCAGAATAAGACGGGGATGCCACCCGAATTTGATCTGAGTCAACTGGCTTTGGCGCAGTGCAGTAAAATGCAGATGCGTGGCCGGCTCGGCCGGGGGGCGGAGCTGGATCGACGCGAGGAGCGGTGGATGAAGCCTTCCGTGGTCACGATTGAGCCGAGCGGGCACTTCTGCGACGATTGCGCCGTGCGAGGAGCGGCGGTTTGTTCGTCACTGGATGCGGCCGAGCTCAGGGAGTTCGAACATCTGGGACGCCGCGTTCATTTTGGCTCCGGCGAGACCGTGTTCTCCGAGGAGGACATCACCAGTTCGTTCTACAACGTTCTCGAAGGCGTCATGCGTCTGTACAAGCTGCTGCCCGACGGCCGGCGACAGATCGTGGGCTTTGCCTTGCCCGGCGATTTCCTGGGGATGAATTTGTCCGGCCGGCACAATTTTTCTGCCGATGCGATCGGCGCGGTCACCGTGTGCCAGTTCGGCAAAGCGCCGTTCGGCCGCTTCATCGAAGACCGGCCGCAGCTGCTCAGGCGGATCAACGAGCTGGCCGTTCGCGAGTTGAGCCAGGCGCGCGACCATATGGTCCTGCTCGGCCGCCGCTCCGCCGACGAGAAAGTCGCAGCCTTTCTGCTCGGCTGGCGTGGACGGCTGGTCGCGCACAATGGGCTGTCCGATACGGTCCCGCTTCCGATGAGCCGTCAGGACATCGCCGACTATCTCGGCCTGACCATCGAAACCGTCAGTCGCACCTTCACCAAGCTGGAGCGTCACGGCGTGATCGAGATCATTCACGGCGGCATCAGCCTGCTCGATCCTGCGCGCGCCGAAGCGCTGGCCGCAGCCTGACGGTCCGTCCGCGGCGCCCTGATCCTTTTTTGATCTCAATCAATGACGCCGGCCGGCCGCGGCAAATAATGGCGCAACCATCAGGGAGGAGCATGATGCCCGCTGACGCATTGTTGATGTCCATTGTCGTCGTCGCGATCTTCGTCGCATTCGCCGCAGCTCTGGCTTGGGCGGACCGGCAAACCAGCGCCGGCCGGCTCGATCCGGATTCCAAGCGCTGAAGCGCCTGAAGTCTTCGTCCGCTCAGACGAGCCAGCGGCCGACGCTCGTCCGGCTGGCTTAGGCCAGCGTCTCAACGCAATCGCGCGTTGCGCGGCCTGCAACTCTGCATCAATTAAAACGCATCGACGCATCCTTCGGATGTGGACTTCCGGCATGACCGCGGCTTTTTCGCGGCATTTGCCTCAAACCGCGCGCGTGCTTTCCGGTTGAAAAGCCTGATAACGTTGACTACGCAGGAACCTCAGTGCCTCGTAGTCTTAGGAGCCCCGCGGCGTGCCTCAGGACAAGACCGGCGACCCCCGACAGTCGGCGGGCAACAAACTATCGGTCCTGCGCAAGCACCCGATCTTCGCGGATCTGGAGCCGGAGGCTCTCGATCAACTCTGCCGCTACGCCAAGCACACCACCGTGAAGCGCGGAGCGACGATCGCCGCCAAGGGCGATCCAGGCAACAATCTGTTCGCGGTGATCTCGGGGACCGTGAAGATCTCCTCCTCGTCGCCAGATGGGCGGAACGCCATTCTCAATCTGATCGGTCCCGGGGAAATCTTCGGCGAGATCGCGGTGCTCGACGGCGCGCCCAGGTCCGCCGACGCCACCGCCAACACCAATTGCGAGCTCTATATCATCGACCGCCGGGACTTCCTGCCGTTCGTGAAAAGCCAGCCGGCTCTGGCGATGAAGTTCATCGAGCTGCTCTGTGCGCGGCTGCGCTGGACCAGCCAGCAGGTCGAGCAGGTCATTCTCCAGAACCTGCCGGGGCGGCTCGCCAGCGCGCTGCTCGGTCTCACGGAGGAGCGCAAGTTCGACTCCGGCAGCGGCACACTGGCCATCACGCAGCAGGAGATCAGCGAGATGGTGGGAATGACGCGCGAGAGCATCAACAAGCAATTGCGCGCATGGGCCGGCCGCAACTGGGTTCGCCTCGAGCACGGCGCCATCGTCGTGCTGGATACGGATGCGCTGCGCGAACTCGCCGAGAGCGGCCTCAACGGCGAGTGATGCCTCAGGCCTGATCGTCGATAATGGCGACCGCGCGGGTCCAGCCCGCGGAGGCGCGTTCGATCTTCACCGGGAAGCATGAGACCGTGAACCCGGTCGAGGGCAGTTGATCGAGATTGTGCAGCTTCTCGAGATGGCAATAGCCGATGTGCCGTCCGGCCTTGTGGCCTTCCCAGATCAGGCCGGCATCCTTTGTCTCGGCGTATTTCCTCGCGGTGTAGACGAACGGCGCGTCCCAGCTCCAGCCGTCGGTGCCGGTCAGGCGAACGCCGCGTTCGAGCAGGTACATGGTGGCCGCATAACCCATGCCGCAGCCGGAATTGACGTATTCGGCTTGGCCGAATTTGGCCCCGGCGCTGGTGTTGACGACGACGATCTCCAGCGGCGACAGCGTGTGTCCGATGCGCTTCAGTTCGTTCTCGACGTCGTCGGCGCTCGCCACATAGCCGTCAGGCAGATGCCGGAAGTCGAGCTTCACGCCGGGCTGAAAGCACCATTCCAGCGGGACTTCGTCGATGGTCCATGACCGCTCGCCGCGGTTCATGGTCGGATGGAAATGCCAGGGCGCATCGAGATGCGTGCCGTTATGGGTCGAAAGCGAGACCTGTTCGACGGCCCAGCCCTGTCCGTCCGGCAGATCCTGCGCCTCGAGACCATCGAAGAACTGCAGCATCCGGGGCAGGCCTTGCTGGTGATCGATATACTGGATCGTCGGATGGTTGCCCGGCGGATCGGCCGTCACGTCGTTTCGCAGCGGCACCGAGATATCGATCAGCTTCCGCGGCATGGGCATTCCCTCAACATGGTCCGCTGTTTCGAATATCTTGAGGGGCCCCTGTTGCCGGCGTCAAGTCACGTGGCGGCGACGATGGACACCAGCCGTACCCGCCATAAAGCGAATTGCGTCAGAAATTGATCGATGCAACTCTTGCATTGATCGATGCTGGAATTGGGTTGGACAGAGAATGCCGTCCGCCCTAGGGACGACTTGGTGCTTGACTTCACGCCTGAAGTGGAGCGACCCAAGGCGGCCCGCAGCCTGCCCGACAACGAAATAATCAACCCCGGAGGAAGCCCAGATGAAGACACTCACCGGTATCATCACAGCCGTTGCGCTGGCGCTCTCGGCGCCTTTGGCGACCGCACGCGATTTCCGCTCGGCCGACGTCCATCCGGCAGACTATCCGACCGTCGAGGCCGTCAAGTTCATGGGCAAGCAGCTCGCGGCGGCGAGCGGCGGCAAGCTCGGCGTCAAGGTGTTTCCGAACGGTGCCCTGGGCTCCGAAAAGGACACCATCGAGCAACTCAAGATCGGCGCGCTCGATATGATGCGGATCAACGCCTCGCCGCTGAACAATTTCGTGCCCGAGACCATCGCGCTGTGCCTGCCCTTCGTGTTCCGCGACACGCAGCACATGCGCACCGTCCTCGACGGGCCGATCGGCGACGAGATCCTGGCGGCGATGGCGCCCGCCGGCCTGGTCGGCCTTGCCTATTACGACAGCGGCGCCCGCTCCATCTACACCGTCAAGGCACCGGTCAAGTCCCTCGCCGACCTCAAGGGTCTGAAGATCCGCGTCCAGCAATCCGACCTGTGGGTCGGCATGATCCAGAGCCTCGGTGCCAATCCGACGCCGATGCCATATGGCGAAGTCTATACCGCGCTCAAGACCGGGCTTGTCGACGCTGCCGAGAATAACTGGCCCTCCTATGAGTCCTCGCGCCACTTCGAGGCCGCCAAGTTCTACAACATCACCGAGCACTCCCTGGCGCCCGAAGTTCTCGTGATGTCGAAGAAGGTCTGGGACACGCTGAGCAAGGAAGACCAGGCGATGGTCCGCAAGGCAGCCAAGGAATCGGTGCCCGTCATGCGCAAGCTCTGGGACGAGCGTGAGCAGGCCTCGCGCAAGACGGTCGAGGCGGCTGGCGTCCAGGTCGTGACAATCGCCAACAAGCAGGAGTTCGTCGATGCGATGAAGCCGGTGTACCAGAAGTTCGCCGGCGACGAGAAGCTGCAGGGCCTCGTCAAGCGCATCCAGGACTCGAAGTAAGCACAACGGCGTCGGGTCCGGAGTCGCCGACCCGCGACACCGGACCCAGGCGGGGAGGCGCGGGATGACAGACCCACACGTCGCAGATCATGAGCATGAGGCGGTCGGACGACCGTCCACCGGCTTGCTGTCACGGATCAACGCTCCAATTGCTCGCATCGGCATGTATCTGTCCGTGGCCGGCCTGCTCGTCATCGTCACCATCGTGTTCTATCAGGTGTTCGGGCGCTACGTTCTCAATTCCAGCCCGACCTGGACGGAGAACCTTGCACTGGTTCTGATCCTCTATGTCACGCTGATCGGGGCCGCGGTCGGCGTGCGCGATGCCGGACACATCGGCATGGATAGTCTGCTGGTCATGCTTCCGGATCATATGCGGGAGAAGATCGAGCTCGTGATCCACGTCCTGGTGGCCGTGTTCGGCATTGCGATGGCCTATAACGGCTGGATCCTCGGGTCTTCGGTCGGCACCGTGAAGATCCCCAATCTCGGCCTGCCCGAGGTGATCCGCTACGTGCCGCTCATCGCCTCCGGTCTCCTGATCGTTTCCTTTTCCATCGAGCACATCATGGCTCTCTTGCGCGGCGAAGAGGTCGTCCCCTCATGGAACTGATGATCCTCGGCGCCACCTTCTTCGGCTTCCTCGTTCTTGGCGTTCCCGTCGCCTTCGCCATCGGCCTCTCGGCGATCTGCACTATTCTCTACGAAGGCCTGCCCGTCGCGGTCATCTTCCAGCAGATGATGTCGGGAATGAACATCTTCTCCTTCCTTGCCATTCCGTTCTTCGTGTTCAGCGGTGAGCTGATGCTGCATGGCGGTGTTGCCGACAAGATCGTGCAACTCGCCAAGAATCTCGTCGGGCACATCCGCGGCGGGCTCGGCATGTCGAACGTGGTCGCCTGCACGCTGTTCGGCGGCGTCTCCGGATCGCCCGTGGCCGACGTGTCCGCCATGGGCGCGGTGATGATCCCGATGATGAAGAAAGAGGGTTTCGACACCGACTACGCCGTCAACGTCACCACCCACGCCTCGCTGGTCGGAGCTTTGATGCCGACCAGCCACAACATGATCATCTATGCCCTGGCCGCCGGCGGCAAGGTCTCGATCGGCGCGCTGATCGCCGCCGGCCTCCTGCCGGCGATCGTGCTGATGGTCTGCATGCTCGTGGCCGCCTACGCTGTCGCGGTGAAGCGCGGCTATCCGGCCGGCAAGTTCCCGGGCTGGGCCGAGGTGTTCCGCTCGCTCGCGGCCGCGCTGCCGGGTCTTCTGATCGTCGGCATCATCTTGGCCGGCATCCTGTCCGGCGTCTTCACGGCAACCGAATCTGCGGCCATCGCGGTCACCTACACGATCCTGCTGACCTTCTTCATCTACCGCACCATGACCTGGGGCAACTTCCTGCGTGCCGCGGCCAAGGCCGTGAAGACGACGGGCGTGGTGCTGCTGCTGATCGGGGTCTCCACCATGTTCCAGTACCTGATGGGACTCTACGAGGTGGCCGACCTGGCCGGCGAGATGATGAGCAAGGTGTCGACGCAACCCTGGGTCATCTTCCTGCTCATCAACGTCATCCTGTTCGTGCTCGGCACGTTCATGGACATGGCGGCGACCATTCTGATCTGCACTCCGATCTTTCTGCCGATCGCGATGAAGGCGGGCATGGACCCGGTGCAGTTCGGCATGCTGATGCTGATCAACTGCGCGCTTGGACTCAACACCCCGCCGGTCGGAACCACGCAGTTCGTGGGCTGCGCCATCGGCGGCATCTCGGTGGGTGCGGTGATGCGCACCATCCTGCCGTTCTATGCCGCGCTGATCGCAGCACTGATGTTCGTGACCTACGTCCCTGCATTCTCGCTGTGGCTGCCTCGCCTGTTGATGGGCTACAAGGGCTAGCAGCACCAGGGAGACACTATCAGTGACGGACTATCGCAAGCTCTTCGATCTCACCGGCAAGACGGCAGTCGTCCTCGGTGCCGCATCCGGCATCGGCAAGTCGTCGGCCGAGGCCCTCGCCGGGTTAGGGGCCCGTGTCGTTTGCGCCGATCGCGCGCTTGACGCTGCGGAAGCGACGGCCGCAGGTATTCGCGACAAGGGCGGCTGGGCGGAGGCAGCAGCGTGCGACGCCGCAAGCGCTGCGGACGTCAACGCGCTCGCCAGAATCGTGATGCAGAAATTTCCGCGGCTCGACATCGCCGTGACGACGCCCGGGCTCAACATCCGCAAGATCATCCTCGACTACACCGAGGAGGATCTCGACCGCGTCCTCAACCTGAACGTCAAAGGCACCGTCTGGTTCTTCCAGGCGTTCGGCCGCATCATGGTCAAGCAGAAGGGCGGCAGCATCATCGCCTGCTCCTCGGTGCGCGCGGTGACCATCGAGCCGGGCCTTGGTGTCTACGGCTCGACCAAGGCCGCCATCGGCCTGCTGGTCAAGGGCTTTGCCTCCGAGGTCGGCCACGCCGGCGTGCGCGTCAACGCGATCGCGCCGAGCATCGCCGAGACCGCGCTGACTGGCCCTTTCAAGCAGCGCCCCGACATCTACAATCTCTACGCCGGCCACACCGTGTTCAACCGCTGGAGCAGCGCCGATGAGGTCGCCACCGCCGTGGCCTATCTCGCCTCGGACGCCGCGAGCTATGTCAGCGGCAGCACTCTGTTCGTCGATGGCGGCTGGACCGCGGTCGACGGCCCGCCGACCGGTCTCACCCAGCTGCACAAATAGGTCGATCGGCGCACGAAAGCCGCGCCTCGTTCGGTGTTCCGGCTGCATTTCGCAGTTGCGACAAGACCTTGCAACGGGCACGGCTTGAGCAAATCGCATGGCAGTGCCGGATAAATGCGCTCGGCTGGCTGGTATTTTGGTGTTACCAATCTGCCATGAACCAGCACGCCAAGATCGAAATCCGCCATTCGACCTGCCCGCATGATTGCCCCTCGGCATGCGCTCTCGATGTCGAGGTGGTCGACGGCCGCAGCATCGGCCGCGTCCGTGGTTCGAAGCGGCAGACCTATACCGCTGGCGTCGTCTGCGCCAAGGTCGCGCGCTACGCCGAGCGCATCCATCACCCCGAGCGGGTGATGTTTCCGATGCGCCGCACCGGGCCGAAGGGTTCAGGTCAATTCGTGCGGATCTCCTGGGACGAGGCGCTGGACGAGATCGGCCATCGCTTCAATGCAGCCGAGCGCGAGTTCGGCGCAGAATCGATCTGGCCCTATTACTATGCCGGCACGATGGGCCTGGTGATGCGCGACGGCCTCAACCGTCTCACGCACGTCAAAAAATACTCCCGCTTCTATCAGACCATCTGCGCCAATGTCGCGCGCATCGGCTATGCCATCGGCACCGGCAAGATCGCCGGCGTCGATCCGCGCGAGATGGCGCTCTCCGACCTCGTCGTGATCTGGGGCACCAATCCGGTCAACACCCAGGTCAACGTGATGACGCACGCTTCCCGCGCCCGCAAGGAGCGCGGCGCGAAGATTGCCGCGGTCGACATCTACGACAACGAGACCATGAAGCAGGCTGATATCAAGATCATCCTGCGGCCCGGCACCGACGGTGCCTTTGCCTGCGGCGTCATGCACGTCCTGTTCCGCGACGGCTATGCCGACCGCGCCTATATGGACGAATACACCGATTGCCCTGCCGAGCTCGAGGCGCACCTGAAGACGCGCACACCGGAATGGGCGTCTGCGATTTGCGGCGTCCCGGTGGCGGAAATCGAAGCGTTTGCGAAAGCGGTTGGCGAGACCAAGCGCACCTTCTTCCGCTTCGGCTACGGCTTCACGCGCAGCCGCAATGGCGCCACGCAGATGCACGCGGCCAATTGCATTCCCGCGGTGACCGGCGCCTGGCAGCATGAAGGCGGCGGCGCCTTCTTCAACAATTACGCCCTGTGGCATTTCAACGAATCCATCATCGAAGGCCACGATGCCATCGACCCAAATGTGCGCGCGCTCGACCAGTCCAAGATTGGTCGCATCCTCACCGGCGATGCCGAAGCCCTGCGCGGCAAGGGCCCGGTCAAGGCGATGCTGATCCAGAACACCAACCCGATGACGGTGGCGCCGGAGCAGGCGCTGGTGCGCGAGGGTTTTGCGCGCGAGGACCTGTTCGTCGCAGTGCATGAGCAGTTCATGACCGAGACGGCGCTGATGGCGGACATCGTGCTGCCGGCGACCATGTTCATGGAACACGACGATCTCTATTACGGCGGCGGCCATCAACATATCTCGGTCGGGCCGAAGCTGATCGACCCGCCCGGCGAATGCCGCTCCAACCATCAGGTGCTGCAGGGACTGGCGCCGCGGCTCGGTGCCAGGCATCCGGGTTTCGAGATGACGCCGCGCGAATTGATCGACGCGACGCTGAAGCTCAGCAATCACGGCGACATTGCCGGCCTCGAAGCCGACCTCTGGCGCGACCTGCAGCCGGACTTCCGCACCTCGCATTATCTCGATGGCTTTGCCCATGCCGACGGGAAATTCCATTTCAGGGCGGACTGGGCCCATCCGCCGTTCGGCGTGACCATGGGCGATTTCGACAAGATGCCTGATCTGCCGGACCATTGGGCGGTGATCGAGCATTCCGACCAGGCCCATCCGTTCCGGCTAGCGACCAGCCCCTCGCGCAGCTTCCTCAACACCACCTTCAACGAGACGCCGTCCTCGCAGGCGCGCGAGGGCAAGGCGAGTGTGATGATCCATCCGCTGGATGCGGCCGCGCTCGACATCGCCAACGGCGATGCGGTGACGCTCGGCAATACCCGTGGCGAGACCACGCTGGTCGCGACGCTGTTTGACGGCGTGCGGCGCGGAGTCCTGATCGCGGAATCCGTTCATCCCAATAAGAACCATATCGGCGGGCGTGGCATCAACATGCTGACGGGAGCCGAAGCCGTCGCGCCGATCGGCGGGGCCGCATTCCATGACAACAAGGTCTGGATCAGGAAAGCCTCTGCAGCTCAGGGCACGCACTCCGTGACGCCATAGCCCGCGAACTCCTTCGCGATATCAGGGTTCATCGACTTCGCCTGAGCGATATCGATGGCACCGTCGCCGCCGCTCTTGCGCGTGGCGATGCCGCGGCCGAACAGCGACGACGACGAGCGCGGGTTGCGCTGGATCGCGTCGTTGTAGTCCTTGATCGCCTCATTGGTCCGGCCGAGCTTGAGGTTGACGAGCCCGCGGCTGTCGAGCGCATCGCTCAATCCGGGATTGATCTGGAGCGCCAGATTGCAGTCGGCCAGCGCGCCCTGCAGATCGCCGGTGGCAGCGCGTGTCCAGCAGCGGTTGTTGAGCGCCTCGCCATCCCTGGGATCCTTGCGGATCACGACGTCGAAATCCTGCATGGCGAGCGCGTAGGCGCGCTTGATCGCATAGACCTGGCCGCGCTTGTATCGCGAGGCGACGTCATTGGCGTTCGATGCGACCTTGCGGCTGAGATCGGCGATGACCGGATCCCTGGCGAGATCGCCGGCGTTCAGAGCAGGCTCTGGTTGCGGCGCGTCGCAGACCGGCTTCTGCGGCTCCGGCTTCGCCGGCTCGGCGGCCTTGTTGTCGGCCGGCTGCGCCACCGAACCTGCGAACGAGAATTCCGTGGTCAGCGAGGATGACAGCCACGGCACCTGTTCCCGTTTGGTGGCGGCGACCACGCCGTTCTTGGTGTTGGTCAAAGCCTGCTCGGCGCTGATATTCGGCGCGCGCATCTCGCGGAGCAACTCGGCGACGAACAGGCCGTGATCGGCCTTGCCCCCGGCGGCGACCGCGCCGAGCGCTGCGGAGTAGAGCACGAGCGAATTGCTCGGCGCGATCGCCGGCGCAAGGCCCGCCGAATAGCGGCGGAAGCGCCGTTCGAACGGGTTGCGGCGTGAGGCATCGATCAACGCGATCTTGATCGCAGCGCCGCGCGTGTTCATCTCGGCGAGAATGGTGTCGAGGCTGAAGCCGTCGCGCGCCACATCCGGCTCGGTCCAGATCTGCGCGTCGACCGGAAGCAAGTAGGTCTGCCGGTTGGACTGGATGGCAAAACCGTCGAAGAAGATCAACGCCACGGTGCCGCGTTCGATGCGAGCATAGAAGCGATCCAGCACCTGCCGCATGGCGTCGGCCGTGAGATTGCTCTGGCGATCGACGACGAAGCCGCCGCGCTTCAATTCCTCGGCGACGTCCTGGACATCGTTGGCGACCTCGCTCAGCACCGCTTCGTTGTCGGGGTATCTTGCGTTGCCGATCACCAGCGCGAGCTTGGCGGCGTCGGCCGCGCGGCTTGCGGATCCTGCGCTCAGCGCGAGCAGGCCTGCCAGCAACATCGTCATCGCGGCGCGCATGAAATGGCTCATCGGTGATCAAAATCTCCAGCCAGGATAGCGGCCGTCACCGCTAATTCAATCGCCGTGCGAATTTGTGCCCACACGCTATGGTGACATGGCGTTGCAGATTGCCCTTGCGCGCGCCGGCCGTCCTGCCGCAAATGGCCGCAAAACGGAACACAAGGAAGCGAACCCACCATGACCGACACCACGGCAATCATCACTGAGAAGCGCGGCCAGGCGTTCTGGATCACCATCAACCGGCCGGAGAAACGCAACGCGTTGAACGGCGAGGTCATCGCCGGCATCACCAAAGGCTATCGCGACGCGCACGACGACAAGGACGTCCGCGTCATCGTGCTGACGGGCGCGGGCGACAAGGCGTTTTGCGCGGGCGCCGACTTGCAGAATTCCGGCGCGGCTTTCGCGATGGATCATTCCAAACCAAATGTCGACTATGCCGATCTGTTACGTTTGTCACAGAACGCCACAAAACCGGCGATTGCGCGGGTCGGCGGCGTCTGCATGGCCGGCGGCATGGGCCTTTTGTGCATGACCGACATGGCGGTCGCGGCCGATCACGTCATCTTCGGTCTGCCGGAGGTGAAGGTCGGCGTGTTCCCGATGCAGGTGCTGAGCCTGTTGCAGAGCATCGCGCCCCCGCGCCTCGTCAACGAATGGGCGCTGACGGGCGAACCTTTCGACGTCAAGGCCGCGCAGGCCGCGGGCCTCCTCAACTACGTCGTGCCTGCGGCGGAGCTCGATGCCAAGGTCGACTGGCTGATCGGCCGCATCGTCGACAAATCGCCGACCGCGATCCGCCGCGGCAAATACGCCATGCGCGCCATCGCCTCGATGTCGTTCGACGAGAGCATCGCCTACACCGAAAGCCAGATCGCGCTGCTTGCGATGACCGAGGACGCCAAGGAGGGCCTGAAGGCGTTCAGCGAAAAGCGCAAGCCGGTCTGGACGGGGAGGTAGCTGCACGAGAGCGGGGTTTACCACCTCAATTCGATTTCAACGGAGGCCGCATTCCTCCGCCGTCATTCCGGGGCGCGCGTAGCGCGAGCCCGGAATCCATCGTGCAGCCAGCGACGCGGGAAAATGGATTCCGGGCTCGCGCCAAGTGGCGCTCCCCGGAATGACCATCTACCCCGCGTTTGCCTTCAGCCCCGCCGCCTGGATACCGGCCACTGCGCAGGCCTCGTCATTGTCGGAGGTGTCGCCGGAGACGCCGACAGCGCCGAGCAGGGTGGTGCCGTCCATGATCAGCACGCCGCCGGGCACCGGCACCAGGGCGCCTCTGGCCATGGTGTTCACGGCATCGATGAAATAGGCCTGCTCCTGCGCGCGCTGGAACAGGGCGCGCGAGCCCACGCCCATGGCGAGCGCGCCATAGGCCTTTCCATGCGCGATCTCGGCGCGCATCAGGCTGGTGCCGTCCTGCGCGGCCGCGAGCTTGAGCACGCCGCGGGCGTCGAGGATGGCGACGACCAGCGGTTTCAACTTGAGCTCGCCGGCCTTCACGAAGGCGGCGTCGAGGATCTTGCGGGCGGTATCGAGGGTGAGGTCAGCCATGACTGGTTTCCTTTTCAGCGAGAGACGTGGGATTGGACTTGGCGCGGTCGAGGCTCATCGCCAGCACGCGCGCGACGTGAAGCGCGTCGCGCTGGGCGCCGTCATGAATCTGGTGCCGGCAGGAGGTGCCGTCGGCAACGATGAGCGCAGTCTGGTCCGCACGCCGCACAGCCGGCAGCAGCGACAGTTCGGCCATCTCGATCGAGGCATCATAGGTGTCGGCACCATACCCGAATGCCCCGGCCATGCCGCAACAGCTCGACTCGATGGTCTCGACCTTCAGGCCAGGGACGAGCCGCAGCACCTGTTCGACGGGCTTGAAGGCGCCGAAGGATTTTTGATGGCAATGGCCGTGCACCATTGCCTTGTCAGCGATCGCGCCGAGCGGCAGTTGCAGCCGGCCGGCTTCGGCCTCACGCACCAGGAATTCCTCGAAGGTCAGCGCATGGGCGCCGACCGCCTTGGCATCGTTGTCCTGACGCAGCGCAGCGAGCTCGTCGCGCAGCGTCAACAGGCAGCTCGGCTCGAGGCCGACGATCGGCACGCCGCGCGCGGCAAAGGGCGCGAAAGCCGCCACGAGACGATGGAGCTCGGCTTTGGCCTCGTCGACGAGACCGGCGGAGAGGAACGTGCGTCCGCAGCAAAGCGGGCGGCTGCCGGCTAAAGGCTTGGGCAGGTGCACACGATAGCCGCCGGTTGTCAGCACGCGCAGCGCGGCGTCGAGGTTCTCGCGCTCATAGACGCGATTGAAGGTGTCGGCGAACAGCACGATTTCGCGGCCGCCCTCGGGGCCAACGCTATCAGCCGGCGGCGCAAACACGTCGCTGCGGAAGGCGGGCAGGGCGCGGCGCGCGCTGATGCCGGCAACGCGCTCGAACAGCTTTCGCAGTAGCGGGCTGCGGTTGCGCAAATTCGCCAGCGGCGCGAAGCGCGAGGCAAGGCCGGCATAGCGCGGCAGATAGCCGACCAGCCGGTCGCGCAGCGTCAGGCCGTGGGAGGCGGCGCGCGCGGCGAGCACTTCGATCTTCATCTTGGCCATGTCGACGCCAGTCGGGCACTCGTGGCGGCAGGCCTTGCAAGAAACGCAGAGCTTGAGCGTCTCCATCATTTCATCGGAAGAAAGCGCGCCCTCGCCGAGCTGGCCGGAGATCGCGAGCCGCAACGTGTTGGCGCGCCCTCGCGTGACATCCTTCTCGTTGCGCGTGGCGCGATAGGACGGGCACATCACGCCGCCTTCGAGCTTGCGGCAGGCACCGTTGTTGTTGCACATCTCGACGGCGCCCTGGAAGCCGCCGCCGGCCCCGGGCCAAGCCGACCAGTCGAGCCTGGTCTTGAGCTCGCCGACGCGGTAGTCGGGCTTGAAGCGGAACAGCGAGCGGTCGTCCATCCGGGGCGCATCGACGATCTTGCCGGGATTGAGGACGCCCTCGGGGTCGAAGCGCTGCTTCACCTCCCTGAAGTCGGCGACGAGACGCTCGCCGAACATCGTCTCGTGGAATTCCGAACGCACCAGGCCGTCGCCGTGCTCGCCGGAATGCGAGCCCTTGTATTCGCGCACCAGCGCGAACGCCTCTTCGGCGATGGCGCGCATTGCCTTGACGTCTTTCTCCAGCTTCAAATTCAGCACCGGACGGACGTGCAGGCAGCCCTCGGACGCGTGCGCATACATCGTGCCGCTGGTGCCGTGCCTGGCAAACACCTCGTTCAGTCGCGCGGTGTAGTCGGCAAGATGCGGCAGCGGCACGGCGCAGTCCTCGACGAACGAGACCGGCTTGCCCTCCTGCTTCATCGACATCATGACGTTGAGGCCAGCAGCGCGGAAATCGGCAATGCCGCTCTGCAGCGCCGGCTCAATGATCTCGACCACGCCGCCCCATTTGCGCGTCTCGTTGTTCCAGCCGAAGCCGAGATCGCTCATCAGCTCGCCGAGCTGCTTGAGGCGCACGAGGTTATCCGCCTGGTCTTCTTCGGCAAACTCGACCACCAGCACGGCGTCAGGATCGCCCTTGATCGCGGCGGAGATGATGGGGCGGAACATCGCGATGTCGCGCCCGAGCGCGAGCATGGTGCGATCGACCAGCTCGACCGCAATCGGTTTCAGCTTGACCAGGTGCTGGGCAGCATCCATCGCCTCGTAAAAGCTGCCGAAATGGCAGACGCCGAGGGCCTTGTTGCGGATCACGGGCCACAGCTTCAGCTCGACCTTGGTGGTGAAGGCCAGCGTGCCCTCCGAGCCGACCAGGAGATGCGCCATGTTGTTGCGCGCATTGCGCGGGACCAGCGCATCGAGATTGTAGCCGCCGACGCGGCGCTGCACTTTTGGAAAGCGAGTGGCAATCTCGTCGGCCTCGCGGGCGCCGAGATCGAGCAGGTCGCGGAACAGGGCGCGCGCACTGTCGCCGGCCTCGACATCGGAGAGATCGCGCGAGACCTCGCCGAAGCGGCTCAGCGTGCCGTCGGCGAGCGCAGCCTCCATCGACAGCGTGTTGTCGCGCATGGTGCCGTAGCGCAAGCTGCGGCCGCCGCACGAATTGTTCCCGGCCATGCCGCCGATGGTGGCGCGGGAGGCCGTGGAGACGTCGACCGGAAACCAGAGGCCGTGCTTCCTGAGCTGGCGGTTGAGGTCGTCGAGCACGATGCCCGGCTCGACCACGCAGGTCCGGCCCTCGACGTCGAGTGACAGGATCCGGTTGAGATGCTTGGAGAGATCGACCACGAGCCCATCATTGACGGTCTGGCCGCATTGCGAGGTGCCGCCGCCGCGCGGGGTGACCTTACGCCCCTCGTCGCGGGCGATCGCCAGCGCCAGCAACGCCTCGTCCATGGTCTTCGGGACCACCACGCCTGATGGCACGATCTGGTAGAACGAGGCGTCGGTGGCGTAGCGGCCGCGGCTGAAGGGGTCGAACAGGACGTCGCCGGTGATTTCCCGGGCCAGACGTGCGGCCAGGCGGTCCGTTTGGACCGATTCCGGTGATTTTCCAGCCACTTCCGCCGCCATGGTCCGCTCTCGCTGTTCGCCGGCACCGTCTTGCCTCCCGTCACGGCCCTTGGCAAGCGAGCCCTGCTTCTTGTGCATTGACGGACCCCGCCGGGCGAGGGACAAGCCCGACGAATAGTGATATGCGAGCGGCTCGCCGGAGCCTCGAATTCGGGCCCACCGACGCCAACGCCGAGACAAGCTTCAAAGACCGGGAAGGACGCCGATGACCGTGCACACTGGAAGGCATTTCCTACAGATTCCAGGACCGACCAACGTGCCCGACCGGGTGCTGCGGGCGATGGACATGCCGACGCTGGACCATCGTGGTCCGGAGTTCGCCGAGCTCGGTTTTGCGGTTCTCGCCTCGATGCAGCGGGTATTCCGCACCAAGCAGCCCGTGATCATCTTCCCCTCGTCCGGCACCGGCGCCTGGGAGGCGGCGATGGTCAACGTGTTCGCACCCGGCGACAAGCTCCTGATGTGCGAGACCGGCCAGTTCGCCGTGCTGTGGCGCGGCATCGCCGACAAGTTCAAGCTCGACGTCGACTTCATCCCGAGCGATTGGCGCCATGGCGCCGACCTCGCCGAGATCGAGAAGCGCCTGGTCGCCGACAAGCAGCACGCGATCAAGGCGGTCTGCGTCGTCCACAACGAGACCTCGACCGGCTGCGTGACGCCGCCGCTGGAGGTGCGCAAGCTGCTCGACCGCGTCAAGCATCCGGCGCTGTTGATGGTCGACACCATCTCCGGCCTCGGCTCGATGGAATATGAGCACGACGCCTGGGGCATCGACGTCTCGGTCGCCGGCTCGCAGAAGGGTCTGATGCTGCCGCCCGGCCTCGGCTTCAACGCCGTCTCCGAGAAGGCGCTCACCATTGCCAAGGCCAACCCCGGCATGCGCTCCTACTGGGACTGGCAGGAGGTGATCAACTTCAACAAGCTCGGCACCTTCCCCTATACGCCCGCGACCAATCTGCTCTATGGCCTGCGCGAAGCGGTCAAGATGCTGGAAGAGGAGGGGTTGGAGAACGTCTGGACCCGCCACAAGCGCCACAGCGCGGCGACGCGCGCCGCGATCAAGGTTTGGGGCCTTGAGACCCAGTGCGCCGACCCGGCTGCGCACTCGCCGGCGCTGACCGGCGTGCGCGTGCCGGATGGACACGACGCCGACGCCTTCCGCAAGGTGGTGCTGGAGAACTTCGACATGTCGCTCGGCACCGGCCTGAACAAGGTCAAGGGCAAGGTATTCCGCATCGGCCATATCGGCCATTTCAACGATCTGATGCTGATGGGCACGCTCGCAGGCGTCGAGATGGGCCTCGATCTTGCAAAGATTCCGCACCGGAGCGGCGGGGTGTTGGCGGCGATGGACGTCCTGAAGGGGCGCGACGCCGTGCCGATGACCAAAGCTCAGGTCGCCTAAGGGCCAAGGCGGCCTGAACCGACCTAACCAAGAAGAGAGCGCGCGATGAACGCACCGACCACCGCCAACGAAGACCTGCTCTACTCCGTCCAGGACGGCATCGCGCGGATCACCTTCAACCGACCCCAGGCCCGCAACGCAATGACCTTCGCCATGTATGACCGCATGGCGGAGATCTGCCAGGAGATCAACGCGGATCGCTCGATCAAGGCGTTGATCCTGACCGGCACCGGCGATAAGGCCTTCGCCTCCGGCACCGATATCTCGCAGTTCCGCGCCTTCAAGACCGCGCAGGATGCACTCGACTATGAGGCCCGCATCGACCGCGTGCTCGGCACGCTCGAACAGTGCCGCGTGCCCGTGATCGCGGCCATTGCCGGCGCCTGCACCGGCGGCGGCGCCGGCATTGCTGCCTGCTGCGACCTCCGTATCGGCACCGAGACGACGCGGATCGGCTTTCCGATTGCGCGCACGCTCGGTAACTGCCTGTCGATGTCCAACATCAGCCGCGTCGTCGCGCTGGTCGGTCCCGCCCGCACCAAGGATATGATTTTCAAGGCGCGCCTCGTCGAGGCGCCGGAAGCCCTTGCACTCGGCCTGCTCAACGAGGTCGTGCCCGACGTCGAGACACTTCAGCGCCGCGCGGACGAGACCGCAAAGCTCGTCGCCAGCCACGCGCCGCTCACGCTGGAAGCCACCAAGGAAGCGGTGCGCCGCATTCGCCGCACGCTGTCGCGTGAGGAGGGCGAGGACCTGATCCTGAAAGCCTACATGAGCGAAGACTTCCGCGAGGGCATGGACGCCTTCCTCAACAAGCGCACGCCGAACTGGAAGGGCAAATAGCCCGCGTCCTTCGCTGGTTGGGCCGCTCCGGATGCGGCGGGGGCAGAAGCGAGTGCTGATAGGCCAATCGTCGGCCATCCCGGGTAAATTGCAGTTGTCACAACCGGTTCCACCCTCCGGAACGCCATCGCGTGCGCCCGCGATGACGGGTCCACGTTGACGACGCGGCGAGCTCGGGCATAAGATCGTAGAGGTTGCATGATGCCTTCTCGTATTCTTCGTGCCGACAGGCCGGCCAGCAAGTCATTTTAGGCCTGATCAAATTGATTGACCGACGTGAATTGTGTGAAGCGTTCTGACCGACCGTGCTGCAACCTGATGTCATTGAACTGAAGACATAGTGACGTAATTTTCGACGACGCGAGCCGCCCTCAATTTCATTGCTGCTGACCATCCCAACGCCAGGCGCGGCCTCGCGAACAAGCCAAGCTCCTAGATCAAGACCCTAAGCCAACGCTTTGATGCAGGACCGTTGAGTCCAGTCTGATTTCTCAGACCGATTAGTCACGTCGCCGCGCTCTCGTGCGGCAGCAATTTCATGGCAACGCAGGCAGGGATTTTTCCATGACCAACCAAACGCCGGTTTTCACCTCGTCATCCGCGACGGGCAGCTTCACCGAATTTGCCAACCTCAACGATTCAACGACGCTGCACACGCTGTCGGGGACGATGAGCTTCAGGGACGGCGACAGGACCGACACCCATACGACGTCGGTGACGCTGCATTCCGCCGTGGTCTCGGGCGGAACGACCGTTCCGGCAGCCTCGCTTGCGCATTTTCAGACCGCGATGCAATCGCAGATCCTGAGCGATTCAAACGGCTCGGGTCAGCTCAAATGGAGTTTCAGCGACCAGGACCAGGATTTCGACTTCCTGGCCAAGAACCAGACGCTGGTCCTGATCTATGACGTCAAGGTGTTCGACAATCACGGCGGCTTCGCCATCCGGACCGTCAAGATCACGGTCACCGGCACCGACGACAAGCCCGTCATCAACATGACGACGGCGGCGACGGTCACCGAGCAGGCCAACCAGACGCTGTCGCTCACGCCCGACACGGTTCAGGTCGCGCTCAATTTCACCGATGACGACCTCGCCAATACCGGGCACACCGCGACCGTTACAGGCGTATCCGCCTCCGGCGCAACGGCCGGCCTGCTGCCGGGCCCTTTCGGCAATGCCGTGCTGATGTCGTTCTTCCACGTCGACAACGTCGTCAAGGCTTCCGGCTCCTCGACCGGAATCATCAACACCACCTTCTCCGCGCCAGATCTCGCTTTCGATTATCTGGCCGCAGGCCAGCATCTCGACATCACCTACACGGTGCAGCTCGATGATCATGCCGGCGGGGTCTCCACTCAGACGGTGACCGTGACGGTGGTCGGCACCAACGACAAGCCGGTGTTCCTCGGGCCGCCGGACTGCGCGAACCTGGTCGAGGACCAGAACCTGGATTCCTCGGGCAATCTGCACGCCAATGGCGATCTGCCCTTCATCGGCATCGATCTCGCCGACGCCCATATGGTCTCGACCAGCGTGACGGCGACCCGCTCGGGCGGTGGCGCAATTCCGCTCACCAATGCACAGCTGCTCGCGGCATTTGGCACCTCTCTCGACGATTCCACCGGTCACCTGTTCGGCGAGGTCGACTGGAATTTCGCGTTGCCCAATTCCTCAGCCAGTTTCCTCGGTGGCGGCGAGACACTGACGCTGGTCTATCACGTCACGGTCACCGATTCCGCCGGCGCCGCCACGACTCAGGACGTCACCATCACGATCCTCGGCATCAACGAGCCTGTCGTGATCACGAGTGGTCCACAATCCTCCACCGTGGTCGAGCAGGATGCCACCACGGGCTCCCTAGTCCTGGATACGACGCCGACGACCCCGGCGGGCACGCTCGCTTTCACCGACCAGGACGCCGGCGACACGCATACGGTCACGGTGACGCTGGACTCGACCTCAGGACCAACGCCGCCGGCCCCGACACAGGCCGACCTCGCGGGGGCGCTGACCACGACGCTACACGATTCCACGGGCACCGGCTCCGGCAGCATCGACTGGAACTTTGCGATCCCCGATCAGGACCTCGACTATCTCGCGTTCAACGAGACGCTGACGGTGACCTACAATATCGAGGTCGCGGACGGCTCGACCAGCTCTACGCAGACGGTCTCCGTCGTCATTACCGGCGCCAACGACGCGCCGGTGGTCACGAGCGGGCCGGGATCGGCTTCGCTGTCCGAGCAGCCGGGCGTGACCGGATCCCCGTCGCCCAACACCACGAGCCCGGTGCCGACGGGAACGCTGAGCTTCAACGACGTCGACCTGTCGGACACGCATTCGATCAGCGTGGTGCTGGATTACGCGCTGTGGTCGGCCAACAGTTTCTCGGTCCCGGCGCAGACGCTGGTGGACCTCCAATCGGCGCTCTCGACGGTGCTGCACGATTCCACGGGCAGCGGCAGTGGCAGTATCGACTGGACTTTCAGCATCGCCGATGCCGATCTCGATTTCTTGAGCCTCGGCGAGACGCTGACGGTGCAGTATGCCGTCAACGTCTGGGACGGGTTCACCAATTCGGTCCAGACCGTCACCGTCACCATCGATGGTGCGGCCGATCCACTGGTCCTGACGCCGCTGACGATCGCGACGTCCGACACCGCGGGTCCGGATGCCGGCATGCCCATCGCGACCGGTGCCATCTTCGAGATCACCCAGCCGGTGGATTCGAGCACACCGCGGACCATTACCGAAATCAACGGCAGCGCTGCCAATGTCGGTAGTTCGGTGGCCGGTACGCATGGAACGCTGGTGCTCAACGCCGACGGCTCCTACGGCTATGTCGCGGACGCGTCGGTCGATGCGCTGCTCGCCGGCGAAAACGTCACCGACCAGTTCACGTTCACCGTCGACGACGGCCAGGGCCATCAGGCCTCGACCACGCTGACATTCGACATCGCCGGCGCCAACGACAATCCACAGGTCACCGCGGCCAATCTCAGCGGATCGATCACCGAGGACGCCGGCCCGCCGGTGATCCTCAACGGCGATTTCGAGATGGGCAATTTCGCCAACTGGACGGTGAGCGGCGGCGGCCACATCCACGTGACGCAGCTCGAGCTCGGCGGCAGCTTCGGCCATTATTCGGTCGAGCTGCTCCCCAACAGCAGCCCGGAAACGCTGTCGCAGAACGTCGCGACCACGCCGGGCCAGCACTACTTCGTCAGCTTCGACGTCATCGGCGATCCCGAGAGCGTCAGCGCGCCGTTCACGGTGTCGTGGGACGGCGTGACGATCCTCGCGCTCGCCAACGTGCCGGCCGGTGTCAACCATTATTCCTTCGACGTGCTCGGCGACGGCCTGCTGTCGTCCACGCTGCTCCAGTTCTCCTATGAGAACGACGGCACCGGCATGATCCTCGACTCCGTCAACGTCAGTCCGGCGACGGGACCTGCCACCGAATCCGCCGCAGGCTCGCTGTCGTTCTCCGACGTCGATCCCGGCGATACACACAGCGCCAGCTTCGTGCCGGGCGACGGCCGCTATTTCGGTACGTTCTCGCTCGATCCGGTCAGCGAGGCCGGCGGCGCCGGAACCGTCGCCTGGCATTTCACGGTCGACAATTCCGACATCCAGTTCCTGGCGCAGGGGCAGACACTGACCCAGGACTATCTGGTGACGATCGCCGACAACAATGGCGGCTCGACCACGCAGAGCGTCACCGTGACCATCATCGGCACCAATGACGCGCCGACCGCGGTCGGCGAGACCGTGATCACCGATGTCGGCCCCAACGCGACCGTCGAAATCCCCAGCTGGGCCCTGGCCTTGAACGACACCGACCCCGACACGATCGACCAGCTGTCGCTCGGCAGCATCACGGCGAGTTCCGGCGGCGGTGCCGTCGCGTTCGGGAATGCCTTCTTCAGCGATGACGCAACGCTCGGCGGCTCGTTCAGCTACACGACTTCCGACGGCTCGACGATTTCGTCCAATGTTGCGACCGCGACCATCATCAACAACGCGGCCGGCGCGACCGTGCTGACCGGCACCGGTGGCGATGACATCCTGATCGCGGTCAACGGAACCGAGACGGTGAACGGGGGCAGCGGCAGCGACGTCCTGATCGCCACCGCGGGCGGCAATGCCATGACCGGCGGCGGTGGCAATGACACCTTCGCCTTCCTCCAGCCGTCCGGTCCGAGCACGATCGGCGACTTCAACAATTCAACCGAGCAGGACCACATCGCGGTCTCGGCAAGCGGTTTTGGCGGCGGGTTGACGGCTGGGATGGACGTGACGTTCGAAACCTCGGGTGACGATGTGTTCTCGGGACTCTCCCAATTCCATTTCGACACCAGCAGCCAGACGCTCTATTACAGCGCCGACGGGACGCAAGGCGCGGCTGTTGCCGTGGTCAGCGTCCAGAGCGGCGTGATGCTCAATCAGCACGACATATTGGTCGTGTAGGCTCTGCCATCGAGCCGAGCCGCGGGCCCTACAGCGGGCCCGCGCTTTTTTGCGCCGCGCCATTCTCATTCCAAAGTCATAACCGGGATGACGCGGGGTGGCTTGAACTCGGCTGGATTACCCAGCACAATGGACGCCGAATTCGTCTCTGAATTTCCAATCCAAACAAGAACATAGGGAAGACGCACGTGGGACATGGAATGAAGGCCGCAATTGCGCTTGCCGCCGCGCTTTGCGGCACGCCGGCTGTTGCGGCCTGGGAGCCGGCAAAGCCGGTCGAGATCGTGGTGGCGGCGGGCGCGGGCGGCGCCTCCGACCAGATGGCGCGGATGATGCAGGCCGCGATCCAGAAGAACAATCTGATGAAGCAGCCGGTGGTCGTCTCGCTCAAGGGCGGCGCCTCAGGCGCGGAAGCGCTGATGTACATGAAGTCCAGCGAGGGCGATCCGAACAAGGTGCTGATCGCCTATTCGCTGATCTACATGCTGCCGCTGTCGGCGAAGATCCCGTTCAACTGGCGTGAGCTGACCCCGGTTTCCGTGGTCGCGCTCGACCAGTTCGTGCTCTGGGACAACAGCGCTGGCCCCAAGACGGTGAAGGAGTTCGTCGCGGCCGCGAAGGCGGCGAGCGCGCCGTTCAAGATGGGCGGCACCGGCTCCAAGCGCGAGGATCACGTGCTGACCGTCTTCCTGGAGCAGAAGACCGGCGCGAAGTTCTCCTATCTGCCCTACAAGTCCGGCGGCGAGGCCGCGACCCAGTTGGTCGGCAACCACACCGAAGCCAACGTCAACAATCCGTCCGAGAATCTCGAAGTCTGGCGTGCGGGCCAGGTGCGTCCGCTCTGCGTGTTCGACAAGGAGCGCATCGCCTACACCACCAAGGTGACGGAGACGCAGTCCTGGGCCGACATCCCGACCTGCAAGGAGGAGGGCGTCGACGTCCAGTATCTGATGCTGCGCGCGATGTTCCTGCCCGGCAAGGTCACGCCGGAGCAGCAGGCTTTCTACGTCGATCTCTTCCACAAGGTGACGCAGACCGCCGAGTACAAGGAGTACATGGAGAAGCAGGCGTTGAAGCCGATCTTCCTCACCGGCAAGGACATGGTGCAGTTCCTCGAGGAGGACGATGCCGTCAACAAGTCGCTGATGACGGAAGCCGGATTCGTCGCGAAGTGACCTCTTCACCTCGCCCCGCATGCGGGGAGAGGTTGGATTGCATCGAAGATGCAATCCGGGTGAGGGGGACTCTCTGCGCGAGTCCGACTTTCACTGTCCCCGTGGAGACTCCCCCTCACCCCGACCCTCTCCCCGCAAGCGGGGAGAGGGAGGATTGACCGCACTCCGTCCCTGACAGCTCATGTCCCAAACCGATATCGAAATCGTCGTCGACGATCCGACCGCGCCTGAAGACGACTCGCCTTCTGTCGTCTCTTCCGGCACGATCGAGATCGTCGTCTGTCTCCTGCTGTTCGCGCTGGCCGTCACGCTCGGCTACGACAATTGGCGAACGGGCGCTGCCTGGGATGCGACCGGGCCCGAGCCCGGCTATTTCCCCTTCTACCTCTCCATCATTCTCGGCGGCGGCAGCCTCTACGGCCTTGTCGCGGCGCTGCGCACGCAGCGCGCGGTGCGCCAGACCTTCGTCACGCGCGCGCAAGCCCGCCGCGTGATGGCCGTATTCGTGCCGACGCTGCTGTTCTGCCTGGCGATGCAGTTCCTCGGCCTCTATGTCGCAAGCTTCCTTCTGATTTCCGGCTTCATGCGCTTCGTCGGCAAGATCGCGCTGTGGAAGTCTCTGCTCACCGCTCTCGTGTTCACGGCGATCATGTTCGTCACCTTCGATGTCGCCTTCGACGTCATCATGCCGAAAGGGCCGCTCGAAGCGGCCTTCGGTCGCTAGGCGGGTCCCGCGATGGAAGCTCTCGGTCTCCTGCTTCACGGCTTCGCCGTCCTGCTGACGTGGAAGACGCTCGTGCTGATGATGGTCGGGCTGGTGCTCGGGATCTTCGTCGGCGTGCTGCCGGGGCTCGGCGGCCCCAACGGCGTTGCGATCCTGTTGCCGCTCACCTTCACGATGGATCCGACCTCGGCCATCGTGATGCTGTCCTGCATCTATTGGGGCGCGCTGTTCGGCGGCGCGATTACATCGATCCTGTTCAACATCCCCGGCGAGGCCTGGTCGGTCGCGACCACATTCGACGGTTATCCGATGGCGCAGCAGGGCAGGGCGGCCGAAGCGTTGACCGCGGCGTTCACGTCCTCCTTCATCGGCTCGCTGGTCGCGGTGATGCTGATCACTTTCCTCGCGCCGATGATCTCGTCCTTTGCGCTGAAGTTCGGCCCGCCCGAGTTCTTCGCGGTGTATCTGCTCACCTTCTGCTCCTTCGTCGGATTGGGGCGCGAAGCCAAGCACAAGACGGTCATCTCGATGTCGCTGGGGCTGCTGCTGGCCGGCATCGGCATGGATACCGTATCGGGCAATCTGCGCATGACCTTCGGCTCGGCCGAGCTTCTACGGGGCATCAACTTCCTGGTCGCGGTCATCGGCCTTTTCGGCATCAGCGAGATTCTGCTGACGATGGAGGAGCGGCTGGCGCTGCGCGGACACGCGGCGAGCATCTCGCTCCGCGTCGTGCTCGGCGTCTGGAGAGATCTGCCGAAATATTGGATGACGCTGCTGCGCTCCTCTTTCATCGGCTGCTGGCTCGGTATCACGCCGGGCGGTGCGATCGCTGCCTCCTTCATGGGCTACAATCTGGCAAAGCGCTTCGCCAGGGACCCCGAGGGTTTCGGCAAGGGTCGCATCGAAGGCGTGTTCGCGCCCGAGACGGCGGCGCATGCCTCCGGCACAGCGGCCTTGCTGCCGATGCTGGCGCTCGGCATCCCCGGCTCCGGCACCGCCGCGATCCTGCTCGGTGGCCTGATGGTGTGGGGCCTCAATCCCGGCCCGCTGCTGTTCGTCGAGCACAAGGACTTCGTCTGGGGCCTGATCGCCTCGATGTATCTCGGCAATGTCGTCGGCCTCGTGCTGGTGCTGACGACGGTGCCGATCTTCGCCTCGATCCTGCGTGTGCCGTTCGCCGCGGTGGCGCCGATGATCGTGGTGTCCTGCGCGATCGGCGCCTATGCGATCCAGAACGCGATGTTCGACATCTGGCTGATGCTGGGTTTCGGCGTGGTCGGCTACGTCTTCAAGAAGATCGGCATCCCCTTGGCGCCGTTCACGCTGGCGCTCGTGCTCGGCAACCGCGCCGAGGACGCCTTCCGCCTGTCGATGATCGGTTCGGGTGGCAACCTCAAGGTGTTCTGGTCGAATGGGCTGGTCGGCTCGATCACGACATTGGCGATCGTGCTGCTGTTCTGGCCGGCAATCGACGGCTTGCTCGCCCGTGTCGGATTGACGCAGGGGAGCAAGCCAGCGTCCAGCTAGGGAGAAAGATCTTTAAAATTCAACGGTATAATGGCGGTGTCGCCCTGGTCCTAGCCGCTATACGCCGCGATTATTTCTGGTTGTTGCTGGCCCGGCACAGCACTTGGGCACGCCTCGACGTATGGTTTCATCACGAAATTGTGCAGCGGGGGGATTCTCCATGAAGCGGATTGTGATTGGAATGGCGGCGGCGATGTCGCTGTTTGCGACGGGCGCGGTTGCTGCCGATCTCGCGGCAAGGCCCTATGTCAAGGCGCCTATCGTCGATCCGGTCTGGAGCTGGACCGGCTTCTATGTCGGCGCCAACGGCGGCTACAGCTGGGGCCGTTCGCGCACCGACGTCTCCTATTTCAACACGCCAACCGGCGCACCCATCGCGCCTCCGGCCGGGTCAATCACCAGCGCGGCGTTCGACATGAACGGCGGTATCGCGGGCGCCCAGGCCGGCTACAATTGGCAAAACGGCAACTGGGTGTACGGCATCGAGGGCGACCTGCAATGGTCGGGTGAAAGAGGCAGCGCCCTATATTCCTGCGCCCCTGCAGCAGGGCCCGTTCCGGGCGTTTGTAATCCCCTTCTGACGTTCCTTCTTCCCGGGACCGTCGGCGGCACCACCTTGGCAATCGACCAGAAGCTGCAGTGGTTCGGCACGTTGCGCGGTCGCGTCGGCATCTTGGCCACCCCGAAGGTGCTGTTCTATGGCACCGGCGGTCTGGCCTTCGGCGAGATCAAGACCACCGGCACCATGACCGGCCTCGACGGTTTCAGCCTCCCGATCACGTCGGTCGCCTCGAACAGCACTACCCGTGCCGGCTGGACTCTCGGGGTCGGCGTCGAAGGCAAGATCACCCAGAACTGGAGCGCTAAGCTCGAATATCTCTACATGGACCTCGGCCGCTTCAGCTCCGGCCCGTTCACGCTGGCGCCGGGCTCGGACATCAGCGCCAACGTCTCCTCGCACTTCACCGATCACATCCTGCGCGCAGGCATCAACTATCAGTTTGGTGGTCCGATCGTCGCCAAGTACTGATATCAAAATAGGCGTCCAACAAGAAGCAAAGCCCGGCCTCGCGCCGGGCTTTGTCGTTGGAGACGGTGCAAATGACGTTCACACCACCTTCGCGTCCCGCAGCCTGCTGATCTCGTCCGCACTGAGGCCGAACTCCTTCAGCACCTCGTCGGTCTGCTCGCCGAATTCCGGTGGCCGCGCCACCATCCTGCTCGGCGTGCGTGACAGCGTCACGGGCTGGCCGACCAGGCGGATCTGGCGGCTCTCGTCGTTCGGCACGTCCTGCGCGATGCCGAGATGCTTGACCTGGGCGTCCTCGAACATCTGGTCGATGGCGTAGATCGGCCCGCAGGGCACGCCGGCCTCGTTGAGCTCGCGGACCCAGGTCTCGGTCGACTTCGTCACCGTGTGCTTCTCGATCTCGGCGTTGAGGGCGTCGCGGTTCTTGGAGCGGGCAGGGGCCGTCGCATAATCGGGATGGGCATAGAGCTCCGGCGCGCCAATCGCCTGGGCGCAGCGCTCCCAGATCCGCCCGCCCGTCGTGGCGATGTTGATGTAGCCGTCCGAGGTCTTGAACACGCCGGTCGGGATGCTGGTTGGATGGTTGTTGCCGGCCTGCTTGGCGACCTCTTTCTCCATCAGCCAGCGCGCTGCCTGGAAGTCGAGCATGAAGATCTGGGCCTGCAGCAGCGAGGTCTGCACCCATTGGCCCTTGCCCGAGACCTCGCGCTCGAGCAGCGCGGTGAGGATGCCCATGGCGCAGAACAGGCCGGCCGTCAGATCGGCGACGGGAATGCCGACCCGCATCGGGCCTTCGCCCGGTGCCCCGGTGATCGACATCAACCCGCCCATGCCTTGCGCGATCTGATCGAAGCCGGGCCGCTTGTGATAGGGCCCGTCCTGGCCGAAGCCGGAGATGCTGCCGTAGACGATGCGTGGATTGATCTCGGCGAGACTTCCATAGTCGATGCCGAGCTTCTTCTTCACGTCGGGCCGGAAATTCTCGACCACGACGTCGGCCTTGGCGGCGAGGCGCTTGAACACGGCGAGCCCGCGCTCGTCCTTCAGGTTCAGTGTCATGGCCCGCTTGTTGCGATGCAGATTCTGGAAGTCGGAACCTCGGCGCGGGCCGCCCGGCTGCTCGCCGCCAGCGTCCTCGGTCAGCGCATCGATCTTGATGACATTCGCCCCCCAGTCCGCCAGTTGCCGCACGCAGGTGGGCCCGGAGCGGACGCGGGTCAGATCGAGCACGGTGAAGCGCGACAGGGCTTCCGAGGCATGCGGAAAAGGCATCTTGAGTGGCTCCGGGGCAGATTGCGGGCCTACCATAGTGCCGAAAGATCATGCGACAAGCCGGCCCGGCGCCGATGCAGCCTGCCGAAATGCCATGCCTGATGCGGTACCTGAGATCAGCGCGAGAGGCGCTTCAACTCCGCGCGCGCGCGTTCGGCGAGGGGGTCATCGCCGTGACGGGCGATAAAGAGCTCGAAGGCCTCCCGCGTTCCCTTCCGGCGGGCGGCTTCGTATTCCTCTGCCACGGCGGCGGCAGGATCTCGGGCCATCGGCATGGAGGGCGCGCGTCCCGCCTTGCCGTTCTCGTCCGCATTGGCCTTCTCCACCATGGCGGGCAGTCCTCCGAAAGATTGGTGATCCAGTCCGGCCAGCGCGATCAGAGTACCGAACAACAGACCGGCCAGGAACGAACGTCGTTTCATTGAAACCCTGCAAATGACGCGTGCCGCGGGAACTGAGGGACCGTATGACTACGGGATTTGATGGCTAACATAGTCTTATGGAAGGCGCGCGGACGCCGCTGCCCAATTTAAACCAAACGTTTAACTCCCAAGCTAGAATCATCTGCTTTATTCCGAATCGCGCGATGCGTTGCTCTGGAGAGTCCATTGGCTACCGCCGTTAATGTCAGTGCCACCAACAATGCCGAGATCGACGGCCTGCTGTCCGGCGTCAAATGGACCGGCACGATCACCTATAGCTTTCCCGACGCATCCAGCGACTACCCCAATCCCTATTACGGCGGCGACAGCGAGCCGACCACATCGGGCCTTGCCTCGGCGCCCACCCAGATCAAGGCGGCGATCAATTACGCGGTCGGGCTGATCCTCAGTTACACCAACGCCAACATCCAGTACGCGGGAACGAACGGCGCCGACATCATGATCGCGCAGTCGCCCGCGGCCAATCCAACGGCCTATGCCTACTATCCCGGGAATTATGCGTCCGGCGGCGACATCTGGTTCGGCACTCAATACAACTTCTCGCTCGCCAAGCTCGGCAACTATTACTTCACGACCGCGATGCACGAGCTCGGCCACGCCCTCGGTCTCAAGCACAGCCAGGAGGCCGGCGGCCCCGGCAACGTCGCTGTGCCGAGCGCGCACGACAGCAGCGAATATACCGTCATGAGCTATCGCAGCTATGTCGGCGCTTCGACTACGAGCGGCTACACCAACGAAGCGTACGGATATTCGCAGACCTACATGGCCAACGATATTCTCGCGCTCCAGGTCATGTACGGCGCGGACTACACGACCCAAAGCAGCAACACCGTCTACACCTGGAATCCGACCACCGGGCAGCAGTTCATTAACGGCGTCGGGCAGCTCGCGCCGGGCGGCGGCGTCGGCGGCTCGGCCAACCGCGTCTACGAGACGGTCTGGGACGGCGGCGGCGTCGATACTTACGATCTGTCGAACTACACGACGAACCTGAGCATCAACCTCAATCCCGGTGCCTCGTCGGTGTTCTCCTCCGTGCAACTGGCCAATCTCGGCAACGGCCATTACGCATCGGGCAACGTCTACAACGCCTATCTGTACAACGGCGACGCGCGCTCCTACATCGACAACGCCACCGGCGGGTCCGGCAACGACACGCTGGTGGGCAACGCGATCGCCAACGCGCTGAACGGCGGCGGCGGCAACGACACGATCGTCGGCGGCGCGGGCAACGACGGCATCAATGGCGGCTCGGGCAGCGACACGGCGGTGTATTCGGGCAGCCGGGCCAACTACCTGGTCTCGTATAATTCCGCGACCCAGACGTTCACTCTGACCGACCAGCGCAGCGGCGTGCCCGATGGTACCGATACGGTCACCGGCGTCGAATATTTCCAGTTCGCGGGCGTTACGGTTGCCGCCGCCAGCCTCGTGCCGAGCGCGATCGAGACGTTCGGATCGACGAGCGTGGCTCTGACAGGCGGTAACTATTATCTGAACAGCATCTCGACCGGCACCGGACCGGTCCTGAAATATGCCGGCGCCGCGGTGATCGCGGCCAATTACAGCACGTGGTCGGTCATCGGCGCCGAGCAGGTGACGGGCGGCGGCTACGACGTGGTCTGGAAGAATTCGGCGAACGCCCACTATTCGGTCTGGAGTACGGACAGCACCGGCAATTTCATCACGACTCTCGGCTCGGCTCCGGAGATGCTGGGGACGGACGCCTCGCTACAGGCGCTGGAATCGACGCTGCAACAGGATCTCAATGGCGACGGCACGACAGGGGTGGTCAGCATCCCCATCGTCAGCGGCGTCGAGATCGAGACGTTCGGATCGACCAGCGCGGTCCTGTCTGGTGGAAACTATTACCTGAACAGCATCTCGACTGGCACCGGACCGGTCCTGAAATATGCCGGCGCTGCGGTGATCGCGGCCAATTACAGCACGTGGTCGGTCATCGGCGCCGAGCAGGTGACGGGCGGCGGCTACGACGTGGTCTGGAAGAATTCGGCGAACGCCCATTATTCGGTCTGGAGCACGGACAGCAACGGCAACTTCCTAACCACGCTCGCCGCGGCTCCCGAAGTGCTAGGCATCGATGCGTCGCTGCAGGCGCTGGAGCCGACGCTGCATCAGGATATCAACGGCGACGGCACGATCGGTCTCTCCTTGGTTCCCGTCAACGGCGTCACCATCGAGGCATTCGGAGCGACCCGTGCAGTCTTGTTTAGTAGCAACTACTATCTGTACGATGCGGCCGGTACCGGCCCCACCTTGAAATACGCTGGCTCGGTCGTGAATGCGGCCAATTACAGCACGTGGTCGGTGATCGGCGCCGAGCAGGTGTCCGGCGGCGGCTACGACGTGGTCTGGAAGAACTCGGCGAACGCCCACTATTCGGTCTGGAGCACGGACAGCAATGGCAACTTCCTGACCACGCTCGCCGCGTCTCCGGAAGTGCTGGGAACCGACCCATCCTTGAAGGCGCTGGAGCCGACGCTGTACCAGGACCTCAATGGCGACGGTGCCATCGGTGCAGCGTCGCCCGCCACGGCGGGGGCCGGGACGTCCGGTGACGGCTTTGCGTTCAACTTCACCGAGGGCGGGACCCCATTGACCACTTCGTCCGAGCTACCGGATGCCATGCCCGCGCCAGCCAATGTGCAGACCACGTCGGAGCAGTGGTCTCAACTGACGGGAAGCCACGACACGGCTGCTGCGTTCGACATAGTGGCCGATTTTCTTCACAACCTGCACGGGCCCGGCTTCCTGCTGACCTGACGGCATGGGTCTCGTCGCGTCCAATCGACGCAGCGCGGGCCATCATTCCCGTCATGGCTGGCCTTTAACGTAGCCATCGTGTGTCATGCACGATGTGTTTGCGATCGAGTCTCGGTCCTGGCGGCCGTCATGGACGAGGTTCGTGACGTCGTGGGCACGCTCCTGGCGTAAAAGTCCTCACAGAAATTGATAGATCGAGTTGAACCTTGCCTGATCCGGCGCGACCACTAGAAAGTCCGCGGTACGTCGCGCAACAGTTGCGCGATCCGAGGTGCCAAGAAGCCTGCATCCATTTTTCCCAGTAGCATTGCGTACCCAATCATTCGAACGCGAAGGCCGTATTGCGAGCGCCGAAAGCGGCGGGGGAAGTTTCAGCGAAATATGGAGAATGATGCCGTAAAGCCGCGCGAGCTGCGGGCTGCGGCAGCGAAGATGTGTGCATAGCAGCAGGCTGGGGCTCTCAGCTCAATCTCGGGGAGGAAGGGAAATGCGCCGAATTGCACTCTTGGCTGTGGTTGCGGGGATGTTCGCACCAGTGATCGCATCGCAGCCGGCGCATGCTCAGGCCACCAGAACGTGGGTGTCGGGCGTGGGCGATGATGCCAATCCGTGCAGTCGCACCGCCCCGTGCAAGACCTTTCCCGGCGCGATCTCGAAGACAGCCGCGGGGGGCGAGATCAATTGTCTCGACTCGGGCGGTTTCGGCGTCGTGACCATCACCAAGGCGATCTCGATCTATTGCGAAGGCGTTGTCGGCGGCATCCTCGCAGCAGGGAGTTCCGGCGTTGTCATCAACGCGGCCGCGACCGATCACATCGTGCTGCGCGGTCTCGATATCGACGGGGCGGGAACCGGAATCAAGGGTGTCAACGTCCTTCAGGCAGCCTCGGTGGTCATCGAGCACTGCTTCATCAGGAACTTCAACAGCGCAGGCGGCGTCGGCGTCTTCGTCAATCCGTCGAACTTCAACTCGATGCTCTTGATCCGCGACAGCGTGATTTCGCACAACGGCACCGCGGCCAACGGAGCTGGGGTCAGCATCAACACCAACGGCGGCAGCGCGCGGGGCCTGATCAATAACACGGCGATCCACAAGAACTTTATCGGCGTGAGCGTGCAGGGATCGGCCAACGTTCAGATCAACAACACCAACATCTCGGAGAATCTCGGTACGGGCCTCGCGCTTACCGGCGGTGCGGGGGTGCGGATTGGCCGCTCGGTGATCGTCAACAATCTGGGGGCGGCCACCTCCGGCAATGTGCTGTCGTATCTGGACAACCAGATCAACGGCAACGCCCCGGACACGACGCCGGCCACCGCTGGTGGTTATCATTAAGTCCTGGGAATCTACTGGCCTGACAATAACGTCAAGTTTTCCGTTCAATTCTGGAGGTTCAATATGCGCCGTATTGCTCTATGGACTCTTGTCGCGGGATTTCTCTTGCCATTCGCCGTGTCGCAGCCGGCTCATGCCCAGGCGACCAGGACGTGGGTGTCCGGTGTTGGCGATGACGTCAATCCGTGCAGCCGCACCGCGCCGTGCAAGACCTTTGCCGGCGCGATCTCGAAGACCGCCGCGGGCGGCGAGATCAACTGCCTCGATTCCGCCGGCTTCGGCACAGTGACCATCACCAAGGCGATGACGATCTATTGCGAAGGCGTCGTCGGCAGCATCCTGGCGTCCGGCACCAATGGCATCAACGTCAATGCCGCGGCGACCGATCACATCGTGCTTCGCGGCCTCGACATCGAAGGTGCCGGCACCGGTCTCAAGGGCGTCAACATCCTCCAGGCGGCCTCGGTGGTCATCGAGCACTGCTTCATCAGGAACTTCAACGGTGCGTCCGGAGCCGGCATCTTCTCGAATCCGTCGAACTTCAACTCGATGCTGATGATCCGCGACAGCGTGATCTCCCACAACGGCGCCGCCGCCGCTGGCGCCGGGATTAACATCAACACGAACGGTGGCAGCACCCGGGTCCTGATTAACAACACGGCCATTCACAAGAACTTCGTCGGCCTGAACGTGCAGGGATCGTCCAACGTCCAGGTCAACAACACCAGCATCTCGGAGAATGTGAGCACGGGCCTCGCCCTCAGCGGTGTTGCAGCGGCACGTATCGGTCGATCGATGATCGTCAACAATCTCGGCGCAGCCACGACGGGCAACGTGCTGTCCTATCTGGACAACCAGATCAACGGCAATGCGCCGGACACGACGCCGGCTACCGCTGGCGGGTATCACTAGGCCTGTCCAATCGACGAGCTCCGGGCGCGATGCGCCCGGAGATTTTTTTGTCCCTGGCACCGCTATGGATTTCGGGACGCCTGCAGACTAGTCTGGCCGCGTACGCAGGGAGCGCGGGTGGCATGGAGACCCTCGACAGTCAGAATTCGGGGCTTTGCCGTTCGGCGCCGCAAACGCGCGGTTGGTCGCGACGGGCGGGGTGGGGCTGTGCTGCCGTTCTGCTGACGCTCGCCTTGGCAGTCCCGGCCTACGCCCAATCGTTCCGTCAGGGCGTCTCCGCTTTCCATCGCCAGGACTATTTGACGGCGTCCCGCATCTTCATTCCACTCGCCGAGCGGGGCAATGCCGCTGCACAGTCCTATCTTGGTTTCCTGTTCGAGACCGGCCGCGGCGTGCCGCAGAACTATACGGAGGCCGCGATGTGGTACCGGCGCGCGGCAGAGCAGGGCGACAGCCGCGCCCAGTATTCGCTGGGCCTTCTTTACGACCGCGGCCAGGGCGTTCCGCAGGACATCGTCGAAGCCTCCAAATGGCTCAATCTGTCCACGGCCGCCGCACCGCCGCCGGCGCGCGAAGCGCGGGCTCGGATCCGCGATGCCGTCACCACCAAGATGACGCGCGGAGAGATCGCCCAGGCCCGCCTGCGGGCGCTGGAATGGGCGCCTAGCCGCGAGCACTGAGCGCTGCGGCTTGCCCGCCAATCGGCGCGGTTGCCTATCGGTTCGTGATTCGGGGGAAGGGCAGTGCAATCGCCGTGATGGCCGGTGTTTTGCCCGATTTGTCAAATCGCTTCGTAAAATCCTCAAAGTGGCCGCCTAGTAAGTCATTGAAAAACCTGACCCCGCCTACTGTGCATGGGGTTGTTTTCGCGATTCTGTGGGCGGGGCCGACGATGATCCCGATCCCAGGCTTCAGCCCGGCCAGCCGCCGAGCCAGTTGGTGTACCAGGTTTCGCCGAGCCAGCCGATCCAGATCGCCGGTGCCAGGAACAGCCCGAACGGCAGGTACGCCGTGGCGCGCAGCGGCTTCCGTTGCAGGGCGGCATTGGCCAGATAAGCGCCGATCGCAAACAGCGCCGCAAGCTCGATCACCGCGACCACGGTCGCAAGCTCGAGCCAGGCGCCACAGACGGCGGCGAGCTTGACGTCGCCGAGCCCGAGCCCGTCCCGGCCGCGCCAGCGGCGGTAGAGCAGCATCAGGAGCAGCAGCGGAAGGCCCGTGGCCGTGGCGCGGATCAGCGGCCAAAGCAGCGCTTCGGCGGCGATGTCGGGCACGAACGCGCCGGCGCGGAGCAGCGCGAGCGCGAACGCGGCGCCGGTCAGCTCGTTCGGAATGCGGTAGTGGCGCGCATCGTTCGCCGCGGTCGCCAGCATCAGGGCGGCCAGGAACGCGCCGTACAGGCCTTCGGTGCCCGGCGCGGCGACGAGGCTTGCGAGTACGCCGAGCAGCAGGAGGATGGCGAGCGGAGCCCCCGTCCCGGCATTCGCCGCCCGATCCGTCACGCCCTTAGCGCGCCGCCTTGGGCGGGTTCACGGGAATCACGGGATTGCTGGTGCCGACGAGGCGGCTGTTCATCTTGCTGCGCATTTCCTCCGCAATGACGTGCGCATCGACGCCATCCTTGATGACGGTCGGGCGGATGAACAGGATCAGCTCGGTGCGGGCGCGCGTGCTGCCCTGGTGCGAGAACGCATCGCCGACGCCGGGAATGGAGTCGAGGATTGGAATTCCCTGGCGTTGCTTGTTCTCGGTCTCGCTGATCAGGCCGGCGAGCAGTACGGTCTGGCCGCTCGTCACCGCGATCGAGCTCTTGACCCGGCGCTGCGAGATCGTCGGCGTCAGCGAGCCGGTGCTGCCGGCGGCCACGCTCGAGATCTCCTGCTCGACGTCGAGCACGACGTTGCCGTTGGCGTTGGCGCGCGGCAGCACGCGCAGGATGATGCCGGTGTTCTTGTAGTCGATGGTGTTGACGACGGTGTTGTTGGCGGTCAGCACGGTCGCGGTGCCGGTCGAGAACGGCACCTGGTCGCCGACCTGTAAGGTCGCCGGCTGATTGTCCAGCACGACCAGCGACGGGTTGGACAGCACCTTGACGGTGGTGACGTTGTGGAGCGCATCGAGCACCACGCGCGGAGAGTTTTCCGCGCCGATCAGAAAGTTGAAGCCGGGCAGGGCGCGGCCGAGCAGCGCGCCGGCGGCTGCGTTGACCGCGCCGGTCTGCTGCTCGATGTTGCTGCCGACCGAAGCGCTGTTGCTCACGCCGCCAATGGTGTTGGAAACCGAGCCGTGCTTGCTGGCGATGAAGAACTGGACACCGTAGTTCAAGGCGTCGTTCAGTGTGACTTCGGCGATCGTCGCCTCGATCGCGATCTGGCGCTGCGGCCGGTCGATCTGCCGGATCGTCTGCTCGACGACGCGCTGTGATTCCGCGTTGGCGTAGACCAGCACCGCGTTGTTGGTGACGTCGGCCGTGATCCGCACGTTTTGAAGGATCGCATTGTTGACGGGCTTTGCGCCGGTGCCGAGCAGGGAGCCGTTGTCCTGGCCGGGAAGGCCGGCCGCAGCAGGGGCGGGGCGGGCGGCCAGCGACGAGCCGGGAGCGCCGGTGACCGGGGTCGCGGCACCTGCCGCTGCGGTCGGAAGTGCGCTGAGGGAGGCGATCGGATTGGTGCCGGACGAGGACGTCGCGATGCCCGCGCCCGGCGAGATCTGGCCCGCCGAATTGTCGAGCGAGGAGGTGCTGGTCGCGCTCTGGCTGAACAGGATCTCGTTCAGCAATGCCACCACCGCCTTGGAGTTGCCGTAGCGCAGCGGGTAGGATTTCAGATTCACGCCTTCCGTGTCGGAGCGGTCGAGCCGCGCGATCCATGTCTGCGCGCGCTTGAGATATTCCGGCTTCTGGCTGACGACCAGAATCGAATTGAGGCGCCCGATCGGCTGGAATTTCACCACGTTCTGGCCCAGGCCGCCTTCGCCCGAATCCATGATCTTTTCGATCTCGGAGATGAGCGGCTCGGGCGTGGAGTTCCGCACCGGGAAGATGCCGACCGATTGCCCCCGCATCCAGTCGGCGTCGAAGGAGAGAATGGTGTCGACCGCGGTCGCCCGGTCGGTGCCGCTGCCGCTGACGATCAAGGTGTTGCGGGCGCTGTCGGGACGCATGGTCTGGGCCTTCACGCCGAAGGCATCGAGCAGCTTGAAGATGTTCTGCGCCGAGACGTAGCGAAGCGGCACCACGGTGATGCCCTGGCCGGCCGCAGCGTTCAGCGAGCGATCGATCCCGCCAGGGCCGGCTTCGGGCGCCGGCAGCAGGCGATAGCCGGTGCGGTCACGGACCAGCGCGACACCGGACATGCGCAGCGCGTTTTCCAGCACGTAGAGCGCATCCGCCTTGGGCACCGGCCGCACCGACGCCAGGGTCACGGTTCCCTGCACGCGCGGGTCGATCGTGTAGCCGACGTTGAGTACGTCACCAAGAACGACCTTTGCGACGGTGGCAACCGGGGCGTTCTCGAAATTCAGGTCGTAGCCGCTGCCGCCGGCATCGTCGCGTTCGGCCAGCGCACCGCCCTGCGGCGTTGCACCATCGCTGAGATAGATCGCCGGCTTTGACGATCGCGCCTGCGCAATGCCGCTCGCGCCAGCGTCGGCGGGTTGACGCGGCTGAAGATCGAGGGAGCGGACCTTGTCGGCGATGTCCTGGGCGCGCGGGTCCTTTGGATCGGCTTCGATCGACTGGTCGGCGGTCACGATACAGGCGCCGAGCACGAAAGCGGACGACAACAGGAGGAGCGTTCCAGACAACGCTGAGCGAAGGCGCAAAAGCGGCTGGACCACCTTGAACAAAATACGCCTGCCCACGCTGATATTGATTGAAAATTGCATCCGATCCCCCTTTGGTTCGGACGCGCAATAATTTGCGCCACGATTATGTTTTTGCTAATAAATAAGTCAAGGGCAAAGGGCCGATCGTCACCCGCCGAAGTTGTTGCTTTCAGGTCACAAGGTCAACGCCGTGAATGCGATGCGCGACCGCTCCGCAGATAGCTTCCGGCAGCACCTCCTGGAAAAATACTCATTGCCGCCGCGGGCGCAGGCCCATGTCGACAAATCGGCCAACACCGCGCTCGTGCGTCCCTTGCGGGAGTTGTGGGAGGCCACCGATCTTTCCGCCGCCGAATTCGCAGATGAAGTCTCCGATCATTTCGGTCTGACGCGGCTGAGCCTGCCGCAACTGCTCGCAGCCACGCCTTGCCTCGACGGCTTCTCGCGCCGCTTTCTGCGTGAATCCACCATCTTTCCTTTCAGTGCGCCCAACGACGTATTTCGGCTGGCTGTCGCCGATCCCTCGGACACGGCTGCCATTCGTGCTGCCGAAATCGTGTTCGGAGCGCCGGTCGATGTCGTCGTGGCCTCATACGAGGACATCACCACGGTCCTCGATCAACGGGCCGATGCCGACGACGCAAATGCCGATCGAACCGGCAGGAGCGTTGCACAGCAGTCGGACGACGACATCGAGAGCCTGCGCGATCTCGCCAGCGGCGCACCGGTGGTGCGCGCGCTCAATGATCTCCTGGAGCGCGCCGTGGACTTGCGTGCCAGCGACATTCACGTCGAGCCGTTCCGCGCCGGACTCGTCGTGCGCATGCGCGTCGACGGCCTGCTGCGTGCGCTGCCATCGCCGCACGGCATTCCGCCGCAGGCGCTGATCTCGCGCATCAAGATCCTCGCCAGCCTCAACATCGCGGAGCGGCGCCTGCCGCAGGACGGCGCCGCGCGCGTGCGGGTCGGGCGCAGCGAGATCGACGTTCGCGTCGCGACCATGCCGACGCAGCACGGCGAGAGCGCCGTCATCCGCCTGCTGCCGCGCGACCGTGGTCTCCTGGAGATGAGCAAGCTCGGTCTCGCCGCGCGCGACGAGAGCGTGATGACGCGGCTGCTCGCGATGCCGCATGGCATGATCGTGATCACGGGCCCGACCGGCAGCGGCAAGACCACAACGCTTGCGACCATGCTGTCGATCCTGAACGAGCCCACGCGCAAGATCCTCACCATCGAGGATCCCGTCGAGTACGAGATTCCCGGCATCAACCAGTCCCAGGTCAAGCCGTCCATCGGGCTGACCTTCGCCTCCGCCATGCGCGCCTTCGTCCGACAGGACCCCGACGTGATCATGGTCGGCGAGGTCCGCGATGCGGAGACCGCGCATATCGCCATTCACGCGGCACTCACCGGCCACCTTGTTCTGACGACGCTGCACACCGAGACGGCCGCGGCCGCCGTGCCGCGGCTGATCGACCTCGGTATCGAGGGCTTCCTGCTGAAGTCCACGTTGCGCGCGGTGGTGGCGCAGCGCCTGGTGCGCGTGCTCTGCGACCGCTGCAAGGTCCCGCATGCGCTGACCGAGGCCGATCTCGCCGAGGACCCGCGCTTTGCGGTGATCGGCTTCAAGTGCGGCGAGGTCGTGCACGAGGCCGGCGGCTGCGAGCGCTGCGGCGGCACAGGCTATCGCGGCCGTAATGGCGTGTTCGAGATCCTCGAAATGTCCGACGAGGTGCGTACGCTGATCGGCCCGCAGACCGACTCGCACTCGATCGACGCCGCCGCGATGCGGGCCGGCATGACGACGATGCTGGAGGATGCGGTCGCAAAATGCCGGGCAGGGCTCACCACCGTGCCCGAGGTCTTCCGCGTCACGACGGTGCGCTGACGCATGCCGAACTATCGCTACCGCGCGCTCAACGCCAACGGCGAACTGGTCTCCGGCGCCATTGCCGCGCCCGCGCCGGGCGACGTCGCGCAGCGGATCGAGCGGCTCGGTCTCGTGCTGGTCGACAACGTCACGCCGGAAGAGGGCGGCTCGGCCGGCCGCGTGTTCAGCCTCTTCAACCGGCCCAAGCCGGAAGACGTCACAATCTTCACCCGCGACCTCGCGCTGCTGCTGCGCGCCGGTGCCCGCATCAATGACGGATTGGAACTGCTCGCGGCCGACCCGGATTTCGGTCGGCTGCGTCCGGTTGTCGCCGACATCCGTTCGCGCGTCGTCGCGGGCGAGAGCTTTGCCGAAGCGCTGGCGCGGCACGAGGGGCTGTTCCCGCCAATGTATGTCGCACTGGTGCGGGTCGGCGAGGCTTCCGGATCGCTGGACCAGGTGCTTGAGGTGCTGGCCGGCGAGCGCACGCGCAGCGAGGGGCTGAGGCGGCGATTGTCGGATGCTATCCGCTATCCGCTGTTCGTCTTGGGCGCGGCGGGTTGCGTGCTGCTGTTCTTCCTCACTTTCGTGCTGCCGCAGTTTGCCAGCGTGCTGCAGGACTTCGGCGCCAAGATTGATCCGGTGGTCGGAATTTTTCTCAACATCTCCACCTTCCTTCGCGGCAATTCGGATGCTGTGCTGGCTGGCCTTGCGGCGACCATCGCCGCGGCTTGGCTCCTGCTCCGGCAAGAGCGCGTCCGGCGCGGCGTCACCAATGCGATCACGCGGCTGCCGGCAATCCGCAACGTGATGAGCGCATACCGGACGGCACTGTTCTGCCGCAATCTCGGCCTGCTCCTCGGCAGCGGCGTCAATCTCACCATCACGCTGCGCATCCTCGTCGACATGATGGCGACAACCGGTCCGTCCGCGGTCTGGAGCAATGCCGCCGACCGCGTCCGCCATGGCTCGAAGCTGTCCGATGCGCTGGCCGAGACGGAAGCACTGCCCGCGATGGCGGTCCGCATGCTCCGGCTCGGCGACGAGACCGGGCAATTGCCGATGCTGTCGGGACGGATCGCAGAATTCTACGAGGCCAAATTGCAGCGCACGCTGGACCGCGCGGTCGGCATCGCGGGCCCGGCGGCGATCATCGCGATTTCGCTGGTCGTCGGCGGCCTGATCACGTCGGTGATGACGGCGCTGATGTCGGTGAGCCAGATTGTCGGTTAGTTGGGCCAGATGGCAAGCAGGTAACGGGAGAGGCTTGGAGTGACCAAATATCGAAGCGCGAAGCGCGGCCGGCGGCGCGCCGGCCGAGGGGAGGCGGGCTTCACCCTCGTCGAGATGCTGGTCGTCATCACCATCATCGGGATGATCATGGCGCTGGTCGGCCCGCGGGTGCTGAACTATCTCAGCGAGTCCAAGGCGAAGGCGGCCAAGATTCAGATCGAGAGCTTTTCCAGCGCGCTCGATCTCTATTTTCTCGATCTCGGCCGTTATCCCACATCGAACGAAGGCCTCACCGCGTTGACCCGCAGCACCAATCAGGCCGGCTGGAACGGGCCGTATTTGCGCGGCGGGGTAGTCCCAAACGATCCCTGGGGGCACATTTATGTCTATCGCGCTCCGGGCGCGAGCGCGCCCTATGAGATCATCTCGCTGGGATCGGACGGTCAGGAAGGCGGCAGTGGAACGGCGGCCGACATTGTCAGCGGCGCGCGCTGAGGGCATCGGCGATGCGCGTGGCTTCGCGCTGATCGAGATCCTGTGCGTGCTCGCGATCATCGGCCTGCTGGCGGCAATCATCCTGCCGGCTGTCCCGCGCACGACGACGCGCGCCAGGCTGGAGAGCTACGCGGTCGAGACCGCGGCGCTGCTGAAAGCCGACCGCAACGCGGCGCTGCGCCGGCAAACCAGGGTGGCGACTCAGGTGGACGCGGAGGCGCGCGCGATCCGTTCCGGAGTCACCGGCCGGACCATCCGCCTGCCTGATGACGTGGTGGTGCAGGCGATGCTGGCCTCGCGCTGCGCCGACAGGGCCGCGGGCCGGACGATCGATTTCTTTCCGTCGGGCATGTCGTGTGGCGGGGTGATCGCGTTGGCGAGGCCGGGTATCGGCTATGAGGTGCGTGTCAACTGGCTGACCGGAGGCGTTGAGATTGTCCCGCAGAAGCTGCTCTGACACCGCCGGTTTCACCCTGATCGAGGCGCTGGTCGCGCTCGCGATCATCGCGGTCATGCTCGGGACGATCGGCTCGGTCATCGCCACGACGGTGAAGGGGACGCGCGCGATCGACCAGCGTCTGGCGCTCGCAGGCACGGCCGAGACCCTGCTCGCAGACCTGCCGCCGCGCTCTTTGCTGAAACCCGGCCGGCGGAGCGGCGAACTGGCCGGCAGCCGCTGGCGGGTCGACGTTGCGCCGATGAAGATGCCGGGCGGTGATCCCGCCAGCGATCGCTTCGTGCCGTTGGCCGTCAATTTGCGCCTGCAGCGGGCCGACGGTAGCGCGATCCAGGTCACGACGGTGAAACTGGTGCCGAGGGCGGCGCAATGAAGGGTTTGGCAACGAAACGCCTGGCAATGAAGCGCCTGCGCCGCGCGCTGGCCAACGAGGCCGGCTTCACTATGCTCGAAGTGCTGCTCGCAACCCTGCTGATGACCGTCATCCTTGCGACGCTGGCGACCGTGACGGCGCAATGGCTGCCGAACTGGAATCGCGGCATTGCCCGCGTGCAGCGGGCCGAGCGTCTTGCGACCGGGCTCGAGCGCATCGTCGCCGACCTCTCCGTCGCCGAGCAGATGACAGTGAACGGCGACGCCAGGGTGCCGTTGTTCGACGGCGGCGAATTGTCGGTGACCTTCCTGCGCACGGCGCTCGGCCCGAGCGCGCGTCCAGGCCTCGAATTCGTCCGTCTGATCGAAAAGGCCGACGCTCAAGGGCTCGCCCTGGTGCGCGAGCGCGCGCCGTTCCAACCGATGCCGACCGACGGGCAGATCCGCTTCGTCGATCAGGTCGTGCTGATCCGGGCGCCGTTCCGCGTCAGCTTCGCCTATGCCGGGCCCGACGGTCAGTGGCAGCCGATCTGGCGGGGGCAGCCGCAGCTGCCGGATCGCATCCGCATTACCGTGCGGGACAGTGCGACCGGGCAGGTGCTCGCGGTCTCGGGCGCGGCGGTCCCGCGCATTACGGCGCCGGCCGAATGCGCCCGGGCCAAGAACCCGGCGACCTGCGTCACGGCGCGCTCTCGGCCGGAACAGGCGGAGAAAGAGGAGCAGCAGCTTTGAGCGGAGCAAGGGACGCGCATGCAACGCTTCGCGACGGCCGCGGCTTCATCGTCGTCGCGGTGCTCTGGATGCTGGCGGCGCTGGCGGCGCTGGCGCTGATCTACCTGACCTATGTGACCAACACGGCGGTCACGGTCTCCGTCAATGCCGACCGGTTGCAGGCCGATGCGCTGGTGACCGCGGGGATCGAGCTCGCGGCCTATCGTCTGACGGCGCAGAACGAGGCGCTGCGTCCGACCAGCGGCACCTTCAATGCCCGGGTCGGTGCCGGTCGGGTGAGCGTGACGTTCCGTTCGGAGGCTGCGCGCGTCGATCTCAACATGGCACCGAAGCCGCTGCTATCGGGCCTGATGACGGCGCTCGGTGTCTCCGCGACGGACGCACCCGTCTATGCCGACCGGATTCTCGCCTGGCGCGCATCGACCGAGCCCGGCCAGGAGAATGCGGAAGATTCCTACTATCGCACGCTCGGCGCGCCTTATTTGCCGCGTCACGCGCCGTTTCCGCATAGTGACGAACTCTGGCTAGTGCGCGGCATTCCGGCCGCCGTCGTGGAGCGCGTGCTGCCCTTCGTCACGGTGTTCAGCAACATGCGGACGGTGAACGTGCTCGACGCCGCGCCGCAGGTAGTGGCGGCGCTGCCGGGCATGTCACCCGGGCTATTGCAGCAGGTGCTGCGTGACCGCACCGATCCCAACGTCGATTCCCGGGCCTTGGTCGGGCTTGCCGGCAGCACCAATGCGACGATCGAAGGCTCGAAGGCGTACCGGTTGACGGTCGCGGTCGAGCTGCCGTCGCATCGGCGGAGCTCGGCCGAGGTCGTCATCCTGCTTCTCGAAACCGGCGATGAGCCGTATCGTGTATTGTCGTGGCATAACGCCGTCGACGGCTCCGCCGGAAAGCCTCTGTGAGATGAGCTCACTCGTTTCTCTTCGCGCTATTCTCGATGCCTGGACCGGCACTGTAGCCGGCACGATCGTTCGCGCCATGGAGCGGGCCGTGTCGCCGCGGGTGGTCCGGCTGGTCGAAAGCGAGACCGGCACGTTCGCGCTGGAAGCGGCCAAGTCGGAGAACGTCCCGAAGGAGATTGTGTTCGAGGATGGCAAGTTTGCAAGCGCCAATCTCGCGCAGATCGTCCGCGGCAGCCGCGTCGAGATCGTGCTGCGGTCGTCGCGCTTTTTGTTTCGTCCGCTGGAACTGCCGGCGCGTGCCGCCGATTTCCTCGACGGCATCGTGCGGGCGCAGATCGACCGGCTGACGCCGTGGACCGCGAACGAAGCGGTGTTCGGTTGTCGCGCTCCGGCGGCGCATGGCCGCGACAGCATCACCACGGAGATCGCCGCGGCGCCGCGCAAGCTGGCGATGAGCTATGTAGATGCCGTCTCCCCGTTCCATCCGTCGGCGGTCGCGATCGCGACGGAGGCGAGCGCGGGCGGACGCATCAAGGTATTCGAGCAGAGGTCGCGCGGCGCGGTCGATCCGGCGCGGTTGAGCCGGGCGCTGCAAGCGGTGCTGGCTCTTGCCGCCGTCGCCGCGGTGACGGGATCGGTCGCGGCAAGCTATCTTGCCGACGGCCTCGGCGCGCAGGAGAAGGAGCTCGAACGGCAGATCACCCAGCGCCGCGCCGCGCTTCGCGGCAGCGATGGCGGCGAGCGATCCCCACTCGCGCTGCTCGAACGCCGCAAATACGAGACAGCGGCGAGTGTGATCGTGCTGGAAACGCTGAGCCGGGTGTTGCCGGACCATACCTATGTCACCGAGCTGCATCTTGTGGGCAACAAGCTGCAGATCGGCGGCATCACCCGCGATGCGCCCTCGCTGATCCCGTTGATCGAGCAATCCGGACATTTCAACCGCGCGACCTTCTACGCCCCGACGACGCGCAGCTCCTCCGATCCCGGCGAGCGCTTCCATATCGAGGCGCAAATCGAACCGAGGAACGTGCCATGAGCAGTGCCAAGCTCACCGGCGGCAATGCGGTCGCGCGGGCGCTCGCGAGTTCGCCGCTGATCGCGGTTACGCTCTATGTGGCGATTGCCGGCGCGCTGCTGCTGACGACGGGGCTGTCGATCGCCGAGATCGTCGCCCATCGGCAAGCGCTGGCGCAGACTTCCGACCTGCTCGACCAGTTGCGTGGCCGCAAGGGAGGCGCCAAGAATGCCGCCGCGTTATCGGCCGAGCGGCCGGGTACGCCGTTCCTGGAGGGGCCGACCGTGACCGTCGCGGGCGCCAATCTGCTGCAGAGGGTTGCCGCTGCTGTCAGCGATGCCGGCGGCCAGGTCCAGTCCTCGCAAGTTGACGTATCCGGCGCGCGAACCAAGGATGGCTTCGTCGGCCTCGTCGTGAGCTGCGAGCTGGAACAGCCCGCGCTCCAGAAGCTGCTCTACGATATCGAGGCCGGCATGCCGTTCCTGTTTGTCGATCAGCTCGACGTCCAGGTGCCGCAGACCACCGCGCTGAGCGACGCGGGCACCGGTCGCGTCAGGGTGATCCTGGGCGTCTCGGGCCAGTGGCAGGCGGGGAAGTAGGTCGGCCAAATCAAGGCGGACTGGTCAGCCTCACCAAGCGTACCTGAACACGCCCTTGCCGGAATAGCTGGTGACGTTGCCGGAGAACTCGCCGTCGAAGGTGGCGGCGATGGAGAAGCCGCTCAGCCACTTCATCTCGGCGCTGCCGCTCACGAGCGCGGAGTCGGCATCGACCCTGGCGCCGTTCACGACGAAGCCGGTGCCCGGCAAGGTCTGGAACAGGGCGGTGACGGCGCGGCTCGGATTGTAGTCGTGCGCCCAGGCGGCACGGCCGCGCAGCGTCAGCACGCCGCTCTGCATGGCGTAAGACTTGTCGGTGCGTAGGCCGAGTTCGGAGCGGGTATTGGTCAGAGACTGCGAAGCATAGTTCAGCGCGAACAGGCCGCCGCCGTTGAGGCTGACTTCGGAGTAGTTGGGCAGGTTGAAGTTCGTCACCTGCGCCGCGGCATAGGGCGTGATGCCGATCAGCGGCGTCGTGAACCGATAGCCGCCCTCGAAGCGCGCCGAGAACGTGTCGGCCTTGAACCGGCCCTGGAGCTGGTCGGCCCCGGCGAGCGCCACGGTGCGGTTGGTCGTGACGTCGTGCCAGCCATAGGCAAGCGCGGCCGAGACGTAGGCCGCTCCGAAATTGTGCCGGCCATAGACACCGGCCTGGAACAGGTCGGCCGAGCCTGCGCCCATCGCATTGGCGAGCGAGTAGTTCAGTCCGCCGCCGCCGAGCGCAAAGCCGACCAGCGTGTCCACCGAGATTCGGTAGTCGGCACCGGCCGCGCCGCCCCAGACCCGCGCGGTCAGGTCCTGCGAGCCGACCTGCGCATTGCCGCCGACCCCGGCCGAGCCGCCATAGCCGGCTGCCCAGACGCTCCAGCGGCTGCTCGGCTGCGAGGAGAACAGCGGCGCCTTGGTCGCCATCGCATAAGCCTCGCGCTCGCGCGCGGTGGCGGGCCGCTTCGACGCGTAGGCCGCCGCCTCGTTGCTCTCGGCGAACTGCGCGACGCTGCCCGCCTTGGCGAAGCCGCCGCTACGCCCGACGACGGTCGGGTCGAGCATCAGATTCAGAAACTGGCCGTCGGCGTTGATTGCAGACTGGATGATGCCGGTGCCGAGCTCACCCGATGCGGTCGTCAGTCCCGCCGGCGTCAGCGCGGCGAATGCCGCTGGAATGCCGCCGGTGGTGTTGAAGAAATTGGTCAGCGTGTTCGCGACGTTCTGCTGGTTGACGTTGAGCCCGGCGCCTTGCGCGAAATTGACATTGACGTTGAGGAACACGTTGTTGGTGTCGTAGCTCAGTGTCGCGTTGAGCGTCGGCATGTTCGACAAGACTGTCGGATTGAAGGTACTGCCGGCCAGGGTGCCGGCCGCGGTCAAGATCGTGTACTGCTTCTTGACCGTGCCCGAGGTGAAGTTCGCGCGCACCGTTGCACCGCCGAGGTCGGCCGCGCCATTGACCTGGGCGAGGCTGGCACTGGTCGAGGAAACCTGCACCAGATAGGTCGAGGCGGCGGTGAAGATCAGCGATCCACTGATGGTCATCGTGCCGAACGGATTCGCCGCGCTGCCGGGCGCCAGCGTGCCTCCATTGACCGCGACGCCCGCGATCGTGCCGCTGCCGGCGAGCGTGCCGCCGGTGTTGATGGTGGTCAGGCTGTTCAGAAGCGAGCCGTCCACCACCAGCGTGCCGCCGTTCACGGCGGTGGCGCCCGTATAGGTGTTGACGCCGGTGAGCGTCTGCGTGCCGCCCGTCAGAGCAAGTCCGCCGCCGGCGGCGCCATCGGCGATGACGCCGGAAAAGGTGCCGTTGCCGTTCGTGATGGTCAGCGTGTTGGCGCCGAGATTGACGTTGCCCGCGCCCGAGAGCGACTTGATCGCGGTGCCGGTACTCAAGGCGGCGATGTCGAAGATGCCGTTGGCGATGACGCTGCTCGAGGTCGCGATGCTGCCGTCGCTGCCGCCGAAATTGACGAGATCGAGTTCGCCGCCGCTGGCGATGGTCGTGGTGCCGGTATAGGTGTTGGTGCCGAAGAGCTGCTGCAGCCCTCCGTTCGCGATCGCAAGATTGCCTGCGGTGCCGCCGCCGATGCCGCCGTCCTGGATCACGCCGCCGAAGGCGGTGCCGCTGCCAGCCGTAATTGTCAGCGTCTTCGATCCCAGCGCGACGACGCCATTGGTGCCGAAGGAGAGCAGCTGAGTCACCGATGCCCCGGACGTGGTCTGGGAAATATCGAGCGTCGAAGCCGCGCCCGAGAAGGCGACATAAAGCGAATTTGCAATCGAGCTGCCGCCCTTCAGTGCCAGGGTTGCGCCCGCGTCGATCTGCGTGACATTGGTGTAGGTGTTTAGGCCCGAGAGCGTCTGCGTTCCGCCGAAAACCTCGAGCCCGCCTGTGCCCTGGATCACACCCGAGAACTCGGTCGAGCCGTTGGTAATGACCAGATTGTTGGCACCCAGGTTGACGGCGCCGCTCGAACTGCCGGCAAGCGTCGTGATGGCGTTGAACGGAACCGCGGATGCCGAGATGTCGAAGGTCGCGTCCACCGTGACGACGCTGGATGACGAAATACTGCCGAAGCCGGAGATTGCCAATGTTCCGGCCGAGATCGTCGTCGCGCCCGTGTAGGTGTTGGTGCCGGTCAACGTCAGCGTGCCTGCGCCGACCTTGGTCAGGCCGCCGGTGCCGGAGATGATGCCGTCGACCTGGGTCGAGGTGTTGAGGCTGCCGGTGGTAAGCGTATTGGCGCCCAGAGCATAATTGCCGGCGCCTTCAATCGAGCCGGACGTCATCCCGCCGCTGGTCAGGCCCGAAATGTCGACGGTGCCGCCGGCGTTGGTGATGAAGCGCGCGCTGCCGCCGGTCGCCGACCCGCTGAAGTTCGTCGTTGCACCATTGTTGGTGGTGATGGTGGCGCTGCCGGCGGTGGCGGAGCCGTCGAAATTCAACGTTCCGTCGTTGATGATGGACGAGGTGGCGGCGGTGGTGGTGTTGTGGAAGCTCAGCACTCCCCCTGCGCCGTTGTTGATCGTAGCCGTGCCGGCCGAAGCATTGCTGAAGAAATCGATCTGGCCGGTGGCGTTGTTGGTGATCTGGGCGCTGCCGGCAGAGGCCGAATCCTCGAACGTGACGAAGCCGCTGTTGGCGAGAGTTGCCGTCCCTGCGGTGCTGTCCTGGATGAAGTTGACGTTGCCGCCGACATCGTTGGTGATGGTCACGGCCCCGGCGCCGCCGCTCGCCGTGCTGCTGTTCTGGAACACCAGGTTGTTGCCGGCGGTGACTCCAAAATTCTGGGTATTGCCCGTATCGTTGTTGATGATGCCCGTTGCATTGACGATGAACGGGTTGCCGATCGTGAACGTATAGGCCTGCGAGGCGTTCGAGAACTGGATCGTGCCGATGCTGACGACGCCGTTGTTGTTGTCGACCGCCGTGCTTCCGGTGTTGCTGAAGGTCGCGGTCTCGTCCGGCACGCTCGGGTTGGATGACCAATTGGTGGGATCCGTCCAGTCTGTGGAGCCGCCGGTCCATGTGCCGTCCACGGCATGCGCGGCGACGACGCCGAGTGCCGTGGTGGCGAGGAGTGTCGCCAGGGAGTGGCGCACGACGGATCGCAGCCCGTATCCGATTCGCCCACCTGCCATTGTCGGTCCAGCCATCCGATCGTCTCAAAACATCAAAGAAATCATCGCGAGCATGCAACCTGGGCGCGTACGGAGGCCCGGCGCCCACGCTATGATCTCATGGCGCCGCGACGGCCTGCAATGAATGGGTATCCATTTGTGCCCGGTTCGGACCTGTTCCGCCTTGTATTTTCAGCCATCGTGGCCGTCGGGCAACATATTCGTGCATTGCAACAGGTTCAGCACGGAATGCGCGTGCTCGTTAGGGTGGCAGGATGGGTTGATGGCGCCGTGGATCGGAACTAGTTTGGCCCCGATGCCTCGCCGTCGTCGTGGCGTGGCCCGTCGTCGCAGGGGAATATCGATGTCCGGCTGGCTGAAGCCGACAGGATTGGCCGTGCTGTGTGTGGTGCTGGGCGCTGCCGGAACCATGGCGGCCACCTCGTCGCGGGTGGACGTCCTGTCGGACGACGCGGCCGGCAGCCCTGCTGAAAGTGTCGACGTCGGAACGGTGAGACCGATCGCGCGGCCCGCGCAGCAAACGCCGGGCAAGCCTGTCCCTCGCGGCAATCCGCTGTGGTCGGTGCCGCTTTCGGCGCTGAGCGCAACCCAGGAACGCCCGATCTTCTCGTCCATGCGCCGGCCACCGCCGCGCGCGGTCGCCGCTTCGCCGGTCGAGGAAAGTCCTGCGGCAACGCCCAAGCCGGTCGAGGCGCCGCCGCCGTTGTTGCTGGTCGGGGCCGTGGTGGGCGAAGGCGACGCGATTGCAATTCTCGTCAACCGCGCCGATCAGAAGGTCGTGCGTCTGCGGCAGGGCGAATCGCTCGCTGGCTGGTCGCTGACGTCGGTGCAGCCGCGCGAGGTGACGTTCAAGCAGGGCGAGCGCAGCGAGGTGCTGGTGCTCCAGCGGTCGGATGCAGCCGCTCCCGCGGGCCCGCCCGCGGATGCCGGGGGCAAGCTGACGATGCCCGGCCCGGCCGATCCGGCGTTCTCTCCCTTCGTGCCGCGTTCGACGCCGAAGAACGGCGAGTCGGATGGACTCTGAGCGCTGGCAGGCGCGCCGGGCCCCTGTAGACTATCGACTATCGACATTCCCTGGATCGGCTGCTAGCCCGAATTCGCGCCCCTCGCGGGACCCGATCGGAGATGCGGCAAGGGCTTGGTGAGGTGATGGCCGGTTGGCTGGCATGACGTTCAGGAAAAGACCCCCCGACCTGCTGGGAAACTCCGCGTGGAATGCGATGGCCTTCCTGCTGGCGGTGGTGCTGAACCTGGCCATCCTGCCTTTCGTGATCGTTCACCTCGGCCTCACCGCATTCGGCATCGCGGGGCTTGTCACCGCATGCATTGCGCCTGCCCTTGTGTTCAGCAACACGCTCGGATTGTCGACGGCGCGCGAGCTTGCGCAGCGACTGGAGCCGTCCGACCGCGACGATGCGCGACGCCTGTTCGCGACCGCGGTCATGCTTGCAGCTGGCGCGGGCGGCCTGATCACCATTTTCTTTCTGGTCGCCGGAGCTCCGCTTGCGCGGCTCGGATTTCATCTGGCCGGTCCAGTCGCCGAGGACCTTGGATGGGCCTTCGCGTTGGCCGCTCTCGGTTGGCTGAGCCAATGCGTGTCGGCGGTCTTCATTTCCTTGTTCACCGCGCGGCAGGACTACCGCCGGATCGCTTCGACCGGCATTGTCAGCACCGTGGTCTCGACCGTTTCAATGCTCCTCCTGATCCCTGCCGCCCCCCACGCATCGACTTTCCTCGGCTGCCAGGCGCTGGGGTTCGCGACCAGCCTGCTGATCGCAGTGGCCTGGTCGTGCGGTACACTGCGCGAATGGCTGGCACCGCCAGCGTTGCATCGCGAGGCGCTTGGCAGGCTGCTCCGGTTCGGCAGCTGGCAGGTCGCCGCGCAGGGCGGTGCGCTGCTCGCCGGGCAGGCCGATCGATATCTGCTCGGCGCGCTGCTTCAACCGCAGTTCGTCGGTTTTTATGGTGTTGCGCAACGTCTCCAGGAGGCGACCTATATCGGTATCCTGAAGGTCGGCGAAATCCTGTTTCCATACTTCAGCACGTTGCAAGGCGAGAGCGAGGACCGAAAGGCCGATCTGCTGTTCCGGTCTTCGTGGATTCTCAACGTCCTGGCCGCAAGTGCCCTGGGTGGATTGATTTCGGTGGCCGGCCCGCTGCTGCATGTCTGGACCGGCGCCGAAGTCGCGGCCGAGGCTGCGCGGGTTCTCGTCGTGCTGTCGATCGCCGGAATACTCGGATCGAGCGCGAACGTCTTCGGTTTTTACCTGCTGGCGCAGGGGCGGTCACGCTCCAACGCGCTCATCGCATTGATCACGGGTGTCGTCACACTCGTCACCAGCGCGTTCGCGTTGCCGCGTTTCGGATGGCATGCCGCGGGCTGGAGCGCATGCGCCGGCATGATCGCGCAGATGCTGACTGTCGTCTTCCTGCTGCGGCGCAATTTTAAGCTCGCCGGCATGTGGTCGCGTGTCGCGCATTGCGTATTGACGCCGCTTTGCATCGGGATCGCGATGGCGCTGGCAGTGCGGTACGGTCTCGACCGCATGCCGCTCCGGCTCGCGCCGTCCTGGTGGTCGGTGGGGGCCGTCTCGTCGCTGACGGCTGCGATCATCCTCGTGGTCGCGGTTGCCGCTTCGCAGTTGGGCCCGTATCGGAAGGTGTGCCGGCAAGATATTCGTTCGATCCTCGCTCGCTTCCTGCCCCTCAAGGCCGTCTAGGACATGTGCGGAATCGCGGGCATCGTAAATCTGGGCGGCAATGCGGTGGAGCGGGCTGACATCTCGCGGCTGACGGGCCTGATCGCGCATCGTGGTCCGTTCGGCGAGGGGACCTGGTTCAGCGCAGACCGAAGCCTCGCATTCGGCCACCGCCGGCTGGCGATCATCGATCCCGGCGAGGGCGGATATCAGCCGATGCTGTCTGCGGACGGCCGCCATGTGATCGTGTTCAATGGCGAAATCTACAATTTTCTCGAGCTGCGCCGCGAACTCGAGGGGCAGGGCGCGGTGTTCCGCAGCCAGTCCGATACCGAAGTGATCTTGGCGGCCTGGCAGGCCTGGCGGGAAGACATGCTGTCCCGCTTCAACGGCATGTGGGCTCTGGCGATCTTCGACACGGGCACGCGCGAATTGTTTCTTGCGCGCGATCGCTTCGGCATCAAGCCGCTGCTCTACGCGGCGTCGCCGAAGCGATTCATCTTCGCGTCCGAGCAGCGGGCGCTGGTGCGGAGCGGGCTGATCGATGCATCCGTTGACACGGAAGTGGCGCGCCGGCTGCTGCTCGACCCCTTCGGGATCGAAGGAAGCGAGCGAACCCTGTTTCGCCAGGTTCGCCGCCTGCAGGGCGGCCATTGCATGTGGCTGCGCCAGGGCAAGGTCAGTGTCAGGCGCTGGTGGCGGACGGTGGATCATCTGCCGACCGTGCCTGCCACCGAAGCCGAACGCGCCGCGCGCTTTCGCGAGCTGTTCCAGGACGCCGTGGCACTGCGCATGCGCAGCGATGTGCCGATCGGGACCTGCCTGTCTGGAGGTTTCGATTCATCGGCGGTGATCTGCACCATGGCGGCGCACGAGAAGGCGGGCATGGGGCCGCGCGACAGCGCCGCATGGCGTCATGCCTTTGTCGCGACGTTTCCCGGCGCCTCGAACGACGAGCGGCCGATGGCAGAGGAGGCCGCCGCCTGGGCTGAAGTTGCGCCGACCTTCCTCGAAATCGGGCAGGCCGATGCACTTGCAGACCTGGATCGGATTCTCGACGATCTCGATGACGTCTATATCGGGCTGCCCAGCGCCGTGTGGTTGATCTATCGGCAGCTGAGGCGGCAGAACGTGACGGTGTCGCTGGACGGCCACGGCGCGGACGAGTTGATGGGCGCCTATTTGCAGCAAGGACAGGCGCGTGCATTCCGAATCCGGAACGCAGCCGAAGACCTCGCCTCGCGCTCGGCGCTGACCCGGCGCGGCGTGGATGTCCTGCGTGCGTTCGGCCTCAGGCGCCAGGGGGTGTACTTTCTGCGCGGCGGTCTGCGCGATCTTCCCGCTCAACTCCCGCTGACGGCGGAGGACGACGTGCTGCCGCGCGAATGGGGCGGCTTGAACAAGCGCCTCTACCGCATGTTTCACAGCACGGTGCTTCCCACCATCCTGCGCAACTTCGATCGTCTCTCGATGGCTCACGGCGTCGAAGTCCGCATGCCCTTCATGGACTGGCGCCTGGTGACGTACACGATGGCGCTTCCCGAAAGCAGCAAGTTCGCAGATGGCTACACCAAGGCGGTCGCCCGGCGGGCAATGGCCAATTTGATGCCGGAATCGATCCGGACCGCGCGCCGCAAGGTCGGCTTTAATTCACCGATGCCCGAATGGCTGAACGGACCTTTGGCCGGATGGACGGCGGACCTGCTCGACCGCGAGGTGCCGGCCTTTGCCGAAATGGTGGATGAAACGGCCTTGCGCAGAGCGGTGAGCCGCTTGACGGCGTCGAAAACTTGGGACTGGGAGACGGTCGGTCGGATCTGGCCGTATTTGAACATGAAATGGATGTTGGCGAGGTACGCCTGAGCGATGCGCCTGTTCCAGAATAGCGCCCTCTACCCGTCCTATCTGCTGCAGCTGAACCAGCTCGCGGCGAATACCCATAGCTTCGCGGAGCGGCGGGATGTGTTCTTGCATGACCGTTTCGGCGCGGCGCATTTCCTCAAGCCGGTGCTCGATGCATCGCCGGAAGCCTTCTTCACCAACGGAGACGACGAGATCCTGCAGCGCCGCTGGGCGCGCGAGCAGGGCATGTCGGGCGAGCCGACCCTCGAGGCCATCCTGCTTGCGCAGATCGAGCATCACGCCACCGAGGTGTTCTACAACCTCGATCCGGTGCGTTATCCGAGCGCCTTCGTCGCCAAGCTGCCGGGCTGTGTCAAGACGGCGTTGTGCTGGCGTGCGGCGCCGTCAGGAAATGCCGATTTCACGGCGTATGGCGCCGTGCTGGGAAACTTTCCGTCGATCCTCGACATTTGGCGCGGCAAGGGATGCCGGGCCGAATTGTTCTTTCCGGCACATGATCCCGTGATGGACGAATATGGCCACGGCGAACGCCCGATCGACGTCGTCTTCGTCGGCGGCTACTCGCGGCACCATCGGGCGCGCGCCCGGACGCTGGAGCAGGTCGCGCAGCTCGCGGCCAGTCGCAACATCGTGCTATGTCTCGATGCCTCGCGTCTGACCAGGCTCGCCGAGACCGCGCTCGGACGATTGCTCCCGCTGCGCGAGCACCGGCGCCCCGATGCCATCGCCGCCATTGCGAAGCCTCCCGTGTTTGGGAGGAGCCTCTACGAACTGATCGGGTCGTCGAAGATCGTGCTCAACGGCGCGATCGACATGGCTGGCACTGATCGCGGCAATATGCGTTGCTTCGAGGCGATGGGTTGCGGCGGGCTGCTCGTCTCCGACGCCGGAGGGTATCCGGACGGTATGGAGGAGGGGCGCACCATCGAGACCTACGATACCCCGGAGCAGGCCGTCGAGGTCATTTCTCGAAGCTTGCAGGACTGGCCGAGGTCGGCGGAGATCGCCGCCCTTGGCCGGGCCCGCGTCCGGGACGTCTACCGCAAGGACGTGCAATGGAAGCAGTTCGGCGATCTCGTCGGACGGATTTAGCCGTGCTAGAGCGTCCCGGGCGACGCGATTTTCAGTGGATTGCATGAACCTCAACTTCCTGATTCAGCGGTTCACCGGCCGCAATGTCGACTACATGGTCCAGCGGATGGTTGGACGTGCGACGTGCCGTCTCGGTGCCGGCGCTGTGCTCGGCGCCGACGCCAGGATGAGGAATATCTACGGCGACACCGACAAGATCGACATTGGCGCGCAGAGCCGAATTTTCGGCGAACTCATGACCTTCGCCCATGGTGGGCAGATCAGGATCGGCGAATGGTGTTATGTCGGCGAGGGGACGCGGATCTGGTCCGCCGCCTCCATCGAGATTGGAAACCGGGTTCTGATCTCCCATTCGGCGAATGTATTCGACAGTCTGACTCATCCGATCGGGGCGGCCGCGCGACACGAACAGGTCCGACAGATATTCACGAGCGGTCATCCGCGTGAGCTTTCGCTCGACGAAGCCCCGGTTCGGATCTGCGATGATGCCTGGGTTGGCGCGGGTGCGATGGTGCTACGCGGCGTAACGGTTGGCGAGGGGGCAGTGGTAGCGGCCGGCGCGGTCGTCACCAAGGACGTGCCGGCCTTCTCGATCGTGGCCGGAAACCCGGCGGTGCTGGTCAGGGAGCTCCGGCCCGATGAGCGGTAACGGGAAGTTCACGACTTGGGAGGAAGCCGTGGTCTGGCTGCGCAATCAGCCGGATCAGGGCCAGCTCGTGCGTGACGCCTTCTACGATGATCCGCTGGCCGCGGCTGCCGAGCGCTATTTTCGAAGCTCCGAGTGGCAGGCGATTGCGGCGCTGCTGTCCGGCCGCTCCGGCACGGCGCTCGACGTCGGTGCCGGTCGCGGCATTGCGAGCTACGCGCTGGCTCGCAGCGGATTTGAGGTAACTGCCCTCGAGCCCGATGGCAGCGCGATCGTCGGTGCGGCGGCGATCCGCGATCTGGCGGCCGAGACAAAGCTGCCGATCCACGTGGTCGAGGAATTCTCGGAGCGCCTGCCGTTCGCGGACGAAACATTCGATCTCGTATTTGCGCGCGCGGTGCTGCATCATATGCGCGACCTCGACGGCGCCTGCCGCGAGATGTTTCGTGTGCTTCGCCCCGGCGGGATGCTGATCGCCGCGCGGGAGCATGTGATCAGCAAGGAAAGCGATCTTCAGCAGTTCCTCGATCAGCACCCGCTGCATCGCCTTTACGGCGGCGAGCATGCCTACCTGCTCAACCGTTATACCGGCGCGCTGAAATCGGCCGGCTTTGCGGCTGTCGAGACGCTGGCTCCGCTGCAAAGTCCCATCAATCTGTTTCCCTACACAATGGAGACGCTGCGATCCGCGGTTGTCGAAAGGCTGACGTTGAAGATTCCAGCCGGTCCGCTGTGGCGCGCGGCCTTTGCTTCGCAGCGCGTCTTCGTATCGCTGCTTTCGCTGGCCAAGAGCTTTGACCGTCGGCCTGGCCGGCTCTATTCGTTCGTTTGTCACAAGGTTTAGATCATGTCCGCGTGGGTCACCGGTGCGAACGGGTTCATCGGCCGTCATCTCGTTCGCGAGCTGGCAGGCGCCGGGCGTGCAGTTCATGGCCTTGGTCACGGCGCGCTCGATGCAGCCGATGCGCGCGCCCTCGGCTTGCAGACGTGGATCAATGGCGAGGTTGACGCGGCCAACCTGAGCGCGCTCGCCGCTGCGCGCGGGTTGCCGTCGCAGGTCTTCCATCTAGCGGGTGGATCGTCGGTCGGGCCGTCGATCGCGCGCCCGTTCGAGGACTTTTCGCGGACGGTGACGAGCACGGCACGCCTGCTCGAATGGCTTCGAAGCTCTGCACCGGCGTGCCGTCTGGTGGTCGCGTCGAGCGCGGCGGTCTACGGTTCGGAGCATGCCGGTCCGATTCCCGAAAGCGCCGCACTCGCGCCGATGTCGCCCTATGGTCATCACAAGCTGATGATGGAGCAGCTGTGCCGGAGCTATGCGCAGAGTTTCGGCATTCGCTGCACCGTCGTGCGGTTGTTCTCGGTCTACGGTCCGAACCTTCGCAAGCAACTGCTCTGGGACATCTGCTCACGGCTGAGCAGCGATGAACGGTCTCTCGATCTGGGAGGGACCGGGGCCGAGATAAGGGACTGGACCGACGTCCGCGATGTCGTTCGCTTGCTGGCCCGCGTTGCGGAGGAGGTGCACCAGGATGAATTCCGGCCGATCAATGGCGGCTCGGGACGCGGCACGAGCGTCGCCGATATTGCCGAAGGCCTGATCCGGAATTGGGGAAGCAACACCGTCGTTCGTTATTCCGGCGTGGCGCGGCCGGGCGACCCGGTCAGCCTGCTGGCGGATGACGGGCGTTTGCGCGAGATGAATTTCGACTGGCGCCTGCCGCTGGAGCGCGGTCTCGCCGATTACGTCGAATGGTTCAGGGGCCCGGGCCGTGCCTAAGCGCGCACCGCTGCGGATTGCGTTCACCAACGTCCCGCGACGCCTATGGGCGGGCGGTTACAACTATCAACGCAATCTGTTCGAGGTGCTCAACCGGCATTCTCCGGGGATGGTGGTCCCTGTGCTGTTTGCCGGAGCGGCGGACGATCCCGATGAGATCGCGGCCTTGGCCAGCATTCCCGGCGTCGAGGTCGTGCGCTCGCCGGTGTTCGATCACGGCGCGACCGGACTTGCCCGCACGACGGATCTCGCTCGAGCGATCGTCTTTGGCTTGGACGCGCCTGCCGTTGCCGAATTCAAGGCCAACGGGATCGACATGGTGTTCGAATCCGCGCGCTTCTTTGGCTGGCGCCTGCCATTTCCGGCAGTCGCATGGTTCCCGGATTTTCAGCATCGCCTGCTTCCCCATCTTTTCTCCAGGGCCGCCTATTGGCGGCGTGATCTCGGCTTTCGGGCTCAGATCGCGTCTGGTCGGCACATCATGCTGAGCAGCGCCAGCGCGCTCGGCGATCTCAGGAAGTTCTATCCGGGCAGTTCGAACGGCGTCTCGGTCGTTCGATTTGCGAGCGAGCCCCCTGTCGGACTGCTCACCACGGATCCGTCTGACGTGATCGCCCGCTATGATCTTCCGCGACGCTATTTCTATCTGCCCAACCAGTTCTGGCGGCACAAGAATCACCAGCTCGTGGTCGATGCGCTCGATCTGCTGAAGTCTCGGGGGCGCGACGTCGTCGTCGCGGCCTCTGGAAATACGGAGGACTTCCGCGAGTCCGGCCTTTTCGACAAGACCATGAGCGAGGTCAGCTCGCGCGGGCTGGAGCCGAACTTCAAGCATCTCGGATTGATTCCCCTGGATCATGTCTATGCCCTCCTGCGTGCATCGATGGCGCTCATCAATCCTTCGGAATGCGAGGGGTGGAGCACGACTGTCGAGGAAGCGAAGTCGTTCGGTGTCCCGATGATTCTGTCCGACATCGATGTCCATCGCGAACAGACCGGGGGTAGCGCGCGATACTTCGGCATCCGAGACGCCGCGGCGCTGGCCGATCAAATGTTGCAGGTTGCGGAAACGGCCGAGGCTGCGACCGTCCGCAATCTGTTGCCGAACCTCGAGCAGCGCGTCGAGGCGTTCGTTGCGGATTTCATCCGGCTGACTCGGGACGTGATGGAGTCACGGGCCGGCTGAGCGCGCGGCCCGACTAGACCTTCGGTGCAAAGATACTCCGAGGCACCACATACCAGAGCAGGAACATAAGGGCCGTTCCGTGCGTGAGGAGCGCGACCGTAAGCGGCACGTTGAGCAGAACGTGGGGCAACGTTCCGGCGGAGATCAGTACGAGGCGGGGCGGCAGCCCCGCCGACGTCCGATTGCCAACCGCGAGCACCAGGCCGGATGCGAGCGCGGTCAGAGGCGCAAGATACGGTCCGACGGAGGCAATGCCCTCAGTCGCAAACAGCGATGCATTGACTTGCCCGAAACCGTAGGTGTTCTGCATCACCACCGCCAGCGGTTCGTCGTAGGGACAATGCACCAGCGGCTTGAGGACGGAGATCTGGCAGAACCAGGTCAGCGGGTGGTTCGCGAAGAAGTGGTTGTAGAGGTCGAGCGCGCCTGATGCCGTCGCCATCATCCGGATGTTGACGATGTCGAAATATCTGCCCGGAATGCTCCTCAGGCTCGCCTCTGTCAGCCAGATCACGAGTAGTCCTATCAGCATCGGGACGAAAATCGAGGCAATGACCGATGCTCTCGCTTCCAGAAGCCGTGACAGCACGACCAGCGTGATCAGCCAGGCCGGCGTGAAGAACGCGAATTTCGTCAACGTGACGGGATAGAACAACAGAAGCAGGACCAGGACCAGGACGGCGCGGACGCGATGGCCGAGCAGCCAGTAGCAGGCGAAGGCGAACGGCAGCAGCGTGCTGGAAACCCACCCTATGAGATATCGCAGCGCTCCCGGAAATTCGAGGGCGTCGCGATAGTCGTAAATGCGCGCGACCGAGACCATTCGGAAATTGTAGGTGGAAGCGACCGCGAGGGTAGCGATGGAGACCGCCAGAATGAGCGTCAGCAAATGCTCGAAGCGGGCGTTGGACAGGGGCACGAATTGCCGCAGCGGCGCCCCGATGAACAAAACGGGGATCAGGAAGAGCAGCAGCGCCAATGCCGCCGAAACTCCTGCAAGCAATCGCGGGTAGTTGTAGTCGGAGAAGACGTCGATCCACAGGAAGCCCAGGATCATCGTGTAAAAATAGAATCCGACGAAATAGCCGAAGCTGAAGCGGGCGGAGGCGAATAGCAGCGAGACGACGGAAAAGCCGGCCGCAACGAGAACCGCGATCCAGAGGCGTTTCGGATCGAAGTCGATGGAAAGCTGGAAGGTCGCGACCTCGATCAGCGACAGGCAGGTAACGGCGCTGTGCAGCAGGACCAGTTTCGTCAGCGCTGCTTTCGAGTCCAGGCGGGCGCGCAGATCGCTGATGATGCCGGGCGGTGCGCTCATGGCCTTAGCTCGCTGCGAACGACGGGAGTTGCGAGCAGATCAGGCGATGTCGAGCGAATGCTTGAAGTAGGCGATCGTCTCCTTCAGCCCGTCCTCGAGCGCGACCTTCGGCTGCCAGTTCAGCACCGCTTTCGCCTTGGCGAGGTCGGGCTGGCGCTGGCGCGGGTCGTCCTGCGGCAGCGGCTTGAACTCCAGCTTGGAGCGCGAGCCGGTGAGATTGATGACCTTCTCGGCGAGCTCGCGGATGGTGAACTCGGAATTGTTACCGAGGTTGATCGGGCCTGTGATGTCTTCCGCAGTCACCATCAACCGCATGATGGCTTCGACGAGGTCGTCGACATAACAGAACGAGCGGGTCTGCCCACCGTCGCCGAACACGGTGATCGGCTCGCCCTTGAGCGCCTGGACGATGAAGGACGACACCACGCGCCCGTCATTTGGCTGCATGCGCGGGCCGTAGGTGTTGAAGATGCGCGCGACCTTGATCGGCAGGTCGTGCTGACGCCAATAGTCGAAGAACAGCGTCTCGGCGCAACGCTTGCCCTCGTCGTAGCAGGAGCGGATGCCGATCGGGTTGACGTTGCCCCAGTAATCCTCGGTCTGCGGATGGATCAGCGGATCGCCGTAGACCTCGCTGGTCGAGGCCTGGAAGATGCGCGCCTTGAGCCGCTTGGCGAGCCCCAGCATGTTGATGGCGCCGTGCACCGAGGTCTTGGTGGTCTGCACGGGGTCACGCTGATAATGGATCGGCGAGGCGGGGCAGGCCAGGTTGAAGATCGCGTCGACCTCGATGTAGAGCGGGAAGGTGACGTCGTGCCGGACCGCTTCGAACAGCGGATTTGCGATCAGATGGGCAATGTTGCGCCGGCTGCCGGTGAAATAATTGTCCGCGGACACCACCTCGGCCCCGGCATCGAGCAGTCGCTCGCAGAGGTGCGATCCGATGAACCCGGCGCCCCCGGTCACGAGGATGCGGCTGTTCCTGTAGTTTTCAAACGGCATGGTCGGTTCCAGCTGGGTCGCGGGACGGTCTTGCCCCGGTGCGGCGGGCAGAGTGGTATCGGCTACGGGCGAAAACGCCAATAGCTTTGCAAGAGGGTAATTAAATACCTCTTGACATCGAAAGTTGCTTGAGAGCCGATGATTTTCCAGGTCTCGCCACTTCGTATAGAAGCCGTCGGGAATACGCGGGGAGCGGGCCTCCCGTTCGGAGCAAACGAATGAAAGTCGTAATTCTTGCAGGGGGCCTCGGCACGCGAATCGCGGAGGAGACCAGCACGCGACCAAAGCCGATGGTGGAGATCGGCGGGCGGCCCATCTTGTGGCACATCATGAAGATCTACAGCCATTACGGCTTCCATGATTTCGTGATCTGCCTTGGCTACAAGGGCTTCATGATCAAGGAGTACTTCGCGAACTATTTCCTGCACATGTCCGACGTGACCTTTCACATCGCCGAGAACCGGATGGAAGTGCATCGCGAAACCGCCGAGCCGTGGCGGGTCACGCTGGTGGACACCGGCGAGGACACCCAGACCGGCGGCCGGTTGAAGCGGGTGCTGTCCTACGTCGCGGACGAGCCCTTCTTCGCATTGACCTATGGCGACGGTGTCGCCGACATCGACCTTGCCGCCGAGATCGCTTTCCACAAGGCGCATGGGCGCCGCGCCACCGTTTCGGTGGTGCGGCCGGCCAAGCGCTTCGGCGCGATCGCGATCGAGGGTGACCGGGTCGTCAATTTCGAGGAAAAGCCCAATGACGATGGCGGCTGGATCAATGGCGGTTTCTTTCTATTGTCGCCATCGGTCGGCGAGCTGATCGCAGACGACAACACGATCTGGGAGCGCGAGCCGATGGAGCAACTGGTGCGCGGTGACGATCTGCGCGCCTATGTGCATCCCGGCTTCTGGCACCCGATGGACTCGCTGCGCGATCGCAACTTCCTCGAGGGCGAATGGGCCAGCAACCGCGCCAAATGGAGGATCTGGTGACGGATCCGGCATTCTGGCGCGGCAAGAAGGTCTTCCTCACCGGCCACACCGGCTTCAAGGGGGCGTGGGCCTCGCTGCTGCTGCGCCGTCTCGGGGCTGACGTCTACGGCTATGCGCTGCCGCCGACACACCAATCCGCGCTGTTCATCACGGCTCGCATCGCCGACGACATCAGGCACCGCGTGGCCGACATCCGCGATCTCCCGACCTTGCGCGCCGCAATGGCGGAGGCCGAGCCCGATATCGTCATCCATATGGCGGCGCAAGCGCTGGTTCGCCCCTCCTATGAAGAGCCTGTCGAGACCTTCGCGACCAACGTGATGGGCACGGTGCATGTGCTGGAGGCGGCGCGGCATCTGCGCTCGGTGCAGGTGATCCTGAACGTCACCAGCGACAAGTGCTACGAGAACAACGGTACAGGCGCCGCCTTCGGCGAGGGCGACCGGCTCGGCGGTGACGATCCCTACAGCAACAGCAAGGCCTGTGCCGAGCCGGGCTCGCTTGCTTTCATGTCAACCTATCGTCTGAACCATCTGCTGGCGCCGCGTTCAGTCGCGCTCGTCGGTGCGAGCGCCCGTCCGGCCTCCGTCGGACGCGCTGTCCTGGAGAACATTCACAAGGCCGAATTCAAGGGACGGTTCGGCCTCGTCAATCCGCGCCATGCCGAAATCGGCGGCGTCGCCGCGGTGAAGAGTCTGGACCGGTTGGACTTCGTGCCCGAGCTCGTGGTCATCACGGCGCCAGCGCGCGAGATTCCCGCCATCATCGACCAGGCCGGGCGTCGCGGCTCGGCGGGCGCATTGATCGTTTCGGCCGGGCTTGGCCATGGACCGGGATCTCTGTACGAGGCTGCGATCACCGCGGCCCGCAAATACGGCATGCGGCTGATCGGACCGAACTGTCTTGGCATCATGATGCCGGGGGTCAGCCTCAATGCTAGCTTTGCGGCGCATATGCCGGGGGCGGGCAGCCTCGCACTGATCTCGCAATCGGGCGCGATCGCTGCCGGCATGGTGGACTGGGCTGCGCAGCGCGGCGTCGGCTTCTCCGGCATCGTCTCGATCGGCGATCAGATCGACGTCGATCTTGCCGATCTGCTCGACTATTTCGCGATGGATCACAAGACGCGCGCGATCCTTCTCTACATCGAGTCCATCAAGGATGCGCGCAAATTCATGTCGGCGGCGCGTGCCGCCGCGCGCGTGAAGCCCGTCGTCGTGGTGAAGTCCGGCCGCATGGCGCAGGGCGCGAAGGCGGCGGCCACGCATACCGGCGCGCTCGCCGGCGCCGACGCCGTGTATGACGCGGCGTTCCGCCGGGCGGGTGTGGTGCGGGTCTCCGATCTGCGTGAGCTGTTCGATTGCGCCGAGACACTCGGCCGAGTCGAATCGCCCGCGGGGAAGCGTCTCGCTATTCTGACCAACGGTGGCGGGATCGGCGTCCTCGCCGTCGATCGATTGGTCGAGCTCGGCGGAATCCCGGCGACCATCTCGGCTGAGGCGCGCAAGACGCTCGACGCGGTCCTGCCGCCGACCTGGTCCGGGGCAAACCCCGTCGATATCGTGGGCGACGCCGACGCCTCGCGCTACGCGGCGGCTTTGGAGGTGCTGCTGGCCGATCGCGACAATGATGCGGTCCTGGTCCTCAACGTGCAAACGGCGATTGCCTCGGCGGCCGACATCGCGACGACCGTGACGAACCTTGTCGGAAAATATCGCGAGGAGCATCGTCGCTGGGCGAAGCCCGTATTGGCGGCCTGGGTTGGAGCCGATCAGCACATCATTCAGGCGCTTTCCGGCGCCGGTATGCCGAACTACCCGACCGAAGACGACGCCGTGCGCGGCTTCATGCATCTGGTCCGACACCGCGAAGTGGTAGAGGAGCTGAGCCAGGTTCCTCCCGCGATGCCTGATACGTTCGTTCCGGACGCCCGGGAAGCGAGGCAGATCGTCATCGCCGCGATTGCGGACGGCCGCGAATGGCTCGAGCCTGTCGAGATCAAGAACCTGCTCGAAGCCTACGACATCGCGATGGTCCCGACCTATGCGGCAGCCGATGTCGAGCAGGCGGTGAGCTACGCAAAGGAGATCTTTGCACAGGGCGGCACCGTGGTGCTGAAGATCATGTCGCGGGACATCATCCACAAATCCGATGTCGGCGGTGTCGTTCTCAATCTGACGACGCCCGAGGCCGTGCGAGCGGCCACGTCCGACATTCTCGCCCGGGCGAGAAAGCTGCGGCCCGAGGCCCGCATTGGCGGCGTCATCGTCCAGGCGATGGTCGTCAAGGCGAAGGCGCGCGAACTCATCCTGGGCCTCGCCGACGATCCGACTTTCGGCACCGTGGTCGTCTTCGGCCGTGGTGGCACCGCGGTCGAGATCATCAACGACAAGGCGCTTGCGCTGCCGCCGCTCGATTTGCAACTGGCCCGCGACCTGATCGACCGCACCCGCGTGTCGCGGTTGCTGCCTGCTTATCGGGACGTGCCGGCGGTGAAGCCAGATGCCGTCGCCATGGTGCTGGTCAAGCTCGCGCAGATGGCGGCCGACATTCCCGAGATCCGCGAATTCGACATCAATCCGCTGCTGGCGGACGAAACCGGCGTGACCGCGGTGGATGCCCGCGTCGCGGTCGGGCCGCCGCAACGGAAGTTTGTCGGCTCCGGCCCGGCCAATTTCGCCGTTCGCGCCTATCCGTCGCAATGGGAGCGCCGCCTCAAGGTCAAGGACGACTGGCGCATCTTCGTGCGGCCGTTGCGTCCCGAGGACGAGCCGACCATCCACGAATTCCTGCGCCACGTCACGGCGCACGACCTTCGCCTGCGTTTCTTCGCGCCGATGAAGGAGTTTACCCACGAGTTCATCGCACGCCTCACCCAGCTCGACTATGCGCGCGCGATGGCCTTCATTGCATTCGACGAGGCCACCGGCGAAATGGTCGGCGTGGTCCGGCTCCATTCGGACTCGATCTACGAGAGCGGCGAATACGCGATCCTGCTGCGATCCGATCTCAAGGGCAGGGGGCTCGGCTGGGCCCTCATGCAGCTGATCATCGACTACGCCAAGTCGGAAGGTCTGAAGGTCATATCGGGCGACGTGCTCAAGGAGAACATCGTAATGCTCGAAATGTGCCGGGACCTCGGCTTCGAGGTCAAGCCGGATCCCGCCGAGCCAGATATCTGCGACGTCAAGCTGAAGCTCTGAGCGCGCTCTAGGAGCCCGCTTCAGTCGACGTTGCGGCAGACTTCCTGGCCGTTGTGCGCAAGTTCTTGACGATGATCGCGATCAACGGCACCAGCACAGGCACGATCGTGCTGAGCGGATGATGCACGGCGCCCGACACCTGGGCCTGGAGGGCTCGCGCTTCGAGCTGGAGAGCCTCGATGGAGGTGTCGTGAATTTCGCTGGCTAGTTCGAGGTCGCGCCCTGACGGAGCGCGGCCGGCGATCGCGAAGAGAACAGCCGCAATGGCAAAATTGACGGCGCCGAGGATGGCCGCCGCGGCAATCGCACTCCAGATCTGGACCAGCGCGAAATAGGCAGACAGCTCCAACATCAGAAGCCCGAACGCCGCGATCAGCGCCGCAAAGGCGCGCAGGCCGAGGCCGATCAACAGATGGCGCAGCCTGATGTCCGCGATGATCCGGTCGGTGCGCCACAGCGCGCGCAGATGTTTGACCACATTCTCGGTATTCACTTAGTGTCTCCTCAGCATGAAGCCGACAATCACGCCGAGTGCGAACGCGGAGGCGAGCGATGTGATCGGGCGCTCCGCGATGAGCCCCTGAAGCTGCTCCTGCTCGTCGTCGACGGTCTCGCCGAGTTCGGTGAGCGCGGCCCGGATCTGATCGGCGAGCGCCTCGGCGCGATCCTTCGAGCTCTCGAACATCTCTTCGCCGGCGGTGCTCAGCAAGCGTGTGACATCGACCTTCAGCGCCCGCAGTTCTTCGCTCATCCCGTCACTGTTGAACATGGACTTGGTATCCCCATTGAACGTGAGCAAGCCTAGGACCCGCGCGCGCGATCGCGCTTGATTTGCGTCAATCCGCGGCGTGGTCCGGGTCTTGAGACAGGTCAAGCCGGCGGCCATATGCTGGCCTAGAAATGCTGTCTGACTGGGGGCCAATTGCCCCGATGAGGTGGAACGCGTGAACCACGAACCGCTGTTGCTCGCAACGCCGTCCGGCGACGTGCTGAACTTGCGTCCCGAAGGGCCCTGGACCGCCGCGAATGTGGTCACGCTCGAGACGTTGTCGCGGTCGGTGGGACCCGACGTCGATCGGTCGCGCGTCGTCACCATGGACATGTCGGGCGTCAGCGCGCTCGACACGCTCGGGGCCTGGGTCCTGGAAAAGCTGTCTCGCAGGGCTTCGTCATCCGGCAGATCGACCGAGTTCGTCGGTGTCGCCGATCATTTCAGTGGGCTGATGGACGAGGTACGTCAGGTCAACCGCAATGCGCCGGCGCCGACGGCTGCGCCCAATCCGGTGCTGGCGAGGCTCGGCGATTTCGGAAAATCTACGGTTGGCGCGCGGGAAGACGTCACGATCTTCCTCCAGATGCTCGGCGCATTGTTCATGGCGGTGATCGGTGTGCTGCGACGGCCGCGTTCGCTGCGGTTGACGTCGCTGGTGTATCAGCTTTACCGCATCGGGTGGCAGGCGATTCCCATCGTCGCGCTGATCACCTTCCTGATCGGCGCCATCATCGCCCAGCAGGGCTTCTTCCATTTCCGCAGATTCGGCGCGGAGTCCTACACCGTCGACATGGTCGGCATCCTGGTGCTGCGTGAGCTCGGCGTGCTGATCGTCGCCATCATGGTCGCCGGCCGGTCGGGAAGCGCCTACACCGCCGAGCTCGGCTCGATGAAGATGCGCGAGGAGATCGACGCGCTCTCGACCATGGGGCTCGATCCCGTCGAAGTCCTGATCCTGCCGCGCGTTCTGGCCCTCATCATTGCGCTGCCGATTCTCACCTTCATCGGATCGATTGCCGCGCTCTATGGCGGCGGTCTCGTCGCGCAGTTCTATGGCGACATGGGGCCGGCGATCTACATCGCGCGGCTGCACGAGGCCATCACAGTCACACATTTCGAGGTGGGCATCCTGAAGGCGCCGTTCATGGCGCTGGTGATCGGGATCGTGGCCTGCAGCGAGGGATTGCGCGTCAAGGGCAGCGCGGAGTCGCTCGGACGGCAGACCACGACGTCGGTGGTGAAGTCGATCTTCCTGGTGATCGTGCTCGACGGCCTGTTCGCGATCTTCTTCGCGTCGATCGGAATGTGACGATGGATGCATCGCAAGACCAGTTCGCGATCCGCGTTCGCGACCTCGTGGTCGGCTTCGGCCGCCAGATCGTGCTCGACCATCTGTCGCTCGACGTCCGCCGGGGCGAGATCCTGGGGCTGGTGGGGGCGTCCGGCGGCGGCAAATCGGTGCTGATGCGGACCATCATTGGCCTCATTCCGCGCCAGGGCGGGGCCATCGAAGTCATGGGACAACCCACCGGTGGTCACGGCCGCGGCGCAGCCACGACATGGGGCATCCTGTTTCAGCAGGGCGCGCTGTTCTCCTCGCTGACGGTCCGCCAGAACGTCCAGTTTCCCTTGCGTGAAAATCTCGTCCTGTCGCAGGAGCTGATGGACGAGATTGCGATCGCCAAGCTCGAAATGGTGGGCTTGCGCGCCCAGGACGCGGACAAATATCCGGCGGAGCTGTCCGGCGGCATGACCAAGCGCGTGGCACTGGCGCGCGCGCTCGCGCTCGATCCGCCGATCCTGTTCCTCGATGAGCCGACATCCGGCCTCGATCCGATCGCCGCGGGCGATTTCGACGCGCTGATCAAGACGCTGCAGAAGACGCTGGGGCTGACCGTGTTCATGGTCACTCACGACCTTGCGAGCCTGACCACGGTCTGCGACCGCGTCGCCGCGCTCGCCGACGGCAAGATCGTGGCGATCGGCCCGATGCGCGAATTGCTGCAATCCGAGCATCCCTGGGTGCGCGCCTATTTCCACGGCAAGCGCTCGCAGATGCTGCAACACGAGATGAGATGAGACATGGAAACCCGCGCTCCCTACGTGCTGATCGGCAGTTTCGTGCTGGCCGCGATCCTCGCGGTGTTCGGCTTCGTCTATTGGCTGAACAACACCGGCGGCATCGGGCCGCGCACGAACTACCACGTGCAATTCCAGGGGCCGGTCCCGGGACTTCTGGTCGGCGCCGGCGTGCTGTTCAATGGTATTCGTGTCGGGGAGGTGACCCAGCTCGGGCTCGCGCCTGACAACCCGCGCTTCGTCAACGCGACGATCTCGGTTGCCACCGCCACTCCGGTGCGTTCCGACACCAAGGTCGGTCTCGAATTCCAGGGTCTGACCGGCGTGCCGGTGGTGACGCTGGAAGGCGGTGTGATCATGGCCAAGTCCGGCGAGCCCCTGACCCTGATCGCCGAGGCCGGCGCCGGTCAAAGCATGACCCAGGCCGCGCGCGATGCCCTGCGGCGGGTCGACACCGTCCTCGAGGACAATTCCGGTCCGCTGAAGGACACGATAGCCAATCTGAAGACGTTCTCCGATGGGCTGGCGCGCAACACCGGCAAGATCGACGGCATTCTGGCGGGCCTGGAGAAGATGACCGGCGGCGGTACGCCTGCGCAGAAGGTCACCTACGACCTGCACTCGCCGCAGAACCTCGGTCCGGCCGGCAAGACGCTCATGGCGTCGCTGGCCATTCCCGAGCCGAGCGCGGTCGCAATGCTGCAGACCCAGCGCATGCTGTTCGCGCCCGCCGGGGACAGACCGGGCTTTGCGGACTTCCTCTGGTCCGACAGCATTCCGAAATTGTTCCAGGCGCGCCTGATCGACAGCTTCGAGAATTACGACATCGCTCACGCCCCGCTGCGCACGTCCGACCTCGGCCAGGCGGATTATCAGCTCCTGATCGACATTCGGCGCTTTCGGATTGCCACGGAGGGTGAGCCACGGGTCGAGATCGGAGTGTCGGCGCGGATCGTCGACAAGAACGGCAAGGTGGTCGCCTCGCGCCTGGTCGAGACCAGCGAAAAGCTCGACAAGGTCGAGCCGGCCGCCTCAGTCGCCGCCTTCGACGCGGCCTTTGCCCGCATCGCCAAGGAGCTGATCGGGTGGACCGTGCAGGCGGTGTGACGCCTATTGCAGCGTCTTCAGGTAGGACAGAAGGTCGTGGATCTGGTCTGGACTGAGCTCGAAGGCGGGCATGTCGGCGTGACCGGTGTAGATCCCTTCGGCCAGCGCCTCACCGAGGGTCTCGATCGGATACCACCGATGCAGGGTGCGCAGCGGCGGCGCGCCCTCGAGCGGACTGCGGGAAACGCGGTCGATCGCGTGACAGCGTGCGCAGTTGGCCCGCGCAAAGGCCTTGCCGCGCTGTTCGGCGGTGGGAGCCGCCAGCGCAGGCGTAATCAGAAGCAGCCCAATCAGGCCGTGACGCAGGGCGCCTTGCAGCATGGAAAGTGATCCTGTCGAACGCTGGATGCAGAATAAGACGGGGATGCCACCCGAATTTGATCTGAGTCAACTGGCTTTGGCGCAGTGCAGTAAAATGCAGATGCGTGGCCGGCTCGGCCGGGGGGCGGAGCTGGATCGACGCGAGGAGCGGTGGATGAAGCCTTCCGTGGTCACGATTGAGCCGAGCGGGCACTTCTGCGACGATTGCGCCGTGCGAGGAGCGGCGGTTTGTTCGTCACTGGATGCGGCCGAGCTCAGGGAGTTCGAACATCTGGGACGCCGCGTTCATTTTGGCTCCGGCGAGACCGTGTTCTCCGAGGAGGACATCACCAGTTCGTTCTACAACGTTCTCGAAGGCGTCATGCGTCTGTACAAGCTGCTGCCCGACGGCCGGCGACAGATCGTGGGCTTTGCCTTGCCCGGCGATTTCCTGGGGATGAATTTGTCCGGCCGGCACAATTTTTCTGCCGATGCGATCGGCGCGGTCACCGTGTGCCAGTTCGGCAAAGCGCCGTTCGGCCGCTTCATCGAAGACCGGCCGCAGCTGCTCAGGCGGATCAACGAGCTGGCCGTTCGCGAGTTGAGCCAGGCGCGCGACCATATGGTCCTGCTCGGCCGCCGCTCCGCCGACGAGAAAGTCGCAGCCTTTCTGCTCGGCTGGCGTGGACGGCTGGTCGCGCACAATGGGCTGTCCGATACGGTCCCGCTTCCGATGAGCCGTCAGGACATCGCCGACTATCTCGGCCTGACCATCGAAACCGTCAGTCGCACCTTCACCAAGCTGGAGCGTCACGGCGTGATCGAGATCATTCACGGCGGCATCAGCCTGCTCGATCCTGCGCGCGCCGAAGCGCTGGCCGCAGCCTGACGGTCCGTCCGCGGCGCCCTGATCCTTTTTTGATCTCAATCAATGACGCCGGCCGGCCGCGGCAAATAATGGCGCAACCATCAGGGAGGAGCATGATGCCCGCTGACGCATTGTTGATGTCCATTGTCGTCGTCGCGATCTTCGTCGCATTCGCCGCAGCTCTGGCTTGGGCGGACCGGCAAACCAGCGCCGGCCGGCTCGATCCGGATTCCAAGCGCTGAAGCGCCTGAAGTCTTCGTCCGCTCAGACGAGCCAGCGGCCGACGCTCGTCCGGCTGGCTTAGGCCAGCGTCTCAACGCAATCGCGCGTTGCGCGGCCTGCAACTCTGCATCAATTAAAACGCATCGACGCATCCTTCGGATGTGGACTTCCGGCATGACCGCGGCTTTTTCGCGGCATTTGCCTCAAACCGCGCGCGTGCTTTCCGGTTGAAAAGCCTGATAACGTTGACTACGCAGGAACCTCAGTGCCTCGTAGTCTTAGGAGCCCCGCGGCGTGCCTCAGGACAAGACCGGCGACCCCCGACAGTCGGCGGGCAACAAACTATCGGTCCTGCGCAAGCACCCGATCTTCGCGGATCTGGAGCCGGAGGCTCTCGATCAACTCTGCCGCTACGCCAAGCACACCACCGTGAAGCGCGGAGCGACGATCGCCGCCAAGGGCGATCCAGGCAACAATCTGTTCGCGGTGATCTCGGGGACCGTGAAGATCTCCTCCTCGTCGCCAGATGGGCGGAACGCCATTCTCAATCTGATCGGTCCCGGGGAAATCTTCGGCGAGATCGCGGTGCTCGACGGCGCGCCCAGGTCCGCCGACGCCACCGCCAACACCAATTGCGAGCTCTATATCATCGACCGCCGGGACTTCCTGCCGTTCGTGAAAAGCCAGCCGGCTCTGGCGATGAAGTTCATCGAGCTGCTCTGTGCGCGGCTGCGCTGGACCAGCCAGCAGGTCGAGCAGGTCATTCTCCAGAACCTGCCGGGGCGGCTCGCCAGCGCGCTGCTCGGTCTCACGGAGGAGCGCAAGTTCGACTCCGGCAGCGGCACACTGGCCATCACGCAGCAGGAGATCAGCGAGATGGTGGGAATGACGCGCGAGAGCATCAACAAGCAATTGCGCGCATGGGCCGGCCGCAACTGGGTTCGCCTCGAGCACGGCGCCATCGTCGTGCTGGATACGGATGCGCTGCGCGAACTCGCCGAGAGCGGCCTCAACGGCGAGTGATGCCTCAGGCCTGATCGTCGATAATGGCGACCGCGCGGGTCCAGCCCGCGGAGGCGCGTTCGATCTTCACCGGGAAGCATGAGACCGTGAACCCGGTCGAGGGCAGTTGATCGAGATTGTGCAGCTTCTCGAGATGGCAATAGCCGATGTGCCGTCCGGCCTTGTGGCCTTCCCAGATCAGGCCGGCATCCTTTGTCTCGGCGTATTTCCTCGCGGTGTAGACGAACGGCGCGTCCCAGCTCCAGCCGTCGGTGCCGGTCAGGCGAACGCCGCGTTCGAGCAGGTACATGGTGGCCGCATAACCCATGCCGCAGCCGGAATTGACGTATTCGGCTTGGCCGAATTTGGCCCCGGCGCTGGTGTTGACGACGACGATCTCCAGCGGCGACAGCGTGTGTCCGATGCGCTTCAGTTCGTTCTCGACGTCGTCGGCGCTCGCCACATAGCCGTCAGGCAGATGCCGGAAGTCGAGCTTCACGCCGGGCTGAAAGCACCATTCCAGCGGGACTTCGTCGATGGTCCATGACCGCTCGCCGCGGTTCATGGTCGGATGGAAATGCCAGGGCGCATCGAGATGCGTGCCGTTATGGGTCGAAAGCGAGACCTGTTCGACGGCCCAGCCCTGTCCGTCCGGCAGATCCTGCGCCTCGAGACCATCGAAGAACTGCAGCATCCGGGGCAGGCCTTGCTGGTGATCGATATACTGGATCGTCGGATGGTTGCCCGGCGGATCGGCCGTCACGTCGTTTCGCAGCGGCACCGAGATATCGATCAGCTTCCGCGGCATGGGCATTCCCTCAACATGGTCCGCTGTTTCGAATATCTTGAGGGGCCCCTGTTGCCGGCGTCAAGTCACGTGGCGGCGACGATGGACACCAGCCGTACCCGCCATAAAGCGAATTGCGTCAGAAATTGATCGATGCAACTCTTGCATTGATCGATGCTGGAATTGGGTTGGACAGAGAATGCCGTCCGCCCTAGGGACGACTTGGTGCTTGACTTCACGCCTGAAGTGGAGCGACCCAAGGCGGCCCGCAGCCTGCCCGACAACGAAATAATCAACCCCGGAGGAAGCCCAGATGAAGACACTCACCGGTATCATCACAGCCGTTGCGCTGGCGCTCTCGGCGCCTTTGGCGACCGCACGCGATTTCCGCTCGGCCGACGTCCATCCGGCAGACTATCCGACCGTCGAGGCCGTCAAGTTCATGGGCAAGCAGCTCGCGGCGGCGAGCGGCGGCAAGCTCGGCGTCAAGGTGTTTCCGAACGGTGCCCTGGGCTCCGAAAAGGACACCATCGAGCAACTCAAGATCGGCGCGCTCGATATGATGCGGATCAACGCCTCGCCGCTGAACAATTTCGTGCCCGAGACCATCGCGCTGTGCCTGCCCTTCGTGTTCCGCGACACGCAGCACATGCGCACCGTCCTCGACGGGCCGATCGGCGACGAGATCCTGGCGGCGATGGCGCCCGCCGGCCTGGTCGGCCTTGCCTATTACGACAGCGGCGCCCGCTCCATCTACACCGTCAAGGCACCGGTCAAGTCCCTCGCCGACCTCAAGGGTCTGAAGATCCGCGTCCAGCAATCCGACCTGTGGGTCGGCATGATCCAGAGCCTCGGTGCCAATCCGACGCCGATGCCATATGGCGAAGTCTATACCGCGCTCAAGACCGGGCTTGTCGACGCTGCCGAGAATAACTGGCCCTCCTATGAGTCCTCGCGCCACTTCGAGGCCGCCAAGTTCTACAACATCACCGAGCACTCCCTGGCGCCCGAAGTTCTCGTGATGTCGAAGAAGGTCTGGGACACGCTGAGCAAGGAAGACCAGGCGATGGTCCGCAAGGCAGCCAAGGAATCGGTGCCCGTCATGCGCAAGCTCTGGGACGAGCGTGAGCAGGCCTCGCGCAAGACGGTCGAGGCGGCTGGCGTCCAGGTCGTGACAATCGCCAACAAGCAGGAGTTCGTCGATGCGATGAAGCCGGTGTACCAGAAGTTCGCCGGCGACGAGAAGCTGCAGGGCCTCGTCAAGCGCATCCAGGACTCGAAGTAAGCACAACGGCGTCGGGTCCGGAGTCGCCGACCCGCGACACCGGACCCAGGCGGGGAGGCGCGGGATGACAGACCCACACGTCGCAGATCATGAGCATGAGGCGGTCGGACGACCGTCCACCGGCTTGCTGTCACGGATCAACGCTCCAATTGCTCGCATCGGCATGTATCTGTCCGTGGCCGGCCTGCTCGTCATCGTCACCATCGTGTTCTATCAGGTGTTCGGGCGCTACGTTCTCAATTCCAGCCCGACCTGGACGGAGAACCTTGCACTGGTTCTGATCCTCTATGTCACGCTGATCGGGGCCGCGGTCGGCGTGCGCGATGCCGGACACATCGGCATGGATAGTCTGCTGGTCATGCTTCCGGATCATATGCGGGAGAAGATCGAGCTCGTGATCCACGTCCTGGTGGCCGTGTTCGGCATTGCGATGGCCTATAACGGCTGGATCCTCGGGTCTTCGGTCGGCACCGTGAAGATCCCCAATCTCGGCCTGCCCGAGGTGATCCGCTACGTGCCGCTCATCGCCTCCGGTCTCCTGATCGTTTCCTTTTCCATCGAGCACATCATGGCTCTCTTGCGCGGCGAAGAGGTCGTCCCCTCATGGAACTGATGATCCTCGGCGCCACCTTCTTCGGCTTCCTCGTTCTTGGCGTTCCCGTCGCCTTCGCCATCGGCCTCTCGGCGATCTGCACTATTCTCTACGAAGGCCTGCCCGTCGCGGTCATCTTCCAGCAGATGATGTCGGGAATGAACATCTTCTCCTTCCTTGCCATTCCGTTCTTCGTGTTCAGCGGTGAGCTGATGCTGCATGGCGGTGTTGCCGACAAGATCGTGCAACTCGCCAAGAATCTCGTCGGGCACATCCGCGGCGGGCTCGGCATGTCGAACGTGGTCGCCTGCACGCTGTTCGGCGGCGTCTCCGGATCGCCCGTGGCCGACGTGTCCGCCATGGGCGCGGTGATGATCCCGATGATGAAGAAAGAGGGTTTCGACACCGACTACGCCGTCAACGTCACCACCCACGCCTCGCTGGTCGGAGCTTTGATGCCGACCAGCCACAACATGATCATCTATGCCCTGGCCGCCGGCGGCAAGGTCTCGATCGGCGCGCTGATCGCCGCCGGCCTCCTGCCGGCGATCGTGCTGATGGTCTGCATGCTCGTGGCCGCCTACGCTGTCGCGGTGAAGCGCGGCTATCCGGCCGGCAAGTTCCCGGGCTGGGCCGAGGTGTTCCGCTCGCTCGCGGCCGCGCTGCCGGGTCTTCTGATCGTCGGCATCATCTTGGCCGGCATCCTGTCCGGCGTCTTCACGGCAACCGAATCTGCGGCCATCGCGGTCACCTACACGATCCTGCTGACCTTCTTCATCTACCGCACCATGACCTGGGGCAACTTCCTGCGTGCCGCGGCCAAGGCCGTGAAGACGACGGGCGTGGTGCTGCTGCTGATCGGGGTCTCCACCATGTTCCAGTACCTGATGGGACTCTACGAGGTGGCCGACCTGGCCGGCGAGATGATGAGCAAGGTGTCGACGCAACCCTGGGTCATCTTCCTGCTCATCAACGTCATCCTGTTCGTGCTCGGCACGTTCATGGACATGGCGGCGACCATTCTGATCTGCACTCCGATCTTTCTGCCGATCGCGATGAAGGCGGGCATGGACCCGGTGCAGTTCGGCATGCTGATGCTGATCAACTGCGCGCTTGGACTCAACACCCCGCCGGTCGGAACCACGCAGTTCGTGGGCTGCGCCATCGGCGGCATCTCGGTGGGTGCGGTGATGCGCACCATCCTGCCGTTCTATGCCGCGCTGATCGCAGCACTGATGTTCGTGACCTACGTCCCTGCATTCTCGCTGTGGCTGCCTCGCCTGTTGATGGGCTACAAGGGCTAGCAGCACCAGGGAGACACTATCAGTGACGGACTATCGCAAGCTCTTCGATCTCACCGGCAAGACGGCAGTCGTCCTCGGTGCCGCATCCGGCATCGGCAAGTCGTCGGCCGAGGCCCTCGCCGGGTTAGGGGCCCGTGTCGTTTGCGCCGATCGCGCGCTTGACGCTGCGGAAGCGACGGCCGCAGGTATTCGCGACAAGGGCGGCTGGGCGGAGGCAGCAGCGTGCGACGCCGCAAGCGCTGCGGACGTCAACGCGCTCGCCAGAATCGTGATGCAGAAATTTCCGCGGCTCGACATCGCCGTGACGACGCCCGGGCTCAACATCCGCAAGATCATCCTCGACTACACCGAGGAGGATCTCGACCGCGTCCTCAACCTGAACGTCAAAGGCACCGTCTGGTTCTTCCAGGCGTTCGGCCGCATCATGGTCAAGCAGAAGGGCGGCAGCATCATCGCCTGCTCCTCGGTGCGCGCGGTGACCATCGAGCCGGGCCTTGGTGTCTACGGCTCGACCAAGGCCGCCATCGGCCTGCTGGTCAAGGGCTTTGCCTCCGAGGTCGGCCACGCCGGCGTGCGCGTCAACGCGATCGCGCCGAGCATCGCCGAGACCGCGCTGACTGGCCCTTTCAAGCAGCGCCCCGACATCTACAATCTCTACGCCGGCCACACCGTGTTCAACCGCTGGAGCAGCGCCGATGAGGTCGCCACCGCCGTGGCCTATCTCGCCTCGGACGCCGCGAGCTATGTCAGCGGCAGCACTCTGTTCGTCGATGGCGGCTGGACCGCGGTCGACGGCCCGCCGACCGGTCTCACCCAGCTGCACAAATAGGTCGATCGGCGCACGAAAGCCGCGCCTCGTTCGGTGTTCCGGCTGCATTTCGCAGTTGCGACAAGACCTTGCAACGGGCACGGCTTGAGCAAATCGCATGGCAGTGCCGGATAAATGCGCTCGGCTGGCTGGTATTTTGGTGTTACCAATCTGCCATGAACCAGCACGCCAAGATCGAAATCCGCCATTCGACCTGCCCGCATGATTGCCCCTCGGCATGCGCTCTCGATGTCGAGGTGGTCGACGGCCGCAGCATCGGCCGCGTCCGTGGTTCGAAGCGGCAGACCTATACCGCTGGCGTCGTCTGCGCCAAGGTCGCGCGCTACGCCGAGCGCATCCATCACCCCGAGCGGGTGATGTTTCCGATGCGCCGCACCGGGCCGAAGGGTTCAGGTCAATTCGTGCGGATCTCCTGGGACGAGGCGCTGGACGAGATCGGCCATCGCTTCAATGCAGCCGAGCGCGAGTTCGGCGCAGAATCGATCTGGCCCTATTACTATGCCGGCACGATGGGCCTGGTGATGCGCGACGGCCTCAACCGTCTCACGCACGTCAAAAAATACTCCCGCTTCTATCAGACCATCTGCGCCAATGTCGCGCGCATCGGCTATGCCATCGGCACCGGCAAGATCGCCGGCGTCGATCCGCGCGAGATGGCGCTCTCCGACCTCGTCGTGATCTGGGGCACCAATCCGGTCAACACCCAGGTCAACGTGATGACGCACGCTTCCCGCGCCCGCAAGGAGCGCGGCGCGAAGATTGCCGCGGTCGACATCTACGACAACGAGACCATGAAGCAGGCTGATATCAAGATCATCCTGCGGCCCGGCACCGACGGTGCCTTTGCCTGCGGCGTCATGCACGTCCTGTTCCGCGACGGCTATGCCGACCGCGCCTATATGGACGAATACACCGATTGCCCTGCCGAGCTCGAGGCGCACCTGAAGACGCGCACACCGGAATGGGCGTCTGCGATTTGCGGCGTCCCGGTGGCGGAAATCGAAGCGTTTGCGAAAGCGGTTGGCGAGACCAAGCGCACCTTCTTCCGCTTCGGCTACGGCTTCACGCGCAGCCGCAATGGCGCCACGCAGATGCACGCGGCCAATTGCATTCCCGCGGTGACCGGCGCCTGGCAGCATGAAGGCGGCGGCGCCTTCTTCAACAATTACGCCCTGTGGCATTTCAACGAATCCATCATCGAAGGCCACGATGCCATCGACCCAAATGTGCGCGCGCTCGACCAGTCCAAGATTGGTCGCATCCTCACCGGCGATGCCGAAGCCCTGCGCGGCAAGGGCCCGGTCAAGGCGATGCTGATCCAGAACACCAACCCGATGACGGTGGCGCCGGAGCAGGCGCTGGTGCGCGAGGGTTTTGCGCGCGAGGACCTGTTCGTCGCAGTGCATGAGCAGTTCATGACCGAGACGGCGCTGATGGCGGACATCGTGCTGCCGGCGACCATGTTCATGGAACACGACGATCTCTATTACGGCGGCGGCCATCAACATATCTCGGTCGGGCCGAAGCTGATCGACCCGCCCGGCGAATGCCGCTCCAACCATCAGGTGCTGCAGGGACTGGCGCCGCGGCTCGGTGCCAGGCATCCGGGTTTCGAGATGACGCCGCGCGAATTGATCGACGCGACGCTGAAGCTCAGCAATCACGGCGACATTGCCGGCCTCGAAGCCGACCTCTGGCGCGACCTGCAGCCGGACTTCCGCACCTCGCATTATCTCGATGGCTTTGCCCATGCCGACGGGAAATTCCATTTCAGGGCGGACTGGGCCCATCCGCCGTTCGGCGTGACCATGGGCGATTTCGACAAGATGCCTGATCTGCCGGACCATTGGGCGGTGATCGAGCATTCCGACCAGGCCCATCCGTTCCGGCTAGCGACCAGCCCCTCGCGCAGCTTCCTCAACACCACCTTCAACGAGACGCCGTCCTCGCAGGCGCGCGAGGGCAAGGCGAGTGTGATGATCCATCCGCTGGATGCGGCCGCGCTCGACATCGCCAACGGCGATGCGGTGACGCTCGGCAATACCCGTGGCGAGACCACGCTGGTCGCGACGCTGTTTGACGGCGTGCGGCGCGGAGTCCTGATCGCGGAATCCGTTCATCCCAATAAGAACCATATCGGCGGGCGTGGCATCAACATGCTGACGGGAGCCGAAGCCGTCGCGCCGATCGGCGGGGCCGCATTCCATGACAACAAGGTCTGGATCAGGAAAGCCTCTGCAGCTCAGGGCACGCACTCCGTGACGCCATAGCCCGCGAACTCCTTCGCGATATCAGGGTTCATCGACTTCGCCTGAGCGATATCGATGGCACCGTCGCCGCCGCTCTTGCGCGTGGCGATGCCGCGGCCGAACAGCGACGACGACGAGCGCGGGTTGCGCTGGATCGCGTCGTTGTAGTCCTTGATCGCCTCATTGGTCCGGCCGAGCTTGAGGTTGACGAGCCCGCGGCTGTCGAGCGCATCGCTCAATCCGGGATTGATCTGGAGCGCCAGATTGCAGTCGGCCAGCGCGCCCTGCAGATCGCCGGTGGCAGCGCGTGTCCAGCAGCGGTTGTTGAGCGCCTCGCCATCCCTGGGATCCTTGCGGATCACGACGTCGAAATCCTGCATGGCGAGCGCGTAGGCGCGCTTGATCGCATAGACCTGGCCGCGCTTGTATCGCGAGGCGACGTCATTGGCGTTCGATGCGACCTTGCGGCTGAGATCGGCGATGACCGGATCCCTGGCGAGATCGCCGGCGTTCAGAGCAGGCTCTGGTTGCGGCGCGTCGCAGACCGGCTTCTGCGGCTCCGGCTTCGCCGGCTCGGCGGCCTTGTTGTCGGCCGGCTGCGCCACCGAACCTGCGAACGAGAATTCCGTGGTCAGCGAGGATGACAGCCACGGCACCTGTTCCCGTTTGGTGGCGGCGACCACGCCGTTCTTGGTGTTGGTCAAAGCCTGCTCGGCGCTGATATTCGGCGCGCGCATCTCGCGGAGCAACTCGGCGACGAACAGGCCGTGATCGGCCTTGCCCCCGGCGGCGACCGCGCCGAGCGCTGCGGAGTAGAGCACGAGCGAATTGCTCGGCGCGATCGCCGGCGCAAGGCCCGCCGAATAGCGGCGGAAGCGCCGTTCGAACGGGTTGCGGCGTGAGGCATCGATCAACGCGATCTTGATCGCAGCGCCGCGCGTGTTCATCTCGGCGAGAATGGTGTCGAGGCTGAAGCCGTCGCGCGCCACATCCGGCTCGGTCCAGATCTGCGCGTCGACCGGAAGCAAGTAGGTCTGCCGGTTGGACTGGATGGCAAAACCGTCGAAGAAGATCAACGCCACGGTGCCGCGTTCGATGCGAGCATAGAAGCGATCCAGCACCTGCCGCATGGCGTCGGCCGTGAGATTGCTCTGGCGATCGACGACGAAGCCGCCGCGCTTCAATTCCTCGGCGACGTCCTGGACATCGTTGGCGACCTCGCTCAGCACCGCTTCGTTGTCGGGGTATCTTGCGTTGCCGATCACCAGCGCGAGCTTGGCGGCGTCGGCCGCGCGGCTTGCGGATCCTGCGCTCAGCGCGAGCAGGCCTGCCAGCAACATCGTCATCGCGGCGCGCATGAAATGGCTCATCGGTGATCAAAATCTCCAGCCAGGATAGCGGCCGTCACCGCTAATTCAATCGCCGTGCGAATTTGTGCCCACACGCTATGGTGACATGGCGTTGCAGATTGCCCTTGCGCGCGCCGGCCGTCCTGCCGCAAATGGCCGCAAAACGGAACACAAGGAAGCGAACCCACCATGACCGACACCACGGCAATCATCACTGAGAAGCGCGGCCAGGCGTTCTGGATCACCATCAACCGGCCGGAGAAACGCAACGCGTTGAACGGCGAGGTCATCGCCGGCATCACCAAAGGCTATCGCGACGCGCACGACGACAAGGACGTCCGCGTCATCGTGCTGACGGGCGCGGGCGACAAGGCGTTTTGCGCGGGCGCCGACTTGCAGAATTCCGGCGCGGCTTTCGCGATGGATCATTCCAAACCAAATGTCGACTATGCCGATCTGTTACGTTTGTCACAGAACGCCACAAAACCGGCGATTGCGCGGGTCGGCGGCGTCTGCATGGCCGGCGGCATGGGCCTTTTGTGCATGACCGACATGGCGGTCGCGGCCGATCACGTCATCTTCGGTCTGCCGGAGGTGAAGGTCGGCGTGTTCCCGATGCAGGTGCTGAGCCTGTTGCAGAGCATCGCGCCCCCGCGCCTCGTCAACGAATGGGCGCTGACGGGCGAACCTTTCGACGTCAAGGCCGCGCAGGCCGCGGGCCTCCTCAACTACGTCGTGCCTGCGGCGGAGCTCGATGCCAAGGTCGACTGGCTGATCGGCCGCATCGTCGACAAATCGCCGACCGCGATCCGCCGCGGCAAATACGCCATGCGCGCCATCGCCTCGATGTCGTTCGACGAGAGCATCGCCTACACCGAAAGCCAGATCGCGCTGCTTGCGATGACCGAGGACGCCAAGGAGGGCCTGAAGGCGTTCAGCGAAAAGCGCAAGCCGGTCTGGACGGGGAGGTAGCTGCACGAGAGCGGGGTTTACCACCTCAATTCGATTTCAACGGAGGCCGCATTCCTCCGCCGTCATTCCGGGGCGCGCGTAGCGCGAGCCCGGAATCCATCGTGCAGCCAGCGACGCGGGAAAATGGATTCCGGGCTCGCGCCAAGTGGCGCTCCCCGGAATGACCATCTACCCCGCGTTTGCCTTCAGCCCCGCCGCCTGGATACCGGCCACTGCGCAGGCCTCGTCATTGTCGGAGGTGTCGCCGGAGACGCCGACAGCGCCGAGCAGGGTGGTGCCGTCCATGATCAGCACGCCGCCGGGCACCGGCACCAGGGCGCCTCTGGCCATGGTGTTCACGGCATCGATGAAATAGGCCTGCTCCTGCGCGCGCTGGAACAGGGCGCGCGAGCCCACGCCCATGGCGAGCGCGCCATAGGCCTTTCCATGCGCGATCTCGGCGCGCATCAGGCTGGTGCCGTCCTGCGCGGCCGCGAGCTTGAGCACGCCGCGGGCGTCGAGGATGGCGACGACCAGCGGTTTCAACTTGAGCTCGCCGGCCTTCACGAAGGCGGCGTCGAGGATCTTGCGGGCGGTATCGAGGGTGAGGTCAGCCATGACTGGTTTCCTTTTCAGCGAGAGACGTGGGATTGGACTTGGCGCGGTCGAGGCTCATCGCCAGCACGCGCGCGACGTGAAGCGCGTCGCGCTGGGCGCCGTCATGAATCTGGTGCCGGCAGGAGGTGCCGTCGGCAACGATGAGCGCAGTCTGGTCCGCACGCCGCACAGCCGGCAGCAGCGACAGTTCGGCCATCTCGATCGAGGCATCATAGGTGTCGGCACCATACCCGAATGCCCCGGCCATGCCGCAACAGCTCGACTCGATGGTCTCGACCTTCAGGCCAGGGACGAGCCGCAGCACCTGTTCGACGGGCTTGAAGGCGCCGAAGGATTTTTGATGGCAATGGCCGTGCACCATTGCCTTGTCAGCGATCGCGCCGAGCGGCAGTTGCAGCCGGCCGGCTTCGGCCTCACGCACCAGGAATTCCTCGAAGGTCAGCGCATGGGCGCCGACCGCCTTGGCATCGTTGTCCTGACGCAGCGCAGCGAGCTCGTCGCGCAGCGTCAACAGGCAGCTCGGCTCGAGGCCGACGATCGGCACGCCGCGCGCGGCAAAGGGCGCGAAAGCCGCCACGAGACGATGGAGCTCGGCTTTGGCCTCGTCGACGAGACCGGCGGAGAGGAACGTGCGTCCGCAGCAAAGCGGGCGGCTGCCGGCTAAAGGCTTGGGCAGGTGCACACGATAGCCGCCGGTTGTCAGCACGCGCAGCGCGGCGTCGAGGTTCTCGCGCTCATAGACGCGATTGAAGGTGTCGGCGAACAGCACGATTTCGCGGCCGCCCTCGGGGCCAACGCTATCAGCCGGCGGCGCAAACACGTCGCTGCGGAAGGCGGGCAGGGCGCGGCGCGCGCTGATGCCGGCAACGCGCTCGAACAGCTTTCGCAGTAGCGGGCTGCGGTTGCGCAAATTCGCCAGCGGCGCGAAGCGCGAGGCAAGGCCGGCATAGCGCGGCAGATAGCCGACCAGCCGGTCGCGCAGCGTCAGGCCGTGGGAGGCGGCGCGCGCGGCGAGCACTTCGATCTTCATCTTGGCCATGTCGACGCCAGTCGGGCACTCGTGGCGGCAGGCCTTGCAAGAAACGCAGAGCTTGAGCGTCTCCATCATTTCATCGGAAGAAAGCGCGCCCTCGCCGAGCTGGCCGGAGATCGCGAGCCGCAACGTGTTGGCGCGCCCTCGCGTGACATCCTTCTCGTTGCGCGTGGCGCGATAGGACGGGCACATCACGCCGCCTTCGAGCTTGCGGCAGGCACCGTTGTTGTTGCACATCTCGACGGCGCCCTGGAAGCCGCCGCCGGCCCCGGGCCAAGCCGACCAGTCGAGCCTGGTCTTGAGCTCGCCGACGCGGTAGTCGGGCTTGAAGCGGAACAGCGAGCGGTCGTCCATCCGGGGCGCATCGACGATCTTGCCGGGATTGAGGACGCCCTCGGGGTCGAAGCGCTGCTTCACCTCCCTGAAGTCGGCGACGAGACGCTCGCCGAACATCGTCTCGTGGAATTCCGAACGCACCAGGCCGTCGCCGTGCTCGCCGGAATGCGAGCCCTTGTATTCGCGCACCAGCGCGAACGCCTCTTCGGCGATGGCGCGCATTGCCTTGACGTCTTTCTCCAGCTTCAAATTCAGCACCGGACGGACGTGCAGGCAGCCCTCGGACGCGTGCGCATACATCGTGCCGCTGGTGCCGTGCCTGGCAAACACCTCGTTCAGTCGCGCGGTGTAGTCGGCAAGATGCGGCAGCGGCACGGCGCAGTCCTCGACGAACGAGACCGGCTTGCCCTCCTGCTTCATCGACATCATGACGTTGAGGCCAGCAGCGCGGAAATCGGCAATGCCGCTCTGCAGCGCCGGCTCAATGATCTCGACCACGCCGCCCCATTTGCGCGTCTCGTTGTTCCAGCCGAAGCCGAGATCGCTCATCAGCTCGCCGAGCTGCTTGAGGCGCACGAGGTTATCCGCCTGGTCTTCTTCGGCAAACTCGACCACCAGCACGGCGTCAGGATCGCCCTTGATCGCGGCGGAGATGATGGGGCGGAACATCGCGATGTCGCGCCCGAGCGCGAGCATGGTGCGATCGACCAGCTCGACCGCAATCGGTTTCAGCTTGACCAGGTGCTGGGCAGCATCCATCGCCTCGTAAAAGCTGCCGAAATGGCAGACGCCGAGGGCCTTGTTGCGGATCACGGGCCACAGCTTCAGCTCGACCTTGGTGGTGAAGGCCAGCGTGCCCTCCGAGCCGACCAGGAGATGCGCCATGTTGTTGCGCGCATTGCGCGGGACCAGCGCATCGAGATTGTAGCCGCCGACGCGGCGCTGCACTTTTGGAAAGCGAGTGGCAATCTCGTCGGCCTCGCGGGCGCCGAGATCGAGCAGGTCGCGGAACAGGGCGCGCGCACTGTCGCCGGCCTCGACATCGGAGAGATCGCGCGAGACCTCGCCGAAGCGGCTCAGCGTGCCGTCGGCGAGCGCAGCCTCCATCGACAGCGTGTTGTCGCGCATGGTGCCGTAGCGCAAGCTGCGGCCGCCGCACGAATTGTTCCCGGCCATGCCGCCGATGGTGGCGCGGGAGGCCGTGGAGACGTCGACCGGAAACCAGAGGCCGTGCTTCCTGAGCTGGCGGTTGAGGTCGTCGAGCACGATGCCCGGCTCGACCACGCAGGTCCGGCCCTCGACGTCGAGTGACAGGATCCGGTTGAGATGCTTGGAGAGATCGACCACGAGCCCATCATTGACGGTCTGGCCGCATTGCGAGGTGCCGCCGCCGCGCGGGGTGACCTTACGCCCCTCGTCGCGGGCGATCGCCAGCGCCAGCAACGCCTCGTCCATGGTCTTCGGGACCACCACGCCTGATGGCACGATCTGGTAGAACGAGGCGTCGGTGGCGTAGCGGCCGCGGCTGAAGGGGTCGAACAGGACGTCGCCGGTGATTTCCCGGGCCAGACGTGCGGCCAGGCGGTCCGTTTGGACCGATTCCGGTGATTTTCCAGCCACTTCCGCCGCCATGGTCCGCTCTCGCTGTTCGCCGGCACCGTCTTGCCTCCCGTCACGGCCCTTGGCAAGCGAGCCCTGCTTCTTGTGCATTGACGGACCCCGCCGGGCGAGGGACAAGCCCGACGAATAGTGATATGCGAGCGGCTCGCCGGAGCCTCGAATTCGGGCCCACCGACGCCAACGCCGAGACAAGCTTCAAAGACCGGGAAGGACGCCGATGACCGTGCACACTGGAAGGCATTTCCTACAGATTCCAGGACCGACCAACGTGCCCGACCGGGTGCTGCGGGCGATGGACATGCCGACGCTGGACCATCGTGGTCCGGAGTTCGCCGAGCTCGGTTTTGCGGTTCTCGCCTCGATGCAGCGGGTATTCCGCACCAAGCAGCCCGTGATCATCTTCCCCTCGTCCGGCACCGGCGCCTGGGAGGCGGCGATGGTCAACGTGTTCGCACCCGGCGACAAGCTCCTGATGTGCGAGACCGGCCAGTTCGCCGTGCTGTGGCGCGGCATCGCCGACAAGTTCAAGCTCGACGTCGACTTCATCCCGAGCGATTGGCGCCATGGCGCCGACCTCGCCGAGATCGAGAAGCGCCTGGTCGCCGACAAGCAGCACGCGATCAAGGCGGTCTGCGTCGTCCACAACGAGACCTCGACCGGCTGCGTGACGCCGCCGCTGGAGGTGCGCAAGCTGCTCGACCGCGTCAAGCATCCGGCGCTGTTGATGGTCGACACCATCTCCGGCCTCGGCTCGATGGAATATGAGCACGACGCCTGGGGCATCGACGTCTCGGTCGCCGGCTCGCAGAAGGGTCTGATGCTGCCGCCCGGCCTCGGCTTCAACGCCGTCTCCGAGAAGGCGCTCACCATTGCCAAGGCCAACCCCGGCATGCGCTCCTACTGGGACTGGCAGGAGGTGATCAACTTCAACAAGCTCGGCACCTTCCCCTATACGCCCGCGACCAATCTGCTCTATGGCCTGCGCGAAGCGGTCAAGATGCTGGAAGAGGAGGGGTTGGAGAACGTCTGGACCCGCCACAAGCGCCACAGCGCGGCGACGCGCGCCGCGATCAAGGTTTGGGGCCTTGAGACCCAGTGCGCCGACCCGGCTGCGCACTCGCCGGCGCTGACCGGCGTGCGCGTGCCGGATGGACACGACGCCGACGCCTTCCGCAAGGTGGTGCTGGAGAACTTCGACATGTCGCTCGGCACCGGCCTGAACAAGGTCAAGGGCAAGGTATTCCGCATCGGCCATATCGGCCATTTCAACGATCTGATGCTGATGGGCACGCTCGCAGGCGTCGAGATGGGCCTCGATCTTGCAAAGATTCCGCACCGGAGCGGCGGGGTGTTGGCGGCGATGGACGTCCTGAAGGGGCGCGACGCCGTGCCGATGACCAAAGCTCAGGTCGCCTAAGGGCCAAGGCGGCCTGAACCGACCTAACCAAGAAGAGAGCGCGCGATGAACGCACCGACCACCGCCAACGAAGACCTGCTCTACTCCGTCCAGGACGGCATCGCGCGGATCACCTTCAACCGACCCCAGGCCCGCAACGCAATGACCTTCGCCATGTATGACCGCATGGCGGAGATCTGCCAGGAGATCAACGCGGATCGCTCGATCAAGGCGTTGATCCTGACCGGCACCGGCGATAAGGCCTTCGCCTCCGGCACCGATATCTCGCAGTTCCGCGCCTTCAAGACCGCGCAGGATGCACTCGACTATGAGGCCCGCATCGACCGCGTGCTCGGCACGCTCGAACAGTGCCGCGTGCCCGTGATCGCGGCCATTGCCGGCGCCTGCACCGGCGGCGGCGCCGGCATTGCTGCCTGCTGCGACCTCCGTATCGGCACCGAGACGACGCGGATCGGCTTTCCGATTGCGCGCACGCTCGGTAACTGCCTGTCGATGTCCAACATCAGCCGCGTCGTCGCGCTGGTCGGTCCCGCCCGCACCAAGGATATGATTTTCAAGGCGCGCCTCGTCGAGGCGCCGGAAGCCCTTGCACTCGGCCTGCTCAACGAGGTCGTGCCCGACGTCGAGACACTTCAGCGCCGCGCGGACGAGACCGCAAAGCTCGTCGCCAGCCACGCGCCGCTCACGCTGGAAGCCACCAAGGAAGCGGTGCGCCGCATTCGCCGCACGCTGTCGCGTGAGGAGGGCGAGGACCTGATCCTGAAAGCCTACATGAGCGAAGACTTCCGCGAGGGCATGGACGCCTTCCTCAACAAGCGCACGCCGAACTGGAAGGGCAAATAGCCCGCGTCCTTCGCTGGTTGGGCCGCTCCGGATGCGGCGGGGGCAGAAGCGAGTGCTGATAGGCCAATCGTCGGCCATCCCGGGTAAATTGCAGTTGTCACAACCGGTTCCACCCTCCGGAACGCCATCGCGTGCGCCCGCGATGACGGGTCCACGTTGACGACGCGGCGAGCTCGGGCATAAGATCGTAGAGGTTGCATGATGCCTTCTCGTATTCTTCGTGCCGACAGGCCGGCCAGCAAGTCATTTTAGGCCTGATCAAATTGATTGACCGACGTGAATTGTGTGAAGCGTTCTGACCGACCGTGCTGCAACCTGATGTCATTGAACTGAAGACATAGTGACGTAATTTTCGACGACGCGAGCCGCCCTCAATTTCATTGCTGCTGACCATCCCAACGCCAGGCGCGGCCTCGCGAACAAGCCAAGCTCCTAGATCAAGACCCTAAGCCAACGCTTTGATGCAGGACCGTTGAGTCCAGTCTGATTTCTCAGACCGATTAGTCACGTCGCCGCGCTCTCGTGCGGCAGCAATTTCATGGCAACGCAGGCAGGGATTTTTCCATGACCAACCAAACGCCGGTTTTCACCTCGTCATCCGCGACGGGCAGCTTCACCGAATTTGCCAACCTCAACGATTCAACGACGCTGCACACGCTGTCGGGGACGATGAGCTTCAGGGACGGCGACAGGACCGACACCCATACGACGTCGGTGACGCTGCATTCCGCCGTGGTCTCGGGCGGAACGACCGTTCCGGCAGCCTCGCTTGCGCATTTTCAGACCGCGATGCAATCGCAGATCCTGAGCGATTCAAACGGCTCGGGTCAGCTCAAATGGAGTTTCAGCGACCAGGACCAGGATTTCGACTTCCTGGCCAAGAACCAGACGCTGGTCCTGATCTATGACGTCAAGGTGTTCGACAATCACGGCGGCTTCGCCATCCGGACCGTCAAGATCACGGTCACCGGCACCGACGACAAGCCCGTCATCAACATGACGACGGCGGCGACGGTCACCGAGCAGGCCAACCAGACGCTGTCGCTCACGCCCGACACGGTTCAGGTCGCGCTCAATTTCACCGATGACGACCTCGCCAATACCGGGCACACCGCGACCGTTACAGGCGTATCCGCCTCCGGCGCAACGGCCGGCCTGCTGCCGGGCCCTTTCGGCAATGCCGTGCTGATGTCGTTCTTCCACGTCGACAACGTCGTCAAGGCTTCCGGCTCCTCGACCGGAATCATCAACACCACCTTCTCCGCGCCAGATCTCGCTTTCGATTATCTGGCCGCAGGCCAGCATCTCGACATCACCTACACGGTGCAGCTCGATGATCATGCCGGCGGGGTCTCCACTCAGACGGTGACCGTGACGGTGGTCGGCACCAACGACAAGCCGGTGTTCCTCGGGCCGCCGGACTGCGCGAACCTGGTCGAGGACCAGAACCTGGATTCCTCGGGCAATCTGCACGCCAATGGCGATCTGCCCTTCATCGGCATCGATCTCGCCGACGCCCATATGGTCTCGACCAGCGTGACGGCGACCCGCTCGGGCGGTGGCGCAATTCCGCTCACCAATGCACAGCTGCTCGCGGCATTTGGCACCTCTCTCGACGATTCCACCGGTCACCTGTTCGGCGAGGTCGACTGGAATTTCGCGTTGCCCAATTCCTCAGCCAGTTTCCTCGGTGGCGGCGAGACACTGACGCTGGTCTATCACGTCACGGTCACCGATTCCGCCGGCGCCGCCACGACTCAGGACGTCACCATCACGATCCTCGGCATCAACGAGCCTGTCGTGATCACGAGTGGTCCACAATCCTCCACCGTGGTCGAGCAGGATGCCACCACGGGCTCCCTAGTCCTGGATACGACGCCGACGACCCCGGCGGGCACGCTCGCTTTCACCGACCAGGACGCCGGCGACACGCATACGGTCACGGTGACGCTGGACTCGACCTCAGGACCAACGCCGCCGGCCCCGACACAGGCCGACCTCGCGGGGGCGCTGACCACGACGCTACACGATTCCACGGGCACCGGCTCCGGCAGCATCGACTGGAACTTTGCGATCCCCGATCAGGACCTCGACTATCTCGCGTTCAACGAGACGCTGACGGTGACCTACAATATCGAGGTCGCGGACGGCTCGACCAGCTCTACGCAGACGGTCTCCGTCGTCATTACCGGCGCCAACGACGCGCCGGTGGTCACGAGCGGGCCGGGATCGGCTTCGCTGTCCGAGCAGCCGGGCGTGACCGGATCCCCGTCGCCCAACACCACGAGCCCGGTGCCGACGGGAACGCTGAGCTTCAACGACGTCGACCTGTCGGACACGCATTCGATCAGCGTGGTGCTGGATTACGCGCTGTGGTCGGCCAACAGTTTCTCGGTCCCGGCGCAGACGCTGGTGGACCTCCAATCGGCGCTCTCGACGGTGCTGCACGATTCCACGGGCAGCGGCAGTGGCAGTATCGACTGGACTTTCAGCATCGCCGATGCCGATCTCGATTTCTTGAGCCTCGGCGAGACGCTGACGGTGCAGTATGCCGTCAACGTCTGGGACGGGTTCACCAATTCGGTCCAGACCGTCACCGTCACCATCGATGGTGCGGCCGATCCACTGGTCCTGACGCCGCTGACGATCGCGACGTCCGACACCGCGGGTCCGGATGCCGGCATGCCCATCGCGACCGGTGCCATCTTCGAGATCACCCAGCCGGTGGATTCGAGCACACCGCGGACCATTACCGAAATCAACGGCAGCGCTGCCAATGTCGGTAGTTCGGTGGCCGGTACGCATGGAACGCTGGTGCTCAACGCCGACGGCTCCTACGGCTATGTCGCGGACGCGTCGGTCGATGCGCTGCTCGCCGGCGAAAACGTCACCGACCAGTTCACGTTCACCGTCGACGACGGCCAGGGCCATCAGGCCTCGACCACGCTGACATTCGACATCGCCGGCGCCAACGACAATCCACAGGTCACCGCGGCCAATCTCAGCGGATCGATCACCGAGGACGCCGGCCCGCCGGTGATCCTCAACGGCGATTTCGAGATGGGCAATTTCGCCAACTGGACGGTGAGCGGCGGCGGCCACATCCACGTGACGCAGCTCGAGCTCGGCGGCAGCTTCGGCCATTATTCGGTCGAGCTGCTCCCCAACAGCAGCCCGGAAACGCTGTCGCAGAACGTCGCGACCACGCCGGGCCAGCACTACTTCGTCAGCTTCGACGTCATCGGCGATCCCGAGAGCGTCAGCGCGCCGTTCACGGTGTCGTGGGACGGCGTGACGATCCTCGCGCTCGCCAACGTGCCGGCCGGTGTCAACCATTATTCCTTCGACGTGCTCGGCGACGGCCTGCTGTCGTCCACGCTGCTCCAGTTCTCCTATGAGAACGACGGCACCGGCATGATCCTCGACTCCGTCAACGTCAGTCCGGCGACGGGACCTGCCACCGAATCCGCCGCAGGCTCGCTGTCGTTCTCCGACGTCGATCCCGGCGATACACACAGCGCCAGCTTCGTGCCGGGCGACGGCCGCTATTTCGGTACGTTCTCGCTCGATCCGGTCAGCGAGGCCGGCGGCGCCGGAACCGTCGCCTGGCATTTCACGGTCGACAATTCCGACATCCAGTTCCTGGCGCAGGGGCAGACACTGACCCAGGACTATCTGGTGACGATCGCCGACAACAATGGCGGCTCGACCACGCAGAGCGTCACCGTGACCATCATCGGCACCAATGACGCGCCGACCGCGGTCGGCGAGACCGTGATCACCGATGTCGGCCCCAACGCGACCGTCGAAATCCCCAGCTGGGCCCTGGCCTTGAACGACACCGACCCCGACACGATCGACCAGCTGTCGCTCGGCAGCATCACGGCGAGTTCCGGCGGCGGTGCCGTCGCGTTCGGGAATGCCTTCTTCAGCGATGACGCAACGCTCGGCGGCTCGTTCAGCTACACGACTTCCGACGGCTCGACGATTTCGTCCAATGTTGCGACCGCGACCATCATCAACAACGCGGCCGGCGCGACCGTGCTGACCGGCACCGGTGGCGATGACATCCTGATCGCGGTCAACGGAACCGAGACGGTGAACGGGGGCAGCGGCAGCGACGTCCTGATCGCCACCGCGGGCGGCAATGCCATGACCGGCGGCGGTGGCAATGACACCTTCGCCTTCCTCCAGCCGTCCGGTCCGAGCACGATCGGCGACTTCAACAATTCAACCGAGCAGGACCACATCGCGGTCTCGGCAAGCGGTTTTGGCGGCGGGTTGACGGCTGGGATGGACGTGACGTTCGAAACCTCGGGTGACGATGTGTTCTCGGGACTCTCCCAATTCCATTTCGACACCAGCAGCCAGACGCTCTATTACAGCGCCGACGGGACGCAAGGCGCGGCTGTTGCCGTGGTCAGCGTCCAGAGCGGCGTGATGCTCAATCAGCACGACATATTGGTCGTGTAGGCTCTGCCATCGAGCCGAGCCGCGGGCCCTACAGCGGGCCCGCGCTTTTTTGCGCCGCGCCATTCTCATTCCAAAGTCATAACCGGGATGACGCGGGGTGGCTTGAACTCGGCTGGATTACCCAGCACAATGGACGCCGAATTCGTCTCTGAATTTCCAATCCAAACAAGAACATAGGGAAGACGCACGTGGGACATGGAATGAAGGCCGCAATTGCGCTTGCCGCCGCGCTTTGCGGCACGCCGGCTGTTGCGGCCTGGGAGCCGGCAAAGCCGGTCGAGATCGTGGTGGCGGCGGGCGCGGGCGGCGCCTCCGACCAGATGGCGCGGATGATGCAGGCCGCGATCCAGAAGAACAATCTGATGAAGCAGCCGGTGGTCGTCTCGCTCAAGGGCGGCGCCTCAGGCGCGGAAGCGCTGATGTACATGAAGTCCAGCGAGGGCGATCCGAACAAGGTGCTGATCGCCTATTCGCTGATCTACATGCTGCCGCTGTCGGCGAAGATCCCGTTCAACTGGCGTGAGCTGACCCCGGTTTCCGTGGTCGCGCTCGACCAGTTCGTGCTCTGGGACAACAGCGCTGGCCCCAAGACGGTGAAGGAGTTCGTCGCGGCCGCGAAGGCGGCGAGCGCGCCGTTCAAGATGGGCGGCACCGGCTCCAAGCGCGAGGATCACGTGCTGACCGTCTTCCTGGAGCAGAAGACCGGCGCGAAGTTCTCCTATCTGCCCTACAAGTCCGGCGGCGAGGCCGCGACCCAGTTGGTCGGCAACCACACCGAAGCCAACGTCAACAATCCGTCCGAGAATCTCGAAGTCTGGCGTGCGGGCCAGGTGCGTCCGCTCTGCGTGTTCGACAAGGAGCGCATCGCCTACACCACCAAGGTGACGGAGACGCAGTCCTGGGCCGACATCCCGACCTGCAAGGAGGAGGGCGTCGACGTCCAGTATCTGATGCTGCGCGCGATGTTCCTGCCCGGCAAGGTCACGCCGGAGCAGCAGGCTTTCTACGTCGATCTCTTCCACAAGGTGACGCAGACCGCCGAGTACAAGGAGTACATGGAGAAGCAGGCGTTGAAGCCGATCTTCCTCACCGGCAAGGACATGGTGCAGTTCCTCGAGGAGGACGATGCCGTCAACAAGTCGCTGATGACGGAAGCCGGATTCGTCGCGAAGTGACCTCTTCACCTCGCCCCGCATGCGGGGAGAGGTTGGATTGCATCGAAGATGCAATCCGGGTGAGGGGGACTCTCTGCGCGAGTCCGACTTTCACTGTCCCCGTGGAGACTCCCCCTCACCCCGACCCTCTCCCCGCAAGCGGGGAGAGGGAGGATTGACCGCACTCCGTCCCTGACAGCTCATGTCCCAAACCGATATCGAAATCGTCGTCGACGATCCGACCGCGCCTGAAGACGACTCGCCTTCTGTCGTCTCTTCCGGCACGATCGAGATCGTCGTCTGTCTCCTGCTGTTCGCGCTGGCCGTCACGCTCGGCTACGACAATTGGCGAACGGGCGCTGCCTGGGATGCGACCGGGCCCGAGCCCGGCTATTTCCCCTTCTACCTCTCCATCATTCTCGGCGGCGGCAGCCTCTACGGCCTTGTCGCGGCGCTGCGCACGCAGCGCGCGGTGCGCCAGACCTTCGTCACGCGCGCGCAAGCCCGCCGCGTGATGGCCGTATTCGTGCCGACGCTGCTGTTCTGCCTGGCGATGCAGTTCCTCGGCCTCTATGTCGCAAGCTTCCTTCTGATTTCCGGCTTCATGCGCTTCGTCGGCAAGATCGCGCTGTGGAAGTCTCTGCTCACCGCTCTCGTGTTCACGGCGATCATGTTCGTCACCTTCGATGTCGCCTTCGACGTCATCATGCCGAAAGGGCCGCTCGAAGCGGCCTTCGGTCGCTAGGCGGGTCCCGCGATGGAAGCTCTCGGTCTCCTGCTTCACGGCTTCGCCGTCCTGCTGACGTGGAAGACGCTCGTGCTGATGATGGTCGGGCTGGTGCTCGGGATCTTCGTCGGCGTGCTGCCGGGGCTCGGCGGCCCCAACGGCGTTGCGATCCTGTTGCCGCTCACCTTCACGATGGATCCGACCTCGGCCATCGTGATGCTGTCCTGCATCTATTGGGGCGCGCTGTTCGGCGGCGCGATTACATCGATCCTGTTCAACATCCCCGGCGAGGCCTGGTCGGTCGCGACCACATTCGACGGTTATCCGATGGCGCAGCAGGGCAGGGCGGCCGAAGCGTTGACCGCGGCGTTCACGTCCTCCTTCATCGGCTCGCTGGTCGCGGTGATGCTGATCACTTTCCTCGCGCCGATGATCTCGTCCTTTGCGCTGAAGTTCGGCCCGCCCGAGTTCTTCGCGGTGTATCTGCTCACCTTCTGCTCCTTCGTCGGATTGGGGCGCGAAGCCAAGCACAAGACGGTCATCTCGATGTCGCTGGGGCTGCTGCTGGCCGGCATCGGCATGGATACCGTATCGGGCAATCTGCGCATGACCTTCGGCTCGGCCGAGCTTCTACGGGGCATCAACTTCCTGGTCGCGGTCATCGGCCTTTTCGGCATCAGCGAGATTCTGCTGACGATGGAGGAGCGGCTGGCGCTGCGCGGACACGCGGCGAGCATCTCGCTCCGCGTCGTGCTCGGCGTCTGGAGAGATCTGCCGAAATATTGGATGACGCTGCTGCGCTCCTCTTTCATCGGCTGCTGGCTCGGTATCACGCCGGGCGGTGCGATCGCTGCCTCCTTCATGGGCTACAATCTGGCAAAGCGCTTCGCCAGGGACCCCGAGGGTTTCGGCAAGGGTCGCATCGAAGGCGTGTTCGCGCCCGAGACGGCGGCGCATGCCTCCGGCACAGCGGCCTTGCTGCCGATGCTGGCGCTCGGCATCCCCGGCTCCGGCACCGCCGCGATCCTGCTCGGTGGCCTGATGGTGTGGGGCCTCAATCCCGGCCCGCTGCTGTTCGTCGAGCACAAGGACTTCGTCTGGGGCCTGATCGCCTCGATGTATCTCGGCAATGTCGTCGGCCTCGTGCTGGTGCTGACGACGGTGCCGATCTTCGCCTCGATCCTGCGTGTGCCGTTCGCCGCGGTGGCGCCGATGATCGTGGTGTCCTGCGCGATCGGCGCCTATGCGATCCAGAACGCGATGTTCGACATCTGGCTGATGCTGGGTTTCGGCGTGGTCGGCTACGTCTTCAAGAAGATCGGCATCCCCTTGGCGCCGTTCACGCTGGCGCTCGTGCTCGGCAACCGCGCCGAGGACGCCTTCCGCCTGTCGATGATCGGTTCGGGTGGCAACCTCAAGGTGTTCTGGTCGAATGGGCTGGTCGGCTCGATCACGACATTGGCGATCGTGCTGCTGTTCTGGCCGGCAATCGACGGCTTGCTCGCCCGTGTCGGATTGACGCAGGGGAGCAAGCCAGCGTCCAGCTAGGGAGAAAGATCTTTAAAATTCAACGGTATAATGGCGGTGTCGCCCTGGTCCTAGCCGCTATACGCCGCGATTATTTCTGGTTGTTGCTGGCCCGGCACAGCACTTGGGCACGCCTCGACGTATGGTTTCATCACGAAATTGTGCAGCGGGGGGATTCTCCATGAAGCGGATTGTGATTGGAATGGCGGCGGCGATGTCGCTGTTTGCGACGGGCGCGGTTGCTGCCGATCTCGCGGCAAGGCCCTATGTCAAGGCGCCTATCGTCGATCCGGTCTGGAGCTGGACCGGCTTCTATGTCGGCGCCAACGGCGGCTACAGCTGGGGCCGTTCGCGCACCGACGTCTCCTATTTCAACACGCCAACCGGCGCACCCATCGCGCCTCCGGCCGGGTCAATCACCAGCGCGGCGTTCGACATGAACGGCGGTATCGCGGGCGCCCAGGCCGGCTACAATTGGCAAAACGGCAACTGGGTGTACGGCATCGAGGGCGACCTGCAATGGTCGGGTGAAAGAGGCAGCGCCCTATATTCCTGCGCCCCTGCAGCAGGGCCCGTTCCGGGCGTTTGTAATCCCCTTCTGACGTTCCTTCTTCCCGGGACCGTCGGCGGCACCACCTTGGCAATCGACCAGAAGCTGCAGTGGTTCGGCACGTTGCGCGGTCGCGTCGGCATCTTGGCCACCCCGAAGGTGCTGTTCTATGGCACCGGCGGTCTGGCCTTCGGCGAGATCAAGACCACCGGCACCATGACCGGCCTCGACGGTTTCAGCCTCCCGATCACGTCGGTCGCCTCGAACAGCACTACCCGTGCCGGCTGGACTCTCGGGGTCGGCGTCGAAGGCAAGATCACCCAGAACTGGAGCGCTAAGCTCGAATATCTCTACATGGACCTCGGCCGCTTCAGCTCCGGCCCGTTCACGCTGGCGCCGGGCTCGGACATCAGCGCCAACGTCTCCTCGCACTTCACCGATCACATCCTGCGCGCAGGCATCAACTATCAGTTTGGTGGTCCGATCGTCGCCAAGTACTGATATCAAAATAGGCGTCCAACAAGAAGCAAAGCCCGGCCTCGCGCCGGGCTTTGTCGTTGGAGACGGTGCAAATGACGTTCACACCACCTTCGCGTCCCGCAGCCTGCTGATCTCGTCCGCACTGAGGCCGAACTCCTTCAGCACCTCGTCGGTCTGCTCGCCGAATTCCGGTGGCCGCGCCACCATCCTGCTCGGCGTGCGTGACAGCGTCACGGGCTGGCCGACCAGGCGGATCTGGCGGCTCTCGTCGTTCGGCACGTCCTGCGCGATGCCGAGATGCTTGACCTGGGCGTCCTCGAACATCTGGTCGATGGCGTAGATCGGCCCGCAGGGCACGCCGGCCTCGTTGAGCTCGCGGACCCAGGTCTCGGTCGACTTCGTCACCGTGTGCTTCTCGATCTCGGCGTTGAGGGCGTCGCGGTTCTTGGAGCGGGCAGGGGCCGTCGCATAATCGGGATGGGCATAGAGCTCCGGCGCGCCAATCGCCTGGGCGCAGCGCTCCCAGATCCGCCCGCCCGTCGTGGCGATGTTGATGTAGCCGTCCGAGGTCTTGAACACGCCGGTCGGGATGCTGGTTGGATGGTTGTTGCCGGCCTGCTTGGCGACCTCTTTCTCCATCAGCCAGCGCGCTGCCTGGAAGTCGAGCATGAAGATCTGGGCCTGCAGCAGCGAGGTCTGCACCCATTGGCCCTTGCCCGAGACCTCGCGCTCGAGCAGCGCGGTGAGGATGCCCATGGCGCAGAACAGGCCGGCCGTCAGATCGGCGACGGGAATGCCGACCCGCATCGGGCCTTCGCCCGGTGCCCCGGTGATCGACATCAACCCGCCCATGCCTTGCGCGATCTGATCGAAGCCGGGCCGCTTGTGATAGGGCCCGTCCTGGCCGAAGCCGGAGATGCTGCCGTAGACGATGCGTGGATTGATCTCGGCGAGACTTCCATAGTCGATGCCGAGCTTCTTCTTCACGTCGGGCCGGAAATTCTCGACCACGACGTCGGCCTTGGCGGCGAGGCGCTTGAACACGGCGAGCCCGCGCTCGTCCTTCAGGTTCAGTGTCATGGCCCGCTTGTTGCGATGCAGATTCTGGAAGTCGGAACCTCGGCGCGGGCCGCCCGGCTGCTCGCCGCCAGCGTCCTCGGTCAGCGCATCGATCTTGATGACATTCGCCCCCCAGTCCGCCAGTTGCCGCACGCAGGTGGGCCCGGAGCGGACGCGGGTCAGATCGAGCACGGTGAAGCGCGACAGGGCTTCCGAGGCATGCGGAAAAGGCATCTTGAGTGGCTCCGGGGCAGATTGCGGGCCTACCATAGTGCCGAAAGATCATGCGACAAGCCGGCCCGGCGCCGATGCAGCCTGCCGAAATGCCATGCCTGATGCGGTACCTGAGATCAGCGCGAGAGGCGCTTCAACTCCGCGCGCGCGCGTTCGGCGAGGGGGTCATCGCCGTGACGGGCGATAAAGAGCTCGAAGGCCTCCCGCGTTCCCTTCCGGCGGGCGGCTTCGTATTCCTCTGCCACGGCGGCGGCAGGATCTCGGGCCATCGGCATGGAGGGCGCGCGTCCCGCCTTGCCGTTCTCGTCCGCATTGGCCTTCTCCACCATGGCGGGCAGTCCTCCGAAAGATTGGTGATCCAGTCCGGCCAGCGCGATCAGAGTACCGAACAACAGACCGGCCAGGAACGAACGTCGTTTCATTGAAACCCTGCAAATGACGCGTGCCGCGGGAACTGAGGGACCGTATGACTACGGGATTTGATGGCTAACATAGTCTTATGGAAGGCGCGCGGACGCCGCTGCCCAATTTAAACCAAACGTTTAACTCCCAAGCTAGAATCATCTGCTTTATTCCGAATCGCGCGATGCGTTGCTCTGGAGAGTCCATTGGCTACCGCCGTTAATGTCAGTGCCACCAACAATGCCGAGATCGACGGCCTGCTGTCCGGCGTCAAATGGACCGGCACGATCACCTATAGCTTTCCCGACGCATCCAGCGACTACCCCAATCCCTATTACGGCGGCGACAGCGAGCCGACCACATCGGGCCTTGCCTCGGCGCCCACCCAGATCAAGGCGGCGATCAATTACGCGGTCGGGCTGATCCTCAGTTACACCAACGCCAACATCCAGTACGCGGGAACGAACGGCGCCGACATCATGATCGCGCAGTCGCCCGCGGCCAATCCAACGGCCTATGCCTACTATCCCGGGAATTATGCGTCCGGCGGCGACATCTGGTTCGGCACTCAATACAACTTCTCGCTCGCCAAGCTCGGCAACTATTACTTCACGACCGCGATGCACGAGCTCGGCCACGCCCTCGGTCTCAAGCACAGCCAGGAGGCCGGCGGCCCCGGCAACGTCGCTGTGCCGAGCGCGCACGACAGCAGCGAATATACCGTCATGAGCTATCGCAGCTATGTCGGCGCTTCGACTACGAGCGGCTACACCAACGAAGCGTACGGATATTCGCAGACCTACATGGCCAACGATATTCTCGCGCTCCAGGTCATGTACGGCGCGGACTACACGACCCAAAGCAGCAACACCGTCTACACCTGGAATCCGACCACCGGGCAGCAGTTCATTAACGGCGTCGGGCAGCTCGCGCCGGGCGGCGGCGTCGGCGGCTCGGCCAACCGCGTCTACGAGACGGTCTGGGACGGCGGCGGCGTCGATACTTACGATCTGTCGAACTACACGACGAACCTGAGCATCAACCTCAATCCCGGTGCCTCGTCGGTGTTCTCCTCCGTGCAACTGGCCAATCTCGGCAACGGCCATTACGCATCGGGCAACGTCTACAACGCCTATCTGTACAACGGCGACGCGCGCTCCTACATCGACAACGCCACCGGCGGGTCCGGCAACGACACGCTGGTGGGCAACGCGATCGCCAACGCGCTGAACGGCGGCGGCGGCAACGACACGATCGTCGGCGGCGCGGGCAACGACGGCATCAATGGCGGCTCGGGCAGCGACACGGCGGTGTATTCGGGCAGCCGGGCCAACTACCTGGTCTCGTATAATTCCGCGACCCAGACGTTCACTCTGACCGACCAGCGCAGCGGCGTGCCCGATGGTACCGATACGGTCACCGGCGTCGAATATTTCCAGTTCGCGGGCGTTACGGTTGCCGCCGCCAGCCTCGTGCCGAGCGCGATCGAGACGTTCGGATCGACGAGCGTGGCTCTGACAGGCGGTAACTATTATCTGAACAGCATCTCGACCGGCACCGGACCGGTCCTGAAATATGCCGGCGCCGCGGTGATCGCGGCCAATTACAGCACGTGGTCGGTCATCGGCGCCGAGCAGGTGACGGGCGGCGGCTACGACGTGGTCTGGAAGAATTCGGCGAACGCCCACTATTCGGTCTGGAGTACGGACAGCACCGGCAATTTCATCACGACTCTCGGCTCGGCTCCGGAGATGCTGGGGACGGACGCCTCGCTACAGGCGCTGGAATCGACGCTGCAACAGGATCTCAATGGCGACGGCACGACAGGGGTGGTCAGCATCCCCATCGTCAGCGGCGTCGAGATCGAGACGTTCGGATCGACCAGCGCGGTCCTGTCTGGTGGAAACTATTACCTGAACAGCATCTCGACTGGCACCGGACCGGTCCTGAAATATGCCGGCGCTGCGGTGATCGCGGCCAATTACAGCACGTGGTCGGTCATCGGCGCCGAGCAGGTGACGGGCGGCGGCTACGACGTGGTCTGGAAGAATTCGGCGAACGCCCATTATTCGGTCTGGAGCACGGACAGCAACGGCAACTTCCTAACCACGCTCGCCGCGGCTCCCGAAGTGCTAGGCATCGATGCGTCGCTGCAGGCGCTGGAGCCGACGCTGCATCAGGATATCAACGGCGACGGCACGATCGGTCTCTCCTTGGTTCCCGTCAACGGCGTCACCATCGAGGCATTCGGAGCGACCCGTGCAGTCTTGTTTAGTAGCAACTACTATCTGTACGATGCGGCCGGTACCGGCCCCACCTTGAAATACGCTGGCTCGGTCGTGAATGCGGCCAATTACAGCACGTGGTCGGTGATCGGCGCCGAGCAGGTGTCCGGCGGCGGCTACGACGTGGTCTGGAAGAACTCGGCGAACGCCCACTATTCGGTCTGGAGCACGGACAGCAATGGCAACTTCCTGACCACGCTCGCCGCGTCTCCGGAAGTGCTGGGAACCGACCCATCCTTGAAGGCGCTGGAGCCGACGCTGTACCAGGACCTCAATGGCGACGGTGCCATCGGTGCAGCGTCGCCCGCCACGGCGGGGGCCGGGACGTCCGGTGACGGCTTTGCGTTCAACTTCACCGAGGGCGGGACCCCATTGACCACTTCGTCCGAGCTACCGGATGCCATGCCCGCGCCAGCCAATGTGCAGACCACGTCGGAGCAGTGGTCTCAACTGACGGGAAGCCACGACACGGCTGCTGCGTTCGACATAGTGGCCGATTTTCTTCACAACCTGCACGGGCCCGGCTTCCTGCTGACCTGACGGCATGGGTCTCGTCGCGTCCAATCGACGCAGCGCGGGCCATCATTCCCGTCATGGCTGGCCTTTAACGTAGCCATCGTGTGTCATGCACGATGTGTTTGCGATCGAGTCTCGGTCCTGGCGGCCGTCATGGACGAGGTTCGTGACGTCGTGGGCACGCTCCTGGCGTAAAAGTCCTCACAGAAATTGATAGATCGAGTTGAACCTTGCCTGATCCGGCGCGACCACTAGAAAGTCCGCGGTACGTCGCGCAACAGTTGCGCGATCCGAGGTGCCAAGAAGCCTGCATCCATTTTTCCCAGTAGCATTGCGTACCCAATCATTCGAACGCGAAGGCCGTATTGCGAGCGCCGAAAGCGGCGGGGGAAGTTTCAGCGAAATATGGAGAATGATGCCGTAAAGCCGCGCGAGCTGCGGGCTGCGGCAGCGAAGATGTGTGCATAGCAGCAGGCTGGGGCTCTCAGCTCAATCTCGGGGAGGAAGGGAAATGCGCCGAATTGCACTCTTGGCTGTGGTTGCGGGGATGTTCGCACCAGTGATCGCATCGCAGCCGGCGCATGCTCAGGCCACCAGAACGTGGGTGTCGGGCGTGGGCGATGATGCCAATCCGTGCAGTCGCACCGCCCCGTGCAAGACCTTTCCCGGCGCGATCTCGAAGACAGCCGCGGGGGGCGAGATCAATTGTCTCGACTCGGGCGGTTTCGGCGTCGTGACCATCACCAAGGCGATCTCGATCTATTGCGAAGGCGTTGTCGGCGGCATCCTCGCAGCAGGGAGTTCCGGCGTTGTCATCAACGCGGCCGCGACCGATCACATCGTGCTGCGCGGTCTCGATATCGACGGGGCGGGAACCGGAATCAAGGGTGTCAACGTCCTTCAGGCAGCCTCGGTGGTCATCGAGCACTGCTTCATCAGGAACTTCAACAGCGCAGGCGGCGTCGGCGTCTTCGTCAATCCGTCGAACTTCAACTCGATGCTCTTGATCCGCGACAGCGTGATTTCGCACAACGGCACCGCGGCCAACGGAGCTGGGGTCAGCATCAACACCAACGGCGGCAGCGCGCGGGGCCTGATCAATAACACGGCGATCCACAAGAACTTTATCGGCGTGAGCGTGCAGGGATCGGCCAACGTTCAGATCAACAACACCAACATCTCGGAGAATCTCGGTACGGGCCTCGCGCTTACCGGCGGTGCGGGGGTGCGGATTGGCCGCTCGGTGATCGTCAACAATCTGGGGGCGGCCACCTCCGGCAATGTGCTGTCGTATCTGGACAACCAGATCAACGGCAACGCCCCGGACACGACGCCGGCCACCGCTGGTGGTTATCATTAAGTCCTGGGAATCTACTGGCCTGACAATAACGTCAAGTTTTCCGTTCAATTCTGGAGGTTCAATATGCGCCGTATTGCTCTATGGACTCTTGTCGCGGGATTTCTCTTGCCATTCGCCGTGTCGCAGCCGGCTCATGCCCAGGCGACCAGGACGTGGGTGTCCGGTGTTGGCGATGACGTCAATCCGTGCAGCCGCACCGCGCCGTGCAAGACCTTTGCCGGCGCGATCTCGAAGACCGCCGCGGGCGGCGAGATCAACTGCCTCGATTCCGCCGGCTTCGGCACAGTGACCATCACCAAGGCGATGACGATCTATTGCGAAGGCGTCGTCGGCAGCATCCTGGCGTCCGGCACCAATGGCATCAACGTCAATGCCGCGGCGACCGATCACATCGTGCTTCGCGGCCTCGACATCGAAGGTGCCGGCACCGGTCTCAAGGGCGTCAACATCCTCCAGGCGGCCTCGGTGGTCATCGAGCACTGCTTCATCAGGAACTTCAACGGTGCGTCCGGAGCCGGCATCTTCTCGAATCCGTCGAACTTCAACTCGATGCTGATGATCCGCGACAGCGTGATCTCCCACAACGGCGCCGCCGCCGCTGGCGCCGGGATTAACATCAACACGAACGGTGGCAGCACCCGGGTCCTGATTAACAACACGGCCATTCACAAGAACTTCGTCGGCCTGAACGTGCAGGGATCGTCCAACGTCCAGGTCAACAACACCAGCATCTCGGAGAATGTGAGCACGGGCCTCGCCCTCAGCGGTGTTGCAGCGGCACGTATCGGTCGATCGATGATCGTCAACAATCTCGGCGCAGCCACGACGGGCAACGTGCTGTCCTATCTGGACAACCAGATCAACGGCAATGCGCCGGACACGACGCCGGCTACCGCTGGCGGGTATCACTAGGCCTGTCCAATCGACGAGCTCCGGGCGCGATGCGCCCGGAGATTTTTTTGTCCCTGGCACCGCTATGGATTTCGGGACGCCTGCAGACTAGTCTGGCCGCGTACGCAGGGAGCGCGGGTGGCATGGAGACCCTCGACAGTCAGAATTCGGGGCTTTGCCGTTCGGCGCCGCAAACGCGCGGTTGGTCGCGACGGGCGGGGTGGGGCTGTGCTGCCGTTCTGCTGACGCTCGCCTTGGCAGTCCCGGCCTACGCCCAATCGTTCCGTCAGGGCGTCTCCGCTTTCCATCGCCAGGACTATTTGACGGCGTCCCGCATCTTCATTCCACTCGCCGAGCGGGGCAATGCCGCTGCACAGTCCTATCTTGGTTTCCTGTTCGAGACCGGCCGCGGCGTGCCGCAGAACTATACGGAGGCCGCGATGTGGTACCGGCGCGCGGCAGAGCAGGGCGACAGCCGCGCCCAGTATTCGCTGGGCCTTCTTTACGACCGCGGCCAGGGCGTTCCGCAGGACATCGTCGAAGCCTCCAAATGGCTCAATCTGTCCACGGCCGCCGCACCGCCGCCGGCGCGCGAAGCGCGGGCTCGGATCCGCGATGCCGTCACCACCAAGATGACGCGCGGAGAGATCGCCCAGGCCCGCCTGCGGGCGCTGGAATGGGCGCCTAGCCGCGAGCACTGAGCGCTGCGGCTTGCCCGCCAATCGGCGCGGTTGCCTATCGGTTCGTGATTCGGGGGAAGGGCAGTGCAATCGCCGTGATGGCCGGTGTTTTGCCCGATTTGTCAAATCGCTTCGTAAAATCCTCAAAGTGGCCGCCTAGTAAGTCATTGAAAAACCTGACCCCGCCTACTGTGCATGGGGTTGTTTTCGCGATTCTGTGGGCGGGGCCGACGATGATCCCGATCCCAGGCTTCAGCCCGGCCAGCCGCCGAGCCAGTTGGTGTACCAGGTTTCGCCGAGCCAGCCGATCCAGATCGCCGGTGCCAGGAACAGCCCGAACGGCAGGTACGCCGTGGCGCGCAGCGGCTTCCGTTGCAGGGCGGCATTGGCCAGATAAGCGCCGATCGCAAACAGCGCCGCAAGCTCGATCACCGCGACCACGGTCGCAAGCTCGAGCCAGGCGCCACAGACGGCGGCGAGCTTGACGTCGCCGAGCCCGAGCCCGTCCCGGCCGCGCCAGCGGCGGTAGAGCAGCATCAGGAGCAGCAGCGGAAGGCCCGTGGCCGTGGCGCGGATCAGCGGCCAAAGCAGCGCTTCGGCGGCGATGTCGGGCACGAACGCGCCGGCGCGGAGCAGCGCGAGCGCGAACGCGGCGCCGGTCAGCTCGTTCGGAATGCGGTAGTGGCGCGCATCGTTCGCCGCGGTCGCCAGCATCAGGGCGGCCAGGAACGCGCCGTACAGGCCTTCGGTGCCCGGCGCGGCGACGAGGCTTGCGAGTACGCCGAGCAGCAGGAGGATGGCGAGCGGAGCCCCCGTCCCGGCATTCGCCGCCCGATCCGTCACGCCCTTAGCGCGCCGCCTTGGGCGGGTTCACGGGAATCACGGGATTGCTGGTGCCGACGAGGCGGCTGTTCATCTTGCTGCGCATTTCCTCCGCAATGACGTGCGCATCGACGCCATCCTTGATGACGGTCGGGCGGATGAACAGGATCAGCTCGGTGCGGGCGCGCGTGCTGCCCTGGTGCGAGAACGCATCGCCGACGCCGGGAATGGAGTCGAGGATTGGAATTCCCTGGCGTTGCTTGTTCTCGGTCTCGCTGATCAGGCCGGCGAGCAGTACGGTCTGGCCGCTCGTCACCGCGATCGAGCTCTTGACCCGGCGCTGCGAGATCGTCGGCGTCAGCGAGCCGGTGCTGCCGGCGGCCACGCTCGAGATCTCCTGCTCGACGTCGAGCACGACGTTGCCGTTGGCGTTGGCGCGCGGCAGCACGCGCAGGATGATGCCGGTGTTCTTGTAGTCGATGGTGTTGACGACGGTGTTGTTGGCGGTCAGCACGGTCGCGGTGCCGGTCGAGAACGGCACCTGGTCGCCGACCTGTAAGGTCGCCGGCTGATTGTCCAGCACGACCAGCGACGGGTTGGACAGCACCTTGACGGTGGTGACGTTGTGGAGCGCATCGAGCACCACGCGCGGAGAGTTTTCCGCGCCGATCAGAAAGTTGAAGCCGGGCAGGGCGCGGCCGAGCAGCGCGCCGGCGGCTGCGTTGACCGCGCCGGTCTGCTGCTCGATGTTGCTGCCGACCGAAGCGCTGTTGCTCACGCCGCCAATGGTGTTGGAAACCGAGCCGTGCTTGCTGGCGATGAAGAACTGGACACCGTAGTTCAAGGCGTCGTTCAGTGTGACTTCGGCGATCGTCGCCTCGATCGCGATCTGGCGCTGCGGCCGGTCGATCTGCCGGATCGTCTGCTCGACGACGCGCTGTGATTCCGCGTTGGCGTAGACCAGCACCGCGTTGTTGGTGACGTCGGCCGTGATCCGCACGTTTTGAAGGATCGCATTGTTGACGGGCTTTGCGCCGGTGCCGAGCAGGGAGCCGTTGTCCTGGCCGGGAAGGCCGGCCGCAGCAGGGGCGGGGCGGGCGGCCAGCGACGAGCCGGGAGCGCCGGTGACCGGGGTCGCGGCACCTGCCGCTGCGGTCGGAAGTGCGCTGAGGGAGGCGATCGGATTGGTGCCGGACGAGGACGTCGCGATGCCCGCGCCCGGCGAGATCTGGCCCGCCGAATTGTCGAGCGAGGAGGTGCTGGTCGCGCTCTGGCTGAACAGGATCTCGTTCAGCAATGCCACCACCGCCTTGGAGTTGCCGTAGCGCAGCGGGTAGGATTTCAGATTCACGCCTTCCGTGTCGGAGCGGTCGAGCCGCGCGATCCATGTCTGCGCGCGCTTGAGATATTCCGGCTTCTGGCTGACGACCAGAATCGAATTGAGGCGCCCGATCGGCTGGAATTTCACCACGTTCTGGCCCAGGCCGCCTTCGCCCGAATCCATGATCTTTTCGATCTCGGAGATGAGCGGCTCGGGCGTGGAGTTCCGCACCGGGAAGATGCCGACCGATTGCCCCCGCATCCAGTCGGCGTCGAAGGAGAGAATGGTGTCGACCGCGGTCGCCCGGTCGGTGCCGCTGCCGCTGACGATCAAGGTGTTGCGGGCGCTGTCGGGACGCATGGTCTGGGCCTTCACGCCGAAGGCATCGAGCAGCTTGAAGATGTTCTGCGCCGAGACGTAGCGAAGCGGCACCACGGTGATGCCCTGGCCGGCCGCAGCGTTCAGCGAGCGATCGATCCCGCCAGGGCCGGCTTCGGGCGCCGGCAGCAGGCGATAGCCGGTGCGGTCACGGACCAGCGCGACACCGGACATGCGCAGCGCGTTTTCCAGCACGTAGAGCGCATCCGCCTTGGGCACCGGCCGCACCGACGCCAGGGTCACGGTTCCCTGCACGCGCGGGTCGATCGTGTAGCCGACGTTGAGTACGTCACCAAGAACGACCTTTGCGACGGTGGCAACCGGGGCGTTCTCGAAATTCAGGTCGTAGCCGCTGCCGCCGGCATCGTCGCGTTCGGCCAGCGCACCGCCCTGCGGCGTTGCACCATCGCTGAGATAGATCGCCGGCTTTGACGATCGCGCCTGCGCAATGCCGCTCGCGCCAGCGTCGGCGGGTTGACGCGGCTGAAGATCGAGGGAGCGGACCTTGTCGGCGATGTCCTGGGCGCGCGGGTCCTTTGGATCGGCTTCGATCGACTGGTCGGCGGTCACGATACAGGCGCCGAGCACGAAAGCGGACGACAACAGGAGGAGCGTTCCAGACAACGCTGAGCGAAGGCGCAAAAGCGGCTGGACCACCTTGAACAAAATACGCCTGCCCACGCTGATATTGATTGAAAATTGCATCCGATCCCCCTTTGGTTCGGACGCGCAATAATTTGCGCCACGATTATGTTTTTGCTAATAAATAAGTCAAGGGCAAAGGGCCGATCGTCACCCGCCGAAGTTGTTGCTTTCAGGTCACAAGGTCAACGCCGTGAATGCGATGCGCGACCGCTCCGCAGATAGCTTCCGGCAGCACCTCCTGGAAAAATACTCATTGCCGCCGCGGGCGCAGGCCCATGTCGACAAATCGGCCAACACCGCGCTCGTGCGTCCCTTGCGGGAGTTGTGGGAGGCCACCGATCTTTCCGCCGCCGAATTCGCAGATGAAGTCTCCGATCATTTCGGTCTGACGCGGCTGAGCCTGCCGCAACTGCTCGCAGCCACGCCTTGCCTCGACGGCTTCTCGCGCCGCTTTCTGCGTGAATCCACCATCTTTCCTTTCAGTGCGCCCAACGACGTATTTCGGCTGGCTGTCGCCGATCCCTCGGACACGGCTGCCATTCGTGCTGCCGAAATCGTGTTCGGAGCGCCGGTCGATGTCGTCGTGGCCTCATACGAGGACATCACCACGGTCCTCGATCAACGGGCCGATGCCGACGACGCAAATGCCGATCGAACCGGCAGGAGCGTTGCACAGCAGTCGGACGACGACATCGAGAGCCTGCGCGATCTCGCCAGCGGCGCACCGGTGGTGCGCGCGCTCAATGATCTCCTGGAGCGCGCCGTGGACTTGCGTGCCAGCGACATTCACGTCGAGCCGTTCCGCGCCGGACTCGTCGTGCGCATGCGCGTCGACGGCCTGCTGCGTGCGCTGCCATCGCCGCACGGCATTCCGCCGCAGGCGCTGATCTCGCGCATCAAGATCCTCGCCAGCCTCAACATCGCGGAGCGGCGCCTGCCGCAGGACGGCGCCGCGCGCGTGCGGGTCGGGCGCAGCGAGATCGACGTTCGCGTCGCGACCATGCCGACGCAGCACGGCGAGAGCGCCGTCATCCGCCTGCTGCCGCGCGACCGTGGTCTCCTGGAGATGAGCAAGCTCGGTCTCGCCGCGCGCGACGAGAGCGTGATGACGCGGCTGCTCGCGATGCCGCATGGCATGATCGTGATCACGGGCCCGACCGGCAGCGGCAAGACCACAACGCTTGCGACCATGCTGTCGATCCTGAACGAGCCCACGCGCAAGATCCTCACCATCGAGGATCCCGTCGAGTACGAGATTCCCGGCATCAACCAGTCCCAGGTCAAGCCGTCCATCGGGCTGACCTTCGCCTCCGCCATGCGCGCCTTCGTCCGACAGGACCCCGACGTGATCATGGTCGGCGAGGTCCGCGATGCGGAGACCGCGCATATCGCCATTCACGCGGCACTCACCGGCCACCTTGTTCTGACGACGCTGCACACCGAGACGGCCGCGGCCGCCGTGCCGCGGCTGATCGACCTCGGTATCGAGGGCTTCCTGCTGAAGTCCACGTTGCGCGCGGTGGTGGCGCAGCGCCTGGTGCGCGTGCTCTGCGACCGCTGCAAGGTCCCGCATGCGCTGACCGAGGCCGATCTCGCCGAGGACCCGCGCTTTGCGGTGATCGGCTTCAAGTGCGGCGAGGTCGTGCACGAGGCCGGCGGCTGCGAGCGCTGCGGCGGCACAGGCTATCGCGGCCGTAATGGCGTGTTCGAGATCCTCGAAATGTCCGACGAGGTGCGTACGCTGATCGGCCCGCAGACCGACTCGCACTCGATCGACGCCGCCGCGATGCGGGCCGGCATGACGACGATGCTGGAGGATGCGGTCGCAAAATGCCGGGCAGGGCTCACCACCGTGCCCGAGGTCTTCCGCGTCACGACGGTGCGCTGACGCATGCCGAACTATCGCTACCGCGCGCTCAACGCCAACGGCGAACTGGTCTCCGGCGCCATTGCCGCGCCCGCGCCGGGCGACGTCGCGCAGCGGATCGAGCGGCTCGGTCTCGTGCTGGTCGACAACGTCACGCCGGAAGAGGGCGGCTCGGCCGGCCGCGTGTTCAGCCTCTTCAACCGGCCCAAGCCGGAAGACGTCACAATCTTCACCCGCGACCTCGCGCTGCTGCTGCGCGCCGGTGCCCGCATCAATGACGGATTGGAACTGCTCGCGGCCGACCCGGATTTCGGTCGGCTGCGTCCGGTTGTCGCCGACATCCGTTCGCGCGTCGTCGCGGGCGAGAGCTTTGCCGAAGCGCTGGCGCGGCACGAGGGGCTGTTCCCGCCAATGTATGTCGCACTGGTGCGGGTCGGCGAGGCTTCCGGATCGCTGGACCAGGTGCTTGAGGTGCTGGCCGGCGAGCGCACGCGCAGCGAGGGGCTGAGGCGGCGATTGTCGGATGCTATCCGCTATCCGCTGTTCGTCTTGGGCGCGGCGGGTTGCGTGCTGCTGTTCTTCCTCACTTTCGTGCTGCCGCAGTTTGCCAGCGTGCTGCAGGACTTCGGCGCCAAGATTGATCCGGTGGTCGGAATTTTTCTCAACATCTCCACCTTCCTTCGCGGCAATTCGGATGCTGTGCTGGCTGGCCTTGCGGCGACCATCGCCGCGGCTTGGCTCCTGCTCCGGCAAGAGCGCGTCCGGCGCGGCGTCACCAATGCGATCACGCGGCTGCCGGCAATCCGCAACGTGATGAGCGCATACCGGACGGCACTGTTCTGCCGCAATCTCGGCCTGCTCCTCGGCAGCGGCGTCAATCTCACCATCACGCTGCGCATCCTCGTCGACATGATGGCGACAACCGGTCCGTCCGCGGTCTGGAGCAATGCCGCCGACCGCGTCCGCCATGGCTCGAAGCTGTCCGATGCGCTGGCCGAGACGGAAGCACTGCCCGCGATGGCGGTCCGCATGCTCCGGCTCGGCGACGAGACCGGGCAATTGCCGATGCTGTCGGGACGGATCGCAGAATTCTACGAGGCCAAATTGCAGCGCACGCTGGACCGCGCGGTCGGCATCGCGGGCCCGGCGGCGATCATCGCGATTTCGCTGGTCGTCGGCGGCCTGATCACGTCGGTGATGACGGCGCTGATGTCGGTGAGCCAGATTGTCGGTTAGTTGGGCCAGATGGCAAGCAGGTAACGGGAGAGGCTTGGAGTGACCAAATATCGAAGCGCGAAGCGCGGCCGGCGGCGCGCCGGCCGAGGGGAGGCGGGCTTCACCCTCGTCGAGATGCTGGTCGTCATCACCATCATCGGGATGATCATGGCGCTGGTCGGCCCGCGGGTGCTGAACTATCTCAGCGAGTCCAAGGCGAAGGCGGCCAAGATTCAGATCGAGAGCTTTTCCAGCGCGCTCGATCTCTATTTTCTCGATCTCGGCCGTTATCCCACATCGAACGAAGGCCTCACCGCGTTGACCCGCAGCACCAATCAGGCCGGCTGGAACGGGCCGTATTTGCGCGGCGGGGTAGTCCCAAACGATCCCTGGGGGCACATTTATGTCTATCGCGCTCCGGGCGCGAGCGCGCCCTATGAGATCATCTCGCTGGGATCGGACGGTCAGGAAGGCGGCAGTGGAACGGCGGCCGACATTGTCAGCGGCGCGCGCTGAGGGCATCGGCGATGCGCGTGGCTTCGCGCTGATCGAGATCCTGTGCGTGCTCGCGATCATCGGCCTGCTGGCGGCAATCATCCTGCCGGCTGTCCCGCGCACGACGACGCGCGCCAGGCTGGAGAGCTACGCGGTCGAGACCGCGGCGCTGCTGAAAGCCGACCGCAACGCGGCGCTGCGCCGGCAAACCAGGGTGGCGACTCAGGTGGACGCGGAGGCGCGCGCGATCCGTTCCGGAGTCACCGGCCGGACCATCCGCCTGCCTGATGACGTGGTGGTGCAGGCGATGCTGGCCTCGCGCTGCGCCGACAGGGCCGCGGGCCGGACGATCGATTTCTTTCCGTCGGGCATGTCGTGTGGCGGGGTGATCGCGTTGGCGAGGCCGGGTATCGGCTATGAGGTGCGTGTCAACTGGCTGACCGGAGGCGTTGAGATTGTCCCGCAGAAGCTGCTCTGACACCGCCGGTTTCACCCTGATCGAGGCGCTGGTCGCGCTCGCGATCATCGCGGTCATGCTCGGGACGATCGGCTCGGTCATCGCCACGACGGTGAAGGGGACGCGCGCGATCGACCAGCGTCTGGCGCTCGCAGGCACGGCCGAGACCCTGCTCGCAGACCTGCCGCCGCGCTCTTTGCTGAAACCCGGCCGGCGGAGCGGCGAACTGGCCGGCAGCCGCTGGCGGGTCGACGTTGCGCCGATGAAGATGCCGGGCGGTGATCCCGCCAGCGATCGCTTCGTGCCGTTGGCCGTCAATTTGCGCCTGCAGCGGGCCGACGGTAGCGCGATCCAGGTCACGACGGTGAAACTGGTGCCGAGGGCGGCGCAATGAAGGGTTTGGCAACGAAACGCCTGGCAATGAAGCGCCTGCGCCGCGCGCTGGCCAACGAGGCCGGCTTCACTATGCTCGAAGTGCTGCTCGCAACCCTGCTGATGACCGTCATCCTTGCGACGCTGGCGACCGTGACGGCGCAATGGCTGCCGAACTGGAATCGCGGCATTGCCCGCGTGCAGCGGGCCGAGCGTCTTGCGACCGGGCTCGAGCGCATCGTCGCCGACCTCTCCGTCGCCGAGCAGATGACAGTGAACGGCGACGCCAGGGTGCCGTTGTTCGACGGCGGCGAATTGTCGGTGACCTTCCTGCGCACGGCGCTCGGCCCGAGCGCGCGTCCAGGCCTCGAATTCGTCCGTCTGATCGAAAAGGCCGACGCTCAAGGGCTCGCCCTGGTGCGCGAGCGCGCGCCGTTCCAACCGATGCCGACCGACGGGCAGATCCGCTTCGTCGATCAGGTCGTGCTGATCCGGGCGCCGTTCCGCGTCAGCTTCGCCTATGCCGGGCCCGACGGTCAGTGGCAGCCGATCTGGCGGGGGCAGCCGCAGCTGCCGGATCGCATCCGCATTACCGTGCGGGACAGTGCGACCGGGCAGGTGCTCGCGGTCTCGGGCGCGGCGGTCCCGCGCATTACGGCGCCGGCCGAATGCGCCCGGGCCAAGAACCCGGCGACCTGCGTCACGGCGCGCTCTCGGCCGGAACAGGCGGAGAAAGAGGAGCAGCAGCTTTGAGCGGAGCAAGGGACGCGCATGCAACGCTTCGCGACGGCCGCGGCTTCATCGTCGTCGCGGTGCTCTGGATGCTGGCGGCGCTGGCGGCGCTGGCGCTGATCTACCTGACCTATGTGACCAACACGGCGGTCACGGTCTCCGTCAATGCCGACCGGTTGCAGGCCGATGCGCTGGTGACCGCGGGGATCGAGCTCGCGGCCTATCGTCTGACGGCGCAGAACGAGGCGCTGCGTCCGACCAGCGGCACCTTCAATGCCCGGGTCGGTGCCGGTCGGGTGAGCGTGACGTTCCGTTCGGAGGCTGCGCGCGTCGATCTCAACATGGCACCGAAGCCGCTGCTATCGGGCCTGATGACGGCGCTCGGTGTCTCCGCGACGGACGCACCCGTCTATGCCGACCGGATTCTCGCCTGGCGCGCATCGACCGAGCCCGGCCAGGAGAATGCGGAAGATTCCTACTATCGCACGCTCGGCGCGCCTTATTTGCCGCGTCACGCGCCGTTTCCGCATAGTGACGAACTCTGGCTAGTGCGCGGCATTCCGGCCGCCGTCGTGGAGCGCGTGCTGCCCTTCGTCACGGTGTTCAGCAACATGCGGACGGTGAACGTGCTCGACGCCGCGCCGCAGGTAGTGGCGGCGCTGCCGGGCATGTCACCCGGGCTATTGCAGCAGGTGCTGCGTGACCGCACCGATCCCAACGTCGATTCCCGGGCCTTGGTCGGGCTTGCCGGCAGCACCAATGCGACGATCGAAGGCTCGAAGGCGTACCGGTTGACGGTCGCGGTCGAGCTGCCGTCGCATCGGCGGAGCTCGGCCGAGGTCGTCATCCTGCTTCTCGAAACCGGCGATGAGCCGTATCGTGTATTGTCGTGGCATAACGCCGTCGACGGCTCCGCCGGAAAGCCTCTGTGAGATGAGCTCACTCGTTTCTCTTCGCGCTATTCTCGATGCCTGGACCGGCACTGTAGCCGGCACGATCGTTCGCGCCATGGAGCGGGCCGTGTCGCCGCGGGTGGTCCGGCTGGTCGAAAGCGAGACCGGCACGTTCGCGCTGGAAGCGGCCAAGTCGGAGAACGTCCCGAAGGAGATTGTGTTCGAGGATGGCAAGTTTGCAAGCGCCAATCTCGCGCAGATCGTCCGCGGCAGCCGCGTCGAGATCGTGCTGCGGTCGTCGCGCTTTTTGTTTCGTCCGCTGGAACTGCCGGCGCGTGCCGCCGATTTCCTCGACGGCATCGTGCGGGCGCAGATCGACCGGCTGACGCCGTGGACCGCGAACGAAGCGGTGTTCGGTTGTCGCGCTCCGGCGGCGCATGGCCGCGACAGCATCACCACGGAGATCGCCGCGGCGCCGCGCAAGCTGGCGATGAGCTATGTAGATGCCGTCTCCCCGTTCCATCCGTCGGCGGTCGCGATCGCGACGGAGGCGAGCGCGGGCGGACGCATCAAGGTATTCGAGCAGAGGTCGCGCGGCGCGGTCGATCCGGCGCGGTTGAGCCGGGCGCTGCAAGCGGTGCTGGCTCTTGCCGCCGTCGCCGCGGTGACGGGATCGGTCGCGGCAAGCTATCTTGCCGACGGCCTCGGCGCGCAGGAGAAGGAGCTCGAACGGCAGATCACCCAGCGCCGCGCCGCGCTTCGCGGCAGCGATGGCGGCGAGCGATCCCCACTCGCGCTGCTCGAACGCCGCAAATACGAGACAGCGGCGAGTGTGATCGTGCTGGAAACGCTGAGCCGGGTGTTGCCGGACCATACCTATGTCACCGAGCTGCATCTTGTGGGCAACAAGCTGCAGATCGGCGGCATCACCCGCGATGCGCCCTCGCTGATCCCGTTGATCGAGCAATCCGGACATTTCAACCGCGCGACCTTCTACGCCCCGACGACGCGCAGCTCCTCCGATCCCGGCGAGCGCTTCCATATCGAGGCGCAAATCGAACCGAGGAACGTGCCATGAGCAGTGCCAAGCTCACCGGCGGCAATGCGGTCGCGCGGGCGCTCGCGAGTTCGCCGCTGATCGCGGTTACGCTCTATGTGGCGATTGCCGGCGCGCTGCTGCTGACGACGGGGCTGTCGATCGCCGAGATCGTCGCCCATCGGCAAGCGCTGGCGCAGACTTCCGACCTGCTCGACCAGTTGCGTGGCCGCAAGGGAGGCGCCAAGAATGCCGCCGCGTTATCGGCCGAGCGGCCGGGTACGCCGTTCCTGGAGGGGCCGACCGTGACCGTCGCGGGCGCCAATCTGCTGCAGAGGGTTGCCGCTGCTGTCAGCGATGCCGGCGGCCAGGTCCAGTCCTCGCAAGTTGACGTATCCGGCGCGCGAACCAAGGATGGCTTCGTCGGCCTCGTCGTGAGCTGCGAGCTGGAACAGCCCGCGCTCCAGAAGCTGCTCTACGATATCGAGGCCGGCATGCCGTTCCTGTTTGTCGATCAGCTCGACGTCCAGGTGCCGCAGACCACCGCGCTGAGCGACGCGGGCACCGGTCGCGTCAGGGTGATCCTGGGCGTCTCGGGCCAGTGGCAGGCGGGGAAGTAGGTCGGCCAAATCAAGGCGGACTGGTCAGCCTCACCAAGCGTACCTGAACACGCCCTTGCCGGAATAGCTGGTGACGTTGCCGGAGAACTCGCCGTCGAAGGTGGCGGCGATGGAGAAGCCGCTCAGCCACTTCATCTCGGCGCTGCCGCTCACGAGCGCGGAGTCGGCATCGACCCTGGCGCCGTTCACGACGAAGCCGGTGCCCGGCAAGGTCTGGAACAGGGCGGTGACGGCGCGGCTCGGATTGTAGTCGTGCGCCCAGGCGGCACGGCCGCGCAGCGTCAGCACGCCGCTCTGCATGGCGTAAGACTTGTCGGTGCGTAGGCCGAGTTCGGAGCGGGTATTGGTCAGAGACTGCGAAGCATAGTTCAGCGCGAACAGGCCGCCGCCGTTGAGGCTGACTTCGGAGTAGTTGGGCAGGTTGAAGTTCGTCACCTGCGCCGCGGCATAGGGCGTGATGCCGATCAGCGGCGTCGTGAACCGATAGCCGCCCTCGAAGCGCGCCGAGAACGTGTCGGCCTTGAACCGGCCCTGGAGCTGGTCGGCCCCGGCGAGCGCCACGGTGCGGTTGGTCGTGACGTCGTGCCAGCCATAGGCAAGCGCGGCCGAGACGTAGGCCGCTCCGAAATTGTGCCGGCCATAGACACCGGCCTGGAACAGGTCGGCCGAGCCTGCGCCCATCGCATTGGCGAGCGAGTAGTTCAGTCCGCCGCCGCCGAGCGCAAAGCCGACCAGCGTGTCCACCGAGATTCGGTAGTCGGCACCGGCCGCGCCGCCCCAGACCCGCGCGGTCAGGTCCTGCGAGCCGACCTGCGCATTGCCGCCGACCCCGGCCGAGCCGCCATAGCCGGCTGCCCAGACGCTCCAGCGGCTGCTCGGCTGCGAGGAGAACAGCGGCGCCTTGGTCGCCATCGCATAAGCCTCGCGCTCGCGCGCGGTGGCGGGCCGCTTCGACGCGTAGGCCGCCGCCTCGTTGCTCTCGGCGAACTGCGCGACGCTGCCCGCCTTGGCGAAGCCGCCGCTACGCCCGACGACGGTCGGGTCGAGCATCAGATTCAGAAACTGGCCGTCGGCGTTGATTGCAGACTGGATGATGCCGGTGCCGAGCTCACCCGATGCGGTCGTCAGTCCCGCCGGCGTCAGCGCGGCGAATGCCGCTGGAATGCCGCCGGTGGTGTTGAAGAAATTGGTCAGCGTGTTCGCGACGTTCTGCTGGTTGACGTTGAGCCCGGCGCCTTGCGCGAAATTGACATTGACGTTGAGGAACACGTTGTTGGTGTCGTAGCTCAGTGTCGCGTTGAGCGTCGGCATGTTCGACAAGACTGTCGGATTGAAGGTACTGCCGGCCAGGGTGCCGGCCGCGGTCAAGATCGTGTACTGCTTCTTGACCGTGCCCGAGGTGAAGTTCGCGCGCACCGTTGCACCGCCGAGGTCGGCCGCGCCATTGACCTGGGCGAGGCTGGCACTGGTCGAGGAAACCTGCACCAGATAGGTCGAGGCGGCGGTGAAGATCAGCGATCCACTGATGGTCATCGTGCCGAACGGATTCGCCGCGCTGCCGGGCGCCAGCGTGCCTCCATTGACCGCGACGCCCGCGATCGTGCCGCTGCCGGCGAGCGTGCCGCCGGTGTTGATGGTGGTCAGGCTGTTCAGAAGCGAGCCGTCCACCACCAGCGTGCCGCCGTTCACGGCGGTGGCGCCCGTATAGGTGTTGACGCCGGTGAGCGTCTGCGTGCCGCCCGTCAGAGCAAGTCCGCCGCCGGCGGCGCCATCGGCGATGACGCCGGAAAAGGTGCCGTTGCCGTTCGTGATGGTCAGCGTGTTGGCGCCGAGATTGACGTTGCCCGCGCCCGAGAGCGACTTGATCGCGGTGCCGGTACTCAAGGCGGCGATG